>NZ_QFFM01000030.1 GCF_003129905.1 Bifidobacterium callitrichidarum
GTGGGGGTGTTGGCGTTGGCCGCGATGACGGCGTCGCTGCCGCCGCGGGGATCGGATACATTCATGATGTTCTCGTCAGTCATGGTTCCATCTTCCCGTGAGCGGCGCGAAAACGCCAGCATTGCAGGCTATTGCGCCTTGTGAGAAACCTCACCGGCCGGCGTACCGGTTGCGGACAGGCCCTGTGCGTTGTGGACGAAGATGCGGTTCCAGTAGGCGAGCATGTCCTCGCGGCTCATGGCCAGGTAGATGCCCATGGCCAGCACGGCCACGTCCTCCTTGAGCAGGTCCTTGATTTCGATGGTGTCGCTGAGTTCCGGCCAGCGCTGGAGCACGGCGAGCATGCCGCCCACGGTGAACTCCACCATGAGATCGGTTTTGAGGCTGATGTGCTCGGGGTTGAGCTGAAGCATGCTGAGCATTTGCAGACGGGCGAAATCACGCAGGGATTCGGTCAGATCCAGCGTGCTGTGCGGGCCGGCGAGCAGGGCCAGGCGGTCGAGGCGCTGGCGTGGAGCGGGGGCGGCGAGCAGCGCGGTGATGCGTTCGCGCCACTGCTCGCCGGGATTGCCGTTCGGATCCGGGGCTTGGGGAAGCGGGATGGCCTCCACCTGATGCAGGATGGCGGAATCGGCTAGTTCGGGCAGGCCGGAGAAGTGGTAGTAGAAGGAATTGCGATTCACGCCGGCCTCGCGCACCACGTCCGTGACGGTGATCTTGCGGTAGTCGCGGTCGGCCAGCAGCTCCCAGAAGGCGTTTTCAAGGCGTTCCTTGGCCGGGAGTACTTCGGAATCATGGCGTGGGCGTGGCATCGTTCCCTCTCTTCGCTGGTTGTGTTGGTCATGCTGTCTAAATAATTTATTGTACAGTATACCCAATTACGGAATATCCGATTGCGGAGGGTGCGCTGGCTTGGATGCGAACGGCCTTACTTGGCCGGAAGACTGCGGTCGTCGTTGGCGGCGGACGCGCCGCCGCCGGTCGTTGCCGTAGGCTCGGAATCGGCCGAACCGGGCTTTTCGGCCTTCTGCGCCGCGGATCCGGTCGTCGTCGCGCGCTTGCGCTTGGCGGTGGACGCCTTGAACAGAATCGCCAACGCCTCGGTCAGATGCCGGCGGTCCTCGGGTGTGAGCCCCACGTACGCGCCCAGCATGGAGGGAATCGCGGCGGGGAGGTTGCCCATCAGGTCGCTCAGACTGGTGGCGCCGTTCGCGTGCAGCACACGGAACAGCGCGTCCACGGCACGCTCACGCTGCTCCGGGGTCAGGGCCGCGATCCAATGGTTGAGCTGCTCGTTGAACAGTTGCGAGCTGGAGCTCAAATCAGGTTCGGTCACGAACCGGTCGCCGTCCACCAGCCAGGTGTACGCCGAATGCTGCATGATGCCGTCGGAATCGGACGAGACCACGCGGCAAGGCTCGGGCGTCTCGAAGACCATGCCCACGATCGACGAATCCGGCACGATCTTCGTCACCTTCGGCTGCACGGCCTGATACGCCGGACTGGTCACGATCTCCGGTGGGAAGCCGGGGCCGTCCAACGAGTAGATGTGCTCGATGCGCCGCTGCACCTTGGGCTCGGCGTTCATGGCCGAGTAGATCGCCAGATTGCCTCCCTTGGAGTGGCCCACCAGAATGATCGGCCCCTGCCACAGGCGCGCCACCGTATCCAGATAGGCGCTCGCCGCGCGTTGGGCCGGCACCGGGTACTGGAAGGACATGTTGAAATCCTCTTTCCAGCCGATCAGCGAATCATCGGTGCCGCGGAAGGAGATGACGAGCGTGCCTTTATGCGTGGGATTGCGGCGGTTGCGGCCGTCCGGCAGCTGGAACGTGGCCGCTGCGAACTGCGTCTGTTCGCCTCGGTTGATGTGTTCGACCACCGCGCCGAGACGCACGTCCGCGAATCGCGGGGACAGGGCGCACGCCTCGAACAGACGGTGGGTCAGGCTTGGATCGATGACCGAAACGACTTGCGGCTCGTGCGGTTTGTCGTCCGCGTCGGTGGTGAGCGAGCGGTGCAGTTCTTGGTTCGCGTCCGCAAGGCTTACCGACTCCAACGCCGGATGCCACAGCGCCCTGAACCAGATGAGCGGGTGACGAGGCTCAAACGCGCGGATGCGGGCCGCGAAGGAACTGCCTGCCGATTGCGGCTGCGATTCGTCCAGCATGAGCGTGGGGCAGATCGCGGCCACGTCCTCGTAGATGAGCGTGCCGAAGATCAGCGCGTCCACCTCGTTGAGCGGCAGTTCGGCAAACGTTCGCGTCTCGGTGCGCGCGTATTCGATGATGTCGCCCATGCCGCTGCCCTCCTTTGGTGTGCTTCGGTCCGTTTCGACGCTCCTGCCGGTCCTGCGCCGGTTTGCATACGTAAGAAAAATTCTACGATTCCGCCGCGCGCGGCTTCCCGACGATGCTCCCACGGCGAACATCCCCGCCCGTTTTCCCGCCATAATTCCCGGTGATGTGGGGTATGACGGAGATGGTACTCGCCGGTCGTCTTCCTATAGGTCGAAACGGGAGAGGTCCACGCCTTCCAGGTCGAGGAGAGTGGCCTTGATGTCGAGGCGGCCGCCGTAGCCGCCGAAGGAACGGCCGGAGCCGACCACGCGGTGGCAGGGGACGATGATGGTGATGGGGTTGCGCTTCACCGCGCCGCCCACGGCCTGCGCCGCCATACGGCCGCCGCCGCGTCGCTCCGCCAGTTCGGCGGCGATGTCGCCGTAACTGACCGTCCGGCCGTACGGGATTTCGGCGATGAGGGCCCACACCTCATGCTGGAATGGCGTGCCCTGCGCGTGGAGCGGGGGAGCGGAACCGAAATCGGGGTGCTCGTCGGTGAAGTAGGCTTTGAGCCAGGCGCCGGTCTGACGGAAGATATCGCGGGCGCCTTCGGACGCGCGGTGTTCCGGTGCGATAAGGACAACGGTATCCAAGTGCGCATCGCCCGCTGCGGCCGTGTTATCGGGGATGCTGGCGGCTGTGGCGTCGCCGGTCGCGGTTCCGCAGTCGTCGTCGTTCCGGCTTTTCGCCCACCACCAGTCCTCCAGACACAGTTCGGTCAGCGCCGTGCCGTCGGACGCCATGTGCATGCGCCCGATCGGTGTGACGACCGTGGCGGAATACGAGGGGTGTGCGGGCTGCACCGGCCGTGCGAATCGTGCGGATTGGGACATGACACCCATTATGCGTCGGCATAACCGTCGAGCAACGGCAACGCGGACGATTGATTCGGTCTGCCGTAGACCGTAGAGCAAAATCCTGTGCCGCAAACGCAGGATTCACGGCGGCACTCCAGGGCGGCTACAGTGGAGCCATGGGCAATCTGCTTGAATACGTGCGCACCGAGTTCCGCACCTTCGCGGACAAGCCGTTCTCCGCAGTGGACTCGCTGGTCCTGTCCGATTTCTCCTACGTCCATCCGCCCATGGCCGTCGTGCCGGCATTCGACGCGGCCAAAACCGTGGCTACCGTGCCCTTGGGCGCGATGCTGCGTGCCGAGGACTACCCTGACATGTTCTGCGCCGGCTCGGAATCGGTGAACCGCGAACGGCTCGACCTGCTCCGTGCGCTCGCCGAATCGCCGCGATGGCGCGGCCTGGCCATCGGCGAATCCGCCGAGCACACCGATCCGGCCAGCGAAACGCAATTCGCCGCCATGACCTTCGACCTGACCGACTGCACCGGCTACGGGTCGCGCAACCCCACCCTATACGTGGCGTTCCGCGGCACCGAAGGCACACTTGTCGGCTGGAAGGAGGACTTCAATATGGCCGTCACCTTCCCCGTGCCCGCGCAACGGTTGGCCGCCGACTATCTCCGATCGATCGCCGTACGCAGTGCCGGGCCATTCGGCGGCAATCCCGTGCAACTCATGGTGGGCGGCCACTCCAAAGGCGGCAACCTCGCCACCTACGCCACGATGATGCTGGAACAGCACGGCGAAACCGGCCGTGTCTCACGCATCTTCTCGCATGACGGGCCGGGATTCCCGGCTGCGGTCGTGCAGTCGGATGGCTATCGGGACGTCGAGGGGCGAATCGACAAGACCGTGCCGGAATCGTCGATCATCGGCATGCTGCTGGATTCCGGCGCCCAGCGGACCGTCGTGCGATCGGATGCGGTGAGCATCCTGCAACATATGTGCGGCACCTGGCAGATCGCGGACGGCGAGTTCGAGACCGTGCCCGAGCTCACGCGCGGCGCGCAGCTCATCGACCGGACCATCAGTGGATGGCTGGACCGCATTCCCGAGGAACGCAGGCGCATCGTGGTGGACGAGGTGTACGGCATCTTCGCCGCGGCCGGGTATGGCCAATTCGCGGATCTGGCCCAACATTGGACCGAAGCGCTGCCGAAGATCGTGGCAGCCGCCCGCGGGACCGATCCCGAGGCCCGTGCGGTCATCGCGAGCGTGCTCAAGGCGATTCCGCAGTCGGCCGCCAGGTCGCTGAAGGACGAGCGCTGAAAGTGAGCGGTCGTCCCTGCTTCGACGGCCCTTGCCTTGGCGGGGCTCATGGTCAGGCAAATAGTCAGGCAAATACGACGAAACGGGCCGGCGGCGCCGAAGTGCGCTACCGGCCCATTTCCGTGAGAGCTTATGCGAGGCTATGTATGCCTATACGTATCGCTCGGTCACTCGGTCGCTGAGGTAAGGATCAGGCCTCAACGAACTTGAGGAAGGCGTCGGCCTCGGCGGCGAGCTTGGCCTTGTCCTCGTCGGAGAGGGCCAGCTTGCCGGTGCCCCAGGCCTCCGGAGCCAGGGCCACGCCCACCTGCTCGGACTCGGGCAGCAGCTCGGCCTTGTTGAAGCCCAGCACCTCGTTCAGCTTGGCGCGGGTGCCGGCGCCGGCGGACTGGCCGGCCACGGCGGAGATGGCGATCTTCTTGCCGGCCAGCACGGAGGCGGACTCGGCCGGGAACGGCTCGAGCGGGCGGGACAACCAGTCGAGCAGGTTCTTCAGCACGCCCGGGTAGCTGTAGTTGTACTCCGGGGAGAAGATCCACACGCCATCGGCCTCGGCGACGGCCTTGCGGGCCTCGGCGACGGCGACCGGCGGGGTCGGGAACTCCTCGTCCTGGCTGAAGAACGGCACGTCGGAGTAATCCAGGAAGCTCACCTCGGCACGGTCGCCGATGAGGGCCTTGGCCTCGTCGGCCAGCTGGTCGTTGAAGCCGTACTTGTGCAGGCTGCCCACGATGAACAGAAGCTTGGTCATGATGTTTCCCTTCGTTTTATTGACTGCCGGATGCCGTCCGGCGGCGCGGCCGACGCGCTGCGCCCGAGGCGGCATTCGTATCACCTTCAGTATTGTGCGATTGTGCCGCGGACACGCTTCACCTTGGGTGAAGAATGGCGGAATTCTGCGGTATTGAATAGGTGGTACTGTGTCGTTTGGTTGATACAGGTTTTGGCTGATACAGGGTGATGCCGGGCGGTGGACCCGTGCGCCGGCTGCGGTACTGCGGCGTTTCGGAATGCCGACCCTGTCGGAAAGGATGCGACGATGGCTTCCATCGATGGTAGCGCGACCGGTTCGATCGTGCTTGCTGGTGCTGATGCAGGTGCCGATATGGGTGCTGATTCGGGTGTGGATTGCAGGGCATGTGCCAGAACGGATGTCAGCGGTTCCGACGGCATCGTGGCGCGGTTCACCGGGCTGATCCGTTCCGGCGAGTTGCCGTCGGGCGCCGAAATGCCGTCGATCCGTGGTCTTGCCGCCGAGCTTGGCGTGGCTCCGGGGACCGTGCGGCGGGCGTACGGCGAGCTGGAATCGCAAGGGCTGATCGTTACGAGCGCCGGCCGGCCGTCCCGTGTGGCGGAGCAGGAGGAGGCGCCGTGCGAGGTGCTGGCCGCCGTGCAGGTGCTCGTGGCCGCGGCGCATCGGCAGGGCGTGAGTCGGCGTGAGGTGCAGGACGTGATCGGCACGATGTGGGATATGCCGGCGCCCGAATTGTGAGATTATGGAATGCGGATTGGAATGGATTGGGGTGAGTTGGAGGTCGTCGGGCGGGTGCTCGTGGTGCGGTCTGTTGCTCGCGACACTCCGAAGTGCAGGTTGATTTGCGATTGAAATGTGACTCGATTCAGGTGGTTTGAGGTGATTTGCGTCTGATGGTGAAAATCCAAAAACCGCGGAATTTCGCCGAGACACGCCGTAAGATGCATTTTTTCGCAAAAGCGCGTATCTTATTCACCTGTTGCTTCTCGCAAGCGACATGCGGACATAGCTTAGTTGGTAAAGCGCAACCTTGCCAAGGTTGAGACCGCGGGTTCGAGTCCCGTTGTCCGCTCTCAGAAGGCCGGCCACTCGGCCGGATGACCTAGACCCGGGCGGTTGGCGCAGAGGTAGCGCACTTCCCTGACACGGAAGGGGTCACAAGTTCGAATCTTGTATCGCCCACTCACATACGGCCGGCAGGCGACTGCCGGTTTTGTTATGTGCCCTTGGGCGATTGGCGCAGCGGCTAGCGCACTTCGTTCACACCGAAGGGGTCGTAGGTTCGATTCCTACATCGCCCACCCTTCATCTCCCGCCAAGTTTGGCGGGATTTTTTGTTATCGGACGAAACGGGGAGTGCCCGCGTCGATTTCTGGGCATATACCAGCCAGTTATTCTGTGCATACACGTACCACAAACGAATTTCTGGGCATATACGTATCACGAAAACCAGGGAGACGGGGCCTTCGTGGTACGTGCATGCACAGAATCGAGAATGGCGGTCGATTCATGGTAGGTATATGCCCAGAAACGGCAGTGGTGCAGACGGAATCCCTGTGATTTCTCACAATCCCCGGCGTTTGAGGGCGGCGACGATCTGCACGTAGAACTCGCGTACATCGAATCCGGGGATGTTCTCGCGATTGAGGTCGATCATGTCCGCATGTGAGATGCCGCGCATGCCGTTCGGCTCCAGCCAAGTGAACTGTTCGCCCCAGGGGAACGACGGTTGGGCCACGAGCCCGTCGTTCGGTCCGTCGAACCACTTGACCAGCGGGTACGTGAAGTTCAGCGGGAACTTGCCGGTGGTGGCGTGCGCCAGTTTCGAGCCGACGCTTTGGCAGACGATGCCGGCGAAGGGATCGAAATCCGCCGGCCCGGCAGCTGGCCCGTACGCTGGTACGGGGAATTGCGGGTGCGGCGATTGCGGCGTCCGAATCCCGGCGTCGCGTGGCACGGCATCACCGCCGGCGTTGCGTCCGCGCGTGCCGCTCAGCTCCGCCCGGTCGCCGATTTCGGCATTCAGTCGCGTGCAGCCGGCCTGAGTCAGGTCATGCACCGCGGCCATGAAGTCGGGCTTGGTGTCGCCCAATCGTGCCGCCGCGGCGTTGTACGTGGCCGCGACCTTGTGCTGAACAGGCAACGGGATGTTGGTCAGCAGATAGTCGGCGAACCCGCAGCCGCGATGCGGCGTGTTGATGGTGGTAAGCGAGGCCACGAACGGCGCCGCCCCGCAGCGGGCGATGGCGTAACGCATGTCAAGCCCGCCCTTGGAATGCGCGATGACATTCACCTTGCCGCATCCGGTCGTCTCCACGATATGCCGGATGCGCGCGGTCAGCTCGCGGGCGGAATCCGGCACGGACGCGGCCGACTGATGTTCGCCGTAATAGATCGTGGCGCCGTTGCGCTGGAGTTCCGCCGGGATGCGGCCCCAGTAGTTGAGCAGTGCGGTATCGCGGAAGAACACGCCATGCACCAGCAGGACCGGGTGTCGCGTGGCGCAGATGCGTTCGGATGCCCGCGCGCGGTCCAGCTGGTCCTTGGCGGTCTCGAATCGCACTTCCTCGCCGACCGTGCGGATGATGAGTCGCAGTGCGATGAGGTTTGCGATGGGTATCCAGCCGCACAGTATGCCGATCACGCGGATTTTGAGGCCGAGCTGCACCGACGTGACGTATACGGTGATGATGCCGATCCAGAAGACGATGGATTCGATGACGATTACGGCTGTGAGCCCCGCAGTCCAGACCGGCCACGCCGTGCCCCATGGCGCTGGCCATGATATGGCGAGCATGGTGATGAGCGTTGCCGCGAGCCCGATGGTGGTCATGAGCGTGGTCCACCAGAACAGCCTCAGCATGTTGACGCCGAACCTGCACGCGGTGATGCGACCGGTCATATGCCCCACTGTTCCCCCTACGTTGACGGCCATGTCAATCTCAGTCTATTCACCGTAGCGCCGCGGCGGTGCGGTCCGTAGATGAACTTTGCGGGAACGACGGTGCATGGGCCGGCTAGGGTAGTGGCCATGGCTGCGTTTACCGATGTGATCTTCGATTTCTGCGATGTGCTGGTCGATTGGAAACCCCGCGTGCCGTTGGAGGGGCAGGCTCCGGCCGAGGTCATCGACCGGCTGTTCGACCGCGCTGATCCGTACGGCTTCTGGCATTACGATGAGCTGTCCGATCTGGGTTGGAGCGAGGAGCGGATTCTCGTCGATTATGCCGTGCATCATGGGCTTGACGACTCCGGTAATGGCGAGGGTGACGACGGTGATGGTACGACGGCTGATACCGCCGCCTTGCGGGCGTTCCGTCGCTACTTCGAACGGCAACGTTTGGCCCTGGTCGGCATGCTGCCCGGCATGCCCGAACTCCTGCGTGACTTGGACGCGGCCGGGGTGCGTTGTTGGGGTCTGACCAACTTCACCGTCAAATACGTGGATGCGGCGCGCGAGATGTTCCCTGCGCTGCGACTGCTCAAGGACGTGGTGGTCTCCAGCGCCGAACGCATTCACAAACCGGATCCGGAGATCTTCCGCCGCGCCATCACCCGATTCGGCGTGGAGCCCGCGCATACGGCCTTCGTGGACGACAAGCCATGGAACGCCGAAGCCGGAACCGCGGAGGGCCTGACCGGCATCCGTTTCACCGACGCCGCGTCGTTGCGGGCGCGGCTGTTGGACTGAAAACGATTCAGTCGGATTCGGTCAAGATTCAGCCCAATAACTGTGCCGCAAACAATTGTGCCGGACCGCGTGCGTTTGCATACAGGTCCGGCACAGAGGCGACCGTCACGACTTCGTATCGTGCGTATCGGCAGCCTTACGTAACCTTGCACAGCCTCACGGCAGCTGCAGCGGCTTGTCCTCCTCGCGCGGATGGGACTTGCGCCACCAGCGCTGCACGAAATACGCGGCGTAGCACACCACGATGAACACGAGCTCGGCCCCCAGCGCGAACCGCTGCTCCTTGTCGAAGAAGACCAGCAGGAACGATGCGGTGCACAGGATGAACGCCGCCCACGAGGTCCACGGGTAGCCGGGCGTCTTGTACTTGAGCTCGTCCGCGGAATGTCCGGACGCGATCCAACGCTTGCGGAACACGATCTGGCAGTACGCGATCGCAATCCACACCACCACCGCGGACAAGCCGGAAAGCGCCACCAGCACCAGGTACACGGTCGAGGCGGCGATCACCGAACTCAGCAACGCCAGCAGACCGCCGGCCATCGCGGCGCACAGGGCCAGCATCGGCACGCCATGACGGTTCGTCTTGGCGAACCAGCGCGGGATCATGCCCTCGTTGCCCATCGACCACACCATGCGCGTGGAGGCGTACAGGCCGGAATTCGAGGCGGACAGCACGGCCGTGAGCACCACGAAGTTCATGATGTCCGCCGCGTACGGGATGCCGATGGAGCTGAACACGAGCACGAACGGGCTTTCGCCCACGCCCGCCTGACGCCACGGAATCAGGGCGCTCATCACCACGATGGAGCCGATGAAGAACAGCACCAGACGCCACAGCGTGGTGTGGATGGCCTTCGGTACGGCGGTCTCGGGGTCGCGTGTCTCTCCGGCGGTCACGCCGATGAGCTCGGTGCCGGAGAATGCGAAGTTGACGGTCAGGATCGTGGCGAACACCGGCATGAAGCCGTTCGGGAAGATGCCGTCCTTGGTGAGGTTGCCGAACAGCGGAGCATGGTCGTAGCCCTTCATCGGCAGTACGCCGAAGATCGCCAGCAGACCGATGCCGATGAACGCGCAGATGGCGAACACCTTGATGGAGGCGAACCAGAACTCGGCCTCCGCGAAGAACCGCACGGACAGCGCGTTGAGCGTGAAGATCAGTATGATGCAGGCCGCGCTCCATATCCAGGTGGGCGTGTGCGGGAACCACCGTTGCATGAGCAGGCCGGCCGCGGTGAATTCGGAGCCGAGCGCCACGGTCCAGGTGAGCCAGTACTGGATGGCGATCACGAATCCGGTGCCGGGGCCGATGAACTTCTCGGCGTACACGTGGAACGAGCCGGTCACCGGCATGGCCACCGACAGCTCGCCGAGGGTCAGCATCACGAGGTACACGATGACCGCGCCGATGCCGTACGCCAGGATCGTGCCGATCGGACCCGCCTGCTGGATGGTGTAGCCGGAGCTCAGGAACAGGCCGGTGCCGATCACGCCGCCCAGCGAGATCATCTGCAGGTGGCGTGATTCCATGCCGCGCTTGAGATTCGTGTGCAGTGCGTGCTTGGTGTGGTCTTTGCCGCCGGTTTCGCGGTTGGTTCCGGTAGCGGTCGCGGGTTCGCCGGTGCTCGACGCGGCGGGAATCGATGACGATGCCGCTGCGGGCTGGGACGGCGACTGCGCCGTCGTATCAAGGTCGGGTTGGCTCATGCTGCTCTCTCTGACATGCGTGTTCCATGGCGGCCGCCTCAAGACGGCCCGGAACAGTATACCGGCACGGGGCTACGCGGTCAGACGACTCCGTACGGCTTCGGTGATGGTCACGCCGCCCAAAATCGCCATGATGCCGGCGGACACCAAGCTCAGGATTCGGCGCGAGCGGCCGGACTTGAGTCTGCCGGCGAAGAACGCGGCCATGCATGCCAGCGTGATGAGCACGGTCATGCTTTCGACGAAGTGGATGAGTCCGAGCGAGACGCCCATCTGCAGATGATCCACGCCGGGCACCAGGAACTGCGGGATCACGGCGATGTAGAAGACGCCGATCTTCGGATTGAACAGGTCGGTGAGGAAGCCGCGCACGAACGAGGAGACGATGGGGAAGCGGGAGTCCGAGGCTTCGGTTGGTGCAAGTTGCGAAGCGCGCTCCTGTGATTGCTCGGCTTTGCGCTCGTCCTTCGGCTTACGGACCAGGCTGACCGCAAGATACAGCAGATACAGTCCGCCGAGCAGTCGGATGGCGTCATAGGCGACGGGCAGGGCGTTGATGATGGCGGCAAGGCCCACCGCGGCCGCCACCGCCCACACCAGCACGCCGAACGAGATGCCGCACGCCGCCGCGATGCCGCGCCTGCGGGTGGTGTTGATGGTCTCGTTGACCACCATCATCATGTCGAGTCCCGGCAGCAACGCCATCGACCCCGCCACCAACGCGAACCCCAGCAATGCCTGTGCGTATGTCATGGTGATGTGATGCCTCCTTCACTGCCGTGGCTGTCTTCCGCCCATTGAACCCGCCTTTCATTGGCGACATGTTACGGATGGTGGTGCAGTTAAGTCATGTTGACGTCATTTTGATTTCGTTTATATTCGGAATAGAATACAAATGAAATCAAAATGGTGGAGGTAGGTCATGGTCACGTCAACATATCGGGTGGATGCGGATTTGAAGAAGCAAGCAGCCGAATTGTACGAATCGATGGGCATGAGCCTGAACACCGCAATCAACGTATTCCTGCGCCAGTCGGTCAAGGAGCAGCGTATGCCCTTCCAGCCGAGCGCCGCGCCTGTAGCTCCGGCATTGCCCGAAGCGGGTACGGTTGCGGCGAATGGAGTAGTGTATCAGGGGCTGGACGATCGAGGGTATCCGATTGTTTCTATTCCCGGCAGAATGATTGCCGAGCCAAAACGTGACGCGGACGGTACGCCGGTGCTGCCGCAATCATGGAAAGACTGAATCATCATGTCTGACCGTCCTGTTCTGAAACCTGTGCCGGAGATTTTGCGCACGTTCGATGTGTACCGCATGCCAGTCAGGTTCGAGGAGGACAAGACCCGTTCGCGCAACCACTATGTCACGTGCATCGTCATCGACGTGGATGGTGATGGTGGCGTAGCGGTGAAGCTGACCAGCAATCCGAAGTGGGAAGGTGCCGGTGACGTTCAACTGCTTGATTGGGAGCAAGCTGGTTTGACGCACGTTACCACCGCTCGCTGTGCGCAGCTGGTTCGTTTCAAACGCAAGGATTTGCAAGGATATACGGGAACGCTGAGTAGGGAAGACGCCATCAGGCTGGTGGGTGCGCTGAGCAGCGTGCCTCCTGATGAATCTATCTGGCTGTGATTCGGTCCGTTGAGGGCTGGCTTTGAAAGAAGCCGGGGACGATCTGAATCTGCATCCTGTTTCGTGTCGGACAAACCTGAAGAAAGCTTGGGAACTTTCATTGGGTTTTATGAAATTGGCCGATACTCCATGGTCTGCGCGTTAGGGTTATGCGCTTGGAATCCGTGGGGGAGGATGGCATGCAGAACTCCGTATGGATGAAAACGGTGATGGAGTGGTCGTTGGTCCGTGGTGCGCTGCCGCGGACCGTATTCGGCGTGACCGCAGTCGTCGCGGCCGTGCTGATCGTGCTGATGCTCGTGGATGCGGTACGCGATGTCGGCCGGAACGGCGGTCGAAGTGAAGCGTTGCGCGGCTCCGTCTGGTTGCGGCCGTTGCCGGTTTCGATCATCGCCATGGTGATATGCGAGGTGCTCGGCACGGTCGCGGCATGGCTGGTCTCCGACGTGTTCGTGGCGTTCGGCGTCTCGCTGGGCTGGCCCGTGATCTTCACCGTGGGCGCCGGACTCGCCGCGCTGGGCTTTGTGTTCACCGCGGCCTTGCGTACCCGTCGTCTGCGTCGAATCTGCGCGATCGTACTGATCCCGCTCATCATACTGTCCACCGGATTGGGCGTGGACGGCATCTACGGCGAGTACCAGACCGTCGGTAGCCTCGTGGGATACACGCCCTATGCCTCCATCGATTCGATCGATGTCCATAAGTCCTCGATGAGCGTGGAGCAATGGCTGAACAAGGCGCAGCAGAACGCCCTGCCGGACATGCCGAAGCAGGGCAAGGTGCTCACCGTGGATATCCCGAACACCAAATCCGGTTTCACGGCCCGCAAGGCGATGATCTACCTGCCGCCCGCGGCGCTGAGCAAGCAACCGCCCGCGCTGCCGGTGATGGAGCTGCTCGCGGGCCAGCCCGGCAGCCCTGGGCGACTGGTCGCCGCCGGCGGCATCGCCGCGATGATGAACACGTACGCCGCCAGCCATCATGGCCTAGCCCCGATCGTGCTGGTGCCCGACCAGAACGGCGCCGACACCCACAACAGCCTGTGCGCGGACACCACCCAGGGCAAGGCGGAAACCTATCTGACCCAGGACGTGGTGGCATGGGCCAAACGCACCCTGCCTGTGGCCAAGAAAGCTTCGATGTGGGCCATCGGCGGGTTCTCGCAGGGCGGCACCTGCACCACCCAGCTTGCCCCGCGTCACCCGGACATTTACGGCGCCATGCTGCCGGTGGACGGCGAGCTGAAGCCGACCAGCGGCACCGTCGACGAGATGGTCCAGAACTACTTCGCCGGCGACCGTAACGCCTATGACGCGCAGGTGCCGGTCAACGCCATCGCCGCGACCGGTTCCTCCAGCCAGGCGCTGTTCGCCGGTGCTGGCGAGAGGGACGCCGAATCGATCAGGAACATGCGCACGATCGCGGCGGCCGCTCGCAAGGCAGGTATGGAGGTCACGGAATTGCTGGTGCCCGGCACCGGCCACGACTGGCACGCCGTGCAGGCCGTTTGGAAGCCCGGACTTGAATGGTTCGGACAGCGAACCGGATTGGGAGCCATGACGAAATCAGTGAAGGAATACAGTCAAGTGGAGGTGCTGCAATGAGCGGAACCGTAATGAACACAGCGGCGAATGCCGCAACGAACGCCGCAACAGCCACAGCAACGAACACCGCGACGAACAAGCCGAAACAAGCCCCGCGCCGCCCGGCCTCCTCCCACGCGGCCGGCAACTGGAAGGCGTTGGCCGACGACGCGCGGCGCTGGGCGCGTGGCCACCGTCTCTGCGTCACCGCCACCGCCGGATTGGTAGTGCTGAACCTCGTGGTCTGGCTCGTGGCCGCCATGGCCGGATTCGCGTTTCCGCTGCGCCTGAGCACCAGCATGGCCGAATTCAGCTTCGGCAAACTCGTCGCCACCCTGTTCCTGGCCCGCGGCGTGCTGCAGCTCGTCATCGACGCCGTGCTATGGATCGTCATGCTGTCCATCGCCGAAACGCGATTGGGGCGTCGCCTCACCATCATCACCGCGTTCACCTGCGCCGTCATCGGCATCTTCGTCGGACTCGCCCTGTGCTCGGCGATCGGCTGGATATTCCAGGATTCCAGCTTCGTTGCGCGGATGGGATTCACGCTGAGCCCGCTGGCACTGCCGATCGGCGCGATGATGGCGGCCAGCGCACGGTGCAGCCATCTGTGGCGTCGCCGCATACGGATCATCGGTTATGCGGCAATCCTCGTCGTGCTGCTGTACAGCGGCAACCCCGGCGTCTACTGCATTCTGGTCGCCGCGCTCGCCGGGCATATCGCCGGACACGTGATGGCGAAACGTTCTGCTTCCTCCGCTGCCGAATCAGCTGATTCCTCCTCAACGGCCGAAATCGGCTGGCATTGGCTGCGCAGCACCTCCTTCGAGGCCCGCAGGATGTTCGCCGCAATCGCCGTGGTACTGGCGCTGGGCCCGGTCGTCGCCATCACCTCGCACAACCATGCCGGCCCGCTCAGCACCATCGGCCTGCTGATGAGCCCCGTCTCCGCCGACGACGGTACGTTGGCCCGCTGTCTGGCGGACGCCACCCATGACGGCTGCTTCCTGCAGTTCGACCTGATGCGCGCCTCGATGCCGGGGGCCGTGCTGCGCTCGCTGCTGCCCACGGCCGTCATGCTGGTGCTGGCGTGGGGCCTGTACCGGGGCCGCCGTTTCGCCGCCATCGCGACCGTGGGAATCAACCTGGTCGTCGCGGGGCTCGCCATTGCCTACTATCTCGTCGTTCCGCTGAGTTTCGCGCCGGACGGCATGGCGTCGCTGATGGAGCATGGCGCGCTGTCCGCATGCGTGGCGAACACCCTGCCTCCGCTGGCGTTCGCCGTCGCGTTGATCGTATCGATGCGGCATTTCCCGGTTCGTATCGGCTGGCGTCGTCTCATCGGCGGCATCGGGACGATGCTGGTGACCTTGCTGGCCTGCGCCGGCGTGTACCTGCTGTACGGACTGGCCCAGCCGGACGAATTCTCGCCGAACGCCACGGCCGCATCGTTGCTGGCCGAATTGCCGGGCCGGTTCCTGCCCATCGGATTCCTGAGCCATATGAAGTTGTCGTTCGTGCCGCGCACCCCGATGGCGTCCGTGATCTACCAGGGTGTCGGCCTGGTGTTCTGGATTGTGGTGCTGGGCGTGGTGATTCGTTGGATGGGCGATGTCACCCGTTCCAATGAACGTGCGCAGGAACGCGCCGGCCGGTTGGTGGAGACCGGCGGTGAATCGATGAGCTTCATGACCACATGGGAGGGTAACAGCTACTGGATGTCACCCACCGGCAAATCGGCCGTGGCGTACCGCGTGCTCAACGGCATCGCCCTGACCTGCACCGGACCGTTCGGCGACCCCGCGGAATGGAAGGACGATCTGGTCGGCTTCACGCAGTACTGCGTCGAACAGTCCTGGTCGCCGGTGTTCTACAGTGTGCATCGCGAACAGCGCGATCAACTGGTGGCAAGCGGCTGGCAGTCCATCGAGGTCGGCAGCGAGATGGTGGTCGATCCGCGTGCGTGGAAGACCACCGGCAAGAAATGGCAGGACGTGCGTACGGCCATCAACAAGGCCAAGCGCGACGGCATCACCGACGTGCAGTCCACGTTCCTGGAAGCGCCGCTGGACGTGCGCGAGCAGATCGAGGACATCTCCGAGGAGTGGGCGCAGCTCAAGGCGTTGCCGGAGATGAAGTTCACGCTCGGCGGCGTCGAGGAGCTGCGTGATCCGCGCGTGCGGCTGCTATACGCCGTGGACGCGGACGGCCGCGTGCTGGCGGTCACCAGCTGGCTACCCACGTGGCGTGACGGCCGCGTGATCGGCTGGACGCTCGATTTCATGCGTCACCGCACGGACAGCCCCAACGGCATCATGGAGTTTCTCATCGCGCGCATGGCCGAACGTCTGCGCGACGACGGTCAGGCCGATCCGGAGCATGCCGTGGAGTTCATGAGTCTGTCCGCCGCGCCGCTGGCCGGCATGAATCCCGAGCGGGACAACCGGAGCGGCGATGGCGATGCCGGCGCGGGCGTTGGCGGTGCCGCGGATGCCGGAAACGCAGCTGCGCCGGACGAGGGCGTGCAGGTGCTTCAGCACGCGCTGCAGATCGTGGCTGACTGGATGGAGCCGGCCTACGGATTCCACTCGCTGTTCAACTTCAAGCGCAAGTTCCAGCCCGCCGAGGTGCCCGTGTACGTGTGCTATCCCGATCCGGCCGCGCTGCCGACCATCGGGCTGGCGGTGGTGCGTGCCTACGTGCCGTCCGTCACGCCCGCCGAAGTGACCGGCATGCTCAAGACGTTGCGCGCGTAGCCTCGCCCGTGATAACGACTGTCCCCCAAGACGATGGGAGAGTATCGCCTTGGGGGGACAGTCATTATCACATCACTGAGTCGGTCAATCAGGCCTTGGTCGGATCCTTCTGAAGGAAGAGGAAGACGAGGGCCACGACCAGCAGAATCGCGATGGACAGCACGCCGAGCGATGCGTTGCCGGTCAGGGACGTGGTGGTGGCCACGAGGAACGTGCCGAGGATGGAAGCCGTCTTGCCGAAGATATCGTAGAAGCCGTAGTACTCGTTGGCGTGCTCCTTGGGGATGATCTTGCCGTAGTACGAGCGGGAAAGCGCCTGGATGCCGCCCTGGAACATGCCCACCAGAATCGCGAGGATCCAGAACTCGAGCGCGGACTTCAGGAAGAACGTGGCGAAGAACACGATGCCCATGTACGCCGCGACGGCCACCGTGATCATCGGCTTGCAGCCGAACCGGCCGGCCAGCCGACCGTACAGGATCGCGCACGGGAACGCCACGAACTGCGTGACCAGCAGGGCCACCACGAGCTGCGTGGAGTCGATGCCAAGCTGCGTGCCGTAGGACGTGCTCATCGAGATCACCGTGTTCACCGCGTCGATGTAGAAGAAGAACGCCACCATGAACATCCACAGCGGCTTGTTCTTCACGATCTTGCCGAATGTGGAGCCCAGCTCACGGAATGTGCCGCGGATCGCCTCGCGCGCGTGGTCGCGGGTGGCGCGGTAGTGCACCTGACGGTAGCTGGTGATGAGCGGAATGGTGAACGCCACCCACCACACGGCGGTGATGACGAACGAGGCGCGCGTGCAGGCCACCGTGGACCAGCCGAACAGCGCCGGGCCGCCGAAGATCAGTGCGATGCAGACGATGAACGGCACGGTGGAACCCACGTAGCCCCAGCCGTAGCCGTGCGAGGAGACCTTGTCCATGCGCTCGTTGGTGGTGGTGTCGATGAGCATCGAATCGTAGAACGTGAGCGAGCCGTTGAGACCGATGGTGGCCAGCACGTAGACGATGAGGAACGGCAGCCAGGTCAGCGGCAGCGCCATCGCGCAGCACATCACCACGCCCGTGCCGAAGAAGCCCAGGAAGAACTTGATCTTCATGCCCTGCACGTCGGCGATGGAGCCGAGCACCGGCATCAGCAGGGCGATGACGAGCGAGGCGATGGTCTGCGCGTACCCCCATGCGGACACGATGTTGCCGTCCGCGGGCATCAGCGACTTCGCGTAGATCGGGATGACCGCGGTGGACAGCAATACGAACGCGGAATTGCCCACGTCGTAGACGATCCACTTTTTCTCGTGTGCGGACAGTTTGCCGTTTGCGCCGTTCTGCGGCGGCGTTGCGATGCTGGCAGCGCTCATAATGCTCCTCGGATTCGTTGACTGCATTCCATCGTAAAAGCCGAGGATATGGGCGAAGTGCCGTTTAAGTTGAACGGAGCGTGAACAATATTGGGGCCGAGCCGTGAAGCGGGAAGCCCAGTGGGCTTCCCGTAAGCGAGGTAAACGACGCCCCTGTGGAGAAGACTCCCCTCAGTCACCTACGGTGACAGCTCCCCTCAAAGAGGGGAGCCGAGGTGATAATCGCTACTGCAGCAGGGCGGCGGCCTCGTCGTAGTCGGGGCATTGGGGCACGCCGTTGACGCTGTGCGCGATCGCCACGGACGTCGCGGCATTGGCCACCTTCACCGATTCCGCCAGATCACGCCCCTCGGCCAGCATGGCGCACATCGCGCCGGTGTGGCAGCCACCGGCCGAACGGGTGTGTACGGCCTTGGTGGGGAATCCCTCGATATGCGTGGTCTCGCCGCCTGGTTCGCGCACCCATGCGCCGCGAGAGCCCACACGCACCACCAGCGGGGCACGCAGCGTGGAGCCCAAACCGTCGCACAGCTGGTGCATGAAGTCGTCCAGTCCGCCGCCGATGGTCACCTTGCTGTCGTCGATCGGTGCGCCGAGGCGTTCGGCCAACGTCATGGCCTCCTGGCGGTTGCAGGACCAGATCGGGCGTGCGAGCACCAGATCCTCGAGCATGTGGTCGTTGACCAGCCGCAGTGTGTTGGTGGGGTTGATGACCAGCGTGTAGTCGCGCTTGGCCGGGTCGGTGCCGGCCTTGAGCAGGAAGCCGTCCACGCCGGTGGCCGTGTGGTCCATCAGCGTGTTGCCGCTGATGTGCACCACGTCGTTGGCCTGCGGCTCCAGCATCGCGAAGGTGTCCGCATCGCCGTGCGCCTCGGCGCCGTAGGAGGCGATGAAGGTCTTCTTGTGCGAATCGGTGGGCTCCTCGGCGCTCAGCACCACGCGGAAGCCGGAGTCCTCGTCCAGACGGTCCTGACCGATGTGCGTGATGCCGTTGTCCTGGAAGGACTGGCGGATGAAGTGCGCCCACAGGCCGTTGCCCAGGATGCCGGCATGCTCGGCCGGAACGCCCATGCGGCTGGCGGCCTCAAGCACGCGGTAGCTGCCGCCGATGGAGGGCTTGGGATGGTCGGCCACGGCGAATCCGCCTTGCGGTGGCACCTCGTCCACGTTCATCATGATGTCCACCCAGACCTGTCCCAAGGAAATCACGCTGGGCTGGTGGGTACCGATTCCACGCCGCAGATTCAACATCGCAGCCTCCTTCGTTGGAAAATCGAACGTCCTGGGCCCCTTCGTCCCTGACGTCTCTTATATGCAGATTATATGGGAGCGATGCGTGCGTGGAATGGACAAATCGCCGCGCATTATTGGATAAGCTGTATGGTTTACCGGTGTTTCAGGGGGATTTCAGGGAGGCTGTGGCTGGTGTGAATCGGCTCACAGCGGCCTCGTCGTGTTTGCGGCATGCATGTTTGCGCCGCGCTTGCGGTGTGACGCGCTCACAGCATGACGAGTGCGAAGTCCACCAGCAGCTTGACGCCGTACAGGGTGATGACGCCGCCGCACACGCGGTTGAGCACGTCGATGATCTTCGGGCTGAACTTGTGCGCGAAGGCGTTGACGATAAGCGTGACGCCGAGGAACCACAGCACGGAGGCCGTCTCGACGCCGGTGATGAACGGGGTGGTCTGGCCCGCGCTGAGGGTGGCGGCGAACGCGCCGAGCATCAGCGTGCCGTCGATGATGGCCTGCGGGTTGAACCAGGTGACGGCGCAGGCGGTGCCGATGGTGCTCAGCAGGCCGTGCATGCCGAGATGCTGAGCGGGTGCGGCGGTGGGCGCGACCGCGGCGGAGGCGTCCGCGCGGGCCGCGATTGCCGGCTGGGTGGACGCGGTGGTGCCGCTGACGGCTTCGGCACGTCCATTGCCGTCCGCTTCCTTGCCGGAACCGTGGCGCTTCGGCAACACCAGGCCCATGCCGATACGTACCACCACAAGTCCGCCCAGGCCCAGCACGATGGTCTCCAGCCAGGGGTGCGCCTGCATGAGCGCGCCGATGCCGAAGAAGCAGGAGAGCGAAAGGGCCATGTCGAAGCAGATGACGATGAGCGCGGTGATCAGGGCGTTGCGGCGCGTGCGTGTCAACGCCGAATTGATGACGAACAGGTTCTGCATGCCGATCGGCGCGATGTACGCCAGTCCCATCGTCAGTCCCTGAATGTACAGACCCATGATTCCGTTCCCTCTACCCTCTGTTTGGTTGGGTCATATTCACCCAACCAAAACCAGCCAAACCTTGTCCGGCTGGTTATTCGTTCTTGGATTACCTATGCCGGAAATCCCTTATGTTTCAATACTGTTGCTCTATGGTATGCAGTAGATTACACTTGGCAACCAGCCAAGTGATGCTTGTTGTACCCAACCAAATCTTCGGTAATGGTCGGGTGTTCATAGAGGGAGAGGAGCCGACCATGGCCCGTAGCGCACCGCTGGATATCGACTGGCGGCCGGACCGCGAGAGCGGCAAGCCGGTCACCGAGCAGATCGTCGACTACCTGTGCGGTCGCATCGCCTCCGGCGAGTGGCCCATCGGCTCCCGACTGCCCAGCCAACGCGCCATGGCAGAAAGATTCGGCGTGAACCGGTCCACCATCATCGCCGCCATCGAGGAACTGACCGATTACGGCATCGTGGAAGGGCGTCACGGCGCCGGCACGCGCATCGCCAGCAACACCTGGTCGCTGATGCTGTCCGGCGCGCCGGACTGGGCGGACTACGTCTCCTCCGGATTCTTCAAGGCGAACAACGACACCATCCAGGCCATCAATAGGTTGGAATTCGACCCCGCCAAAGTGAGGCTCGGCACCGGCGAGCTCGACCCGAGGCTGTTCCCGCGCGATATGTGGCGGCGCGTGGCCCGCGAGGCGGCCGACGAAATCGACTCGCTCGGCTACCCGCCGCCCGAAGGCTTGGACGTGCTGCGCGAAGCCATCGCCGTTCACATGAAGCAGTGGGGCGTCGACTGCCGGCCTGAACAGGTGCTTATCTCCTCCGGTGCTCTTCAGGGGTTGCAGATGATCTCGATGAGCCTGCTGTCCGCCGGTTCGACCGTCTATGCCGAAGCGCCCAGCTACATCAAGTCGCTGCAGGTGTTCCAGTCGGCCGGCATGAAGCTCGCCGGCGTGCCGATGGATGCCTGCGGACTGAATGTGGACGCACTGCGCGGCGTATTGCCGGCCCCGGACGTCGTGCCGGGTGCCCCTGCACGAGGCGGTGCCGTGCTGTACACCATTCCGACGAACCACAACCCGACCGGCGTCACGATGCCCGCGGACCGCCGCCGCGCGCTGATCGATGCGTGCGTGGAGCGTCGCCTGCCCATCATCGAGGACTGCGCGTACCAGGATCTGGTGTTCGAGGGCGAGACCCCGCAGTCCCTGAAGACCTACGACAGCACCGGCATGGTCATCACTCTGGGCAGCGCCTCGAAATCGTTGGCGCCGGGCCTGCGCATCGGCTGGATCGTGGCCGACGAACGCATCGTGCACCGGCTGGCGGACGTCAAGATGCAGATGGACTACGGTGCGAGCACGCTCAGCCAATGGGTGTTCGCGCGATTCCTGACTTCCGGTCTGTATTCCGAATATCTGGACACGCTGCGTGCCGAGCTGCGCCGGCGCCGTGATGCGGCGCTGGGGACCCTGGACGGATTGTTCTCCGGCAGGGCGCATTGGAACGTGCCCCACGGCGGCTTCTACATTTGGCTCACCTTCGATGAGCCGGTAAAGATGGGCCGGCTGTTCCAGCGGGCCAGCGAGCGCGGCGTGCTGCTCAATCCCGGGGACATCTATGACTTCGAAAGCAACAATGCGCTGCGTCTGAGCTACGCCTACGTCACGCCCGAGGAGTTCGCGCGGGCCGCTGCCGTGCTCGCCGAACTGGTGTGAGCGGGTTCCGGTCCCGGTTCGGGCGTCGCCTTCCGGCGGTGCGTCGGACGCGCCGCGCGCGGCATGATACACGCAAGAGTTGCGGTTGTCAGTATTGAGCTGTATATTTGTGAAGTTGTGTGTTCGGCATGTCGGGTAACACCGCCGGTTGGACACGGAAAAGACTTGACACAACAAGGTTTAAGGGAGTCCATCATGGCAGCTCGTTGCGCAGTGTGCGGTAAGGGTCCGCAGACCGGTTACACCGTTTCCCATTCGCACCGTCGTACCAAGCGTAGCTTCCGCCCGAACCTGCAGTCTGTGCGCACCACGATCGACGGCGAGAACACTCGCCTGCGCGTGTGCGTCAATTGCCTCAAGGCCGGCAAGGTTCAGCGCGTGGCCGCGTGAATCGCGTACTAACGTACTACGTCTCAAAACCCGCTTGAGCTTCGGCTCGGCGGGTTTTGTTGTTTCCGCAGGTTTTCCGCGGTGTGGTGATCCACGCACGGTGTGGTGATCCACGCACGGTGTGGTGATCCACGCACGGTGTGGTGATTTCCGCACGGTGTGGTGGCTGAGGCCCTGGGAGAGGCGTGGACATCAAACTTCAATAGAATAGGCAGCTATGAGCATTACGTTGAGCACCGCACTGGGGTCGTTGATGACCAACAAGCGACGTGTGTCCGCGCTCAAATCATTGGGCGTCACCACGGTGGGCGACGCTCTGACCTACTATCCGTTCCGCGTCACCGATCCCGTACGTCTGCAGACCATCCGCGAGGCGCAGATCGGCCAGCAGATGGCGTTCGTGGCCACCGTGCGCGATGTGCGCGTGGTGCCCGGCCGTATGCTGCGCGTCATCGCCACGGTCGACGACGCCGATTTCGCCCGAACCCGCAATATGCCCGGAGGCACGGCGCAACTCATATTCTTCGGTGGACGCAAGAACTACATCGATTGGGTGAGCATGCGGCTCAAATCAAGCCCGATGCTGGTGGTCTCAGGCACGCCCAGCGAATACATGGGCCAGCTGCAGTTCACGCACCCGGATTTCTTGACCGTGGCACCGCCCGCGCCCGCATCCGCTGCGGTGGCCGGCGCCAAACCCAAGTACGACGCCGATTCCCTGGAGGATGCGGTACTGCGCGTCACCCGCCCGCGCCCGGTGTACCATGCCAGTTCACGCATCTCCTCGGCGCATATTCACGATACGATCCTGGGACTGCTGTGGATGATGGGCGCGCGCACGTCGTCCACGCCCGAAGGACTGCCCGTCGCTGCCGGCGACGGTACGCTGCCGACGAGGAATACGGGTGCCATCGCGCCGAGCATGGCGGAGACCGGAATGGCTGGGACACCCGGAGTGCCCGGCACGACCGGAACGTCCGCGTCCGCACTTGTAGCGCCATCCACCGACGACATCGCCGTCCAATCCGGCGAATCCACCGCCGAATCCGGGACCGACGCACTCGAACGCGCCATCCCGGACATTCTGCCCGAGTCCATCCGTGCCGCCAAAGGCCTGATGCATCGTGCAGAGGCGTTCCTGGCCATTCACGACCCCGATTCCCGCGCCCGGTTCAACCAGGCCATCGAAACGCTGCGCTATGAGGAGGCCTTCGTCTCCCAGACCTCGCTGGTCAAGGCCCGGCAGCACGCGCACAAGTCGTCCGCGCATGCCTGCCCGCTGACCGGTGCCGCAGCCGGTGAGGGCAACGGCACCGGTACCGCAGCTATCGTCACCGATGCCAGGTTCAGCGGCGACCATACCGGCAGCCAGACCGGAAGCCAGACCGGCAACCTGCGCGACCGGTTCATCGCATCACTGCCCTTCACCCTGACCCGCGGCCAACGGCAGGTCATCGACGACATCGCCGCCGACCTCTCCCGCGACTGGCCCATGCAACGACTTCTGCAGGGCGAGGTGGGCTCCGGCAAGACCGTGGTGGCGCTCGCCGCCATGCTGCAGGCCGTGGACGCGGGCTACCAGTCCGTGCTCGTGGCCCCCACCCAGGTGCTCGCCGAACAGCACTACGAGACGATCTCCCGCATGGTGACGGGACTTGGCGAATCCGGCGAGGACATCCCCGTCACGCTGCTGACCGGCGGCATGAAACTCGCCGCCCGTCGCAAGGCACTTGGGGTGGCGGCCAGTGGAACGCCCGGCATCATCGTGGCCACGCACGCGGCGTTCTCCAAGACCTTCCAGGCGCCGCATCTGGCGTTGGTGGTGATCGACGAACAGCATCGCTTCGGCGTGGAACAGCGCGAAAGCCTCAACGCCAAGGCGGACGACGGCACCACACCGCACCTGCTGGTGATGACCGCCACACCCATTCCGCGCACCGCCGCCATGACCTGGTTCGGCGACCTCGACATCTCCTGGCTCACCGAGCTGCCCGGCGGCCGCAAGCCCATCCGCACCGTGGTGGTCAATGAGGCGGACGCGAACACGATGGGCCGCATGTTCGCGCACATCCGCGCGCGCATCGACGCGGGGGAGCGGGCGTACATCGTCTGCCCGCGCATCGATATGGACGAGGAGACCGGTACGTCCGGTACGACCGGTGTGGGTTCGTCGTCCGCCGGCTCCCGGTCCTCGCGCGCATCCCGCGCCGGCAATGACATCGGCATCGACGACCCGTACGAAACCTACGACGACAACGGCGAGACCGTGGCCCGCCCGCCGCTGCATTCGGTGGAGGAGATCGCCGCGCGACTCCAGAAACTCCCGCAATTCCAAGGCATCCCGTTCGCCACGCTCACCGGCCGGGACAAGGACGACGTGAAGACCGAGGTCATGGCCGGCTTCGACTCCGGTGCGACCCCGGTGCTGGTCTCCACCACGGTCATCGAGGTGGGTGTGGACGTCAAGCAGGCTAGCTGCATCGTGATCTTCGACGCCGACCGGTACGGCCTGTCCCAGCTGCACCAGCTGCGTGGTCGCGTGGGGCGTGGCGGCACCAATTCGTGGGCGTTCCTCATCTCGCGTGCCGAACCCGGTTCAGTGGCCGAACAACGGCTGGAAGTGATCCATCATTCGCTGGACGGCGCTGAAATCGCCCAGGCCGACCTGGAGTTCCGCGGCGCCGGCGACGTGCTGGGCGACGCCCAATCCGGCGGCAAATCGAGCCTGAAACTGCTGCGCGTGGTCAAGGACGCCGATCTGATCGCCGACGCCCGCGCCCGCGCCGAGCAACTGCTGTCCGCTGACCCCGACCTGTCCGGCGCAGTGCAGTTGGCTGGAGCCGTGCTCGACTTCACCCGCGGCAACGAGACGTTCCTGACCTCCAGCTGAAGCCGTGACGTGCGGTTAAGCTAGTGCCCATGCGCGTAATTTCCGGACGATTCAAGGGCGTGGCGCTCGCCACCCCGAAAACAGGCACCCGCCCCACCACGGACCGTACCAAGGAGGCCATCTTCTCCCACCTCGACTCATGGGGCGTGCTGGACGACGCCCGCGTGCTGGACCTGTTCGCAGGCACGGGCGCGCTCGGCATCGAGGCGTTGAGCCGTGGCGCGCGGGAGCTCGTGGCGGTGGAGAGCTCGCGCCCGGCTGCGGCACTCATCACCAAGACGATCGCCCAGCTGCAGCGCAACCGCTCGTGGAGCCCGGAGCTCAAGGCCCGCGTGCTCGTCAAGAAGGCCGAGGCGGTGGCTGGCGGCTTCGGCGAACCGTTCGACGTGATCTTCATCGACCCGCCCTACGCCTTCGAAACCGCCGCCTGCAACCAGTTGCTGGCCGATTTGGCCGCCGGAACCGCCACCAATGACCGCACGGTGATCATGCTGGAGCGTTCGGCGCGCTCCGACACCCCCGCTGCCCCGGAAGGGTGGGAGATCACCGAAAGCCGCAACTACGGCGAGACCGCCGTGTTCTACATCGAGCCGATTGCCGACGGCCAGGCCGAGTGACGGCTCCCGCGTGATGCAGCCGTACATGATGTAGGGAATTTCACATGATGTAGGGATGCGAAATCGAGGATTGGCGGAAAATGGCCGTTTTCCGTCCCTACACCATGGGGAATTCCCTACATCATGGGCAAATCCCTACATCATGGGAGCACACTTGAACGTTTTTGTGCCCGATGTGGCAGAGCGATGACTTGTTACTCGCCCAGCTTGCGCGGATGGGCGGCTGAAACCTCCCATCCCAGCGCCATCAGCGTCTTGCGGTCGGCCTTGTCCAGCGCCTTGCAATCCAGCTTGGCGATGAGGTCCGGGCGGATCTCGTTGGTGCGGGCCAACGCCTCGTCGCGGCGGAAGCGGTCCACCTTGCCGTGGTCGCCGGAGAGCAGCACGTCTGGCACCGCAAGCCCACGCCACGTGGCCGGCTTGGTGTACTGGCGGTGCTCCAGCAACGCGCCCTCGCCGGTGTACGACTCCTCCACGATGGAATCGGGATTGCCCATGAACCCCGGCATCAGGCGGGTGATGGCCTCCAGCATCACGGACACGGCCACCTCGCCGCCGTTGAGCACGTAGTCGCCGATGGAGTATTCGCGCACATCGATGCCCTGCGTACGGTAGTAGTCAGGAATGCGCGAATCGTAGCCCTCGTAACGGCCGCAGCCGAACAGCAGGTGATTGGCATGGCTGAGCTCGGTGGCGTCGCGCTGGGTGAACAGCGGGGCGGACGGGTTCGGGAAGATGAGCACCGGGGCGTCGGATGCGGCGGTGCCGGGCACCGGGGCGTCGTGGGCTTCGGTGGCATTTTCCGCGGTGATATCGGCAGACATGCCGTCCGACTCATCGGACGCGATAGCATCGCTGGACTCGACGACCTCGTCGGACACGGTAGCGTCGGCGGAATCGGCGATCGTCGCGGAATCATCGGCGTCCAACGTACACTCCGTTTCGTCGACGGTCGCGGGCTGCAATCCCAGCAGATCGTCCAGGCACTCCGCCCACACCTCGGGCTTCATCACCATGCCGGCACCGCCGCCCACCGGGGTATCGTCCACCGAATGATGCACGTCATGGGTCCAGTCGCGCAGGTTGTGCGCGGTGATCTGCAGCAGACCCTTGGCCTGCGCCTTGCCCATGAGGCTCAGGCCAAGCACGTCGAAGTATTCGGGGAACACGCTCACGATATCGATCTTCATGCGCTCCAGCCTACCGTCCGCCCCGCCCGCGCCGCGGCCCGACGGTGCCCGCTCCGCAGTCCGCCGCATTACACGGCCACCACTACACTATTGCGGTGATGAATACGACGATGAACCTCCCCACACGAAAGAAGCCCGAAGTGCTGGCGCCCGCCGGCAACCTGAGGGGCCTCAAAACCGCCGTGGACTACGGCGCCGACGCGGTCTACTGCGGCGGCAAGGCCTTCGGCATGCGCTCGGCGCCCAAGAACCTGAGCCTCGAGGACTTCGAGGAGGGCTCCCGCTACGCCCACGAGCACGGCGCCCGCGTGTACGTGACCTGCAACGTGCTGCCGCGCAACAACGAGGTCGAGGCCTTGCGCGAGTACGTGGGCCAGCTCAAGGACACCGGCGTGGACGCGCTGATCGTCTCGGACATCGGCGTGATGCTCATGGCGCGCCAGGTGGCCCCGAACCTCGAGCTGCACGTCTCCACCCAGGCCGGCGTGACCAACTACCAGGCCGCCAACGCCTTCTACGAGCTCGGCGCCCGCCGTGTGGTGCTGGCCCGCGAGATGGACCTGCAGGCCGTGCGCGACATCCGCGCCAACATCCCGGACGACCTCGACATCGAATGCTTCGTCCACGGTGCCATGTGCATGGCCTTCTCCGGCCGTTGCCTGTTCTCCAACTACCTGACCGGCCGTGACGGCAACCACGGCGAATGCGCCCAGCCCTGCCGCTGGAAGTACTCGATCGTGGAGGAGAAGCGTCCCGGCCAGTACTTCCCGATCGAACAGACCAAGGACGGCGCCTACCTGTTCAACTCGCAGGACATGAACATGCTGGAGCACCTGGACGACCTCATCGACTCCGGCGCCACGAGCCTCAAGATCGAGGGGCGCGCCAAGAGCGCGTACTACATCGCCGCCATGACCAACGCCTACAAGACCGCGGTCAACGAATACATGATCCAGCGCGGCTTCGAAACCGCCGACGGCACCGTCCTGAAGCCCTTCCGTGACCGCGTGATCCGTCCGTCCGACCCCGACTTCGCCGAGGCGATGGCCGCGGCCGGCGAGGACCAGGTGATGCGCAACGCCGACGCCGCCTTCTCCGGTGTGTCCGATGAGGGTTACGAGCAGCTTGGTGCGGCGGAGACGAACGCCGCAAACGACGGTGTCGCCGAACGTCAGTCGGTTGCGATTGCGTCCGAGCCGGACAAGTCGCAGGACGCTGCCGCCGACGTCTCCGCCGCCCCCGCGACTTCCGTGCCCGCGAAGTCCGGCCCGCTGAACGAGCCCGACAACCTGAGCTACCACGCCCGTTCCACGCGCCGCAAGTCCAACACCGCGGCCGAGGAGATCACGACCGACTGGAAGCACGCGGCCGTCCGCCCCGCCCCGCACGTCACGCTGCCCGCATGGCTGATCGACGAGCCGGACAAGGTGGCCCACCGCGACTACTCCACCGGCTTCTACTATCCGGAGCACAAAGTGACGCAGAACACCGACCGTTCCGCCTACTTCCGCTCCTGGATGGTGGTGGGCGAGGTCCTGAGCTGGAGCTCCGACGAGGGCGGCCGCGTCACGCTGATGAGCCGCAACAAGATCGAGCCCGGCCAGCAGGTCGAGTTCCTCCTGCCCGGTTCGCAGCCGTTGGCCTACACCGTGCCCGCGAGCGGCCTCAAGGACGCGGACGGCGTGCCGGTCCCCGCCATCAACAACCCGGCGCACGTGTTCTCGATGCCCTGCCCGCATCAGGTGCCGATCAACGCCGCCATCCGCTCACGCACCAAGCGCCCTACCCTCAAGGCCGAATAGTCCTTCCTGGCTCTCTTCCGGAAAGAACACTGAACCGATAGCTCTTTCTGGCTCCCCTCGCCGAGGGGAGCTGCCCGCACCCGCGGGCTGAGGGGAGCCCGTCTCACCCATAAGGAATCCTCCCCAGAAAGCCGCATACCATGCCCGAATACAGCGACGAAATCATCGACTCCAACGCCATCAGCTCCACCGACAAGGCAGGCCGCCCGATCCCGGTGACCATCCCGATCGCCCTGGCCCCCGGCATCACCGTGGTCTACACCACCCGTCTCGGCGGCCTGAGCACGGGCGACTGGGGCAACCTCAACCTCGGCGGCAAGTCCGGCGACGACCCGGAAGCCGTGCTCTCCAACCGTCTGGCCCTCGCCGAGGCGGTCGGTGCCCCGCTCTCCCTGGTCTCGCAGGTCCACTCCGGCGTGGCGGTGGATGTGGATGACGTGTACGAGTCCAACGCCCCGTTCGGCTTCGACGCCTCCGGCACCAAGGGCGTCGACCCGGACACCGTGACCGTGCTGGAAGCGGACGGCCAGGTCACCTCCCAAGCCGGCATCGCCCTGGGCATGTTCGCCGCCGACTGCCTGCCGGTGCTCATGGCCGACCCCGTCACCGGCATCATCGGCGCCGCGCACTGCGGTCGTCGCGGCCTGGAGAAGGGCATCATCGGCGCCACCGTGGAACTCATGAAGCTCAAGGGAGCGGCCCCCGAGAACATCGTCGCCACGCTCGGCCCGCGCATCTGCGGCGACTGCTACGAGGTGGGGGACGAGATCGCCGACACCTTCATCAAGCGCTTCCCGTTGACCAAGACCACGACCCGATTCGGCGGCGCCGGCATCGACATCGCCGAAGCCGCGATGATCGACCTGGCCTTCGCCGGCGTGCATCAGGTGGTCGACTCCATGCCGCGCGTCCACGCCGCCACCGAATACCTGGAGGAGGACGCCGAGCTCGCCGAACTGTGCCGCACCGACGGCGAAGGTCCCGCCTCGCTCGCGGAACGCATCGGTTCCATCAACCGCAGCATGTGCACGCTCGAAAACCCGCTGTGGTACTCCCATCGCCGCGCCGCGCTCGCCGGCAACCCCCACGAAGGCCGCCTGCTGGCCCTCGTCGTGCGTCAGTAGCGTCCGATTGCGGTACGGCCGATGGGGCGTGGTCCGCGAGCACATTCCGTGGAGAACGTGTGACGCGGGTCACGCTCGGGCAGCCCTCACCCTACGGTGGTGCCTATGACTGAGAGAGCATCCGATATTCCCGTTGACGCCACGACCGGCATCGCCGCCGGCTCCGAACCCGCAGCCGAGCAGTCCGCTCCGGCCGTACGCCCGGCGCAGCACGTGCCGGTGGTGGCCGTGGTGCTGGCCGCAGGCTTCGGCACCCGATTCGATCCGGACAACCCCAAGCAGCTGGTCTCCGTGGGCGGCAAGCCCATCGTGTGCTGGAGCATCGAGGCCTTCGAGCGCTGCGAGCGCGTGAGCGACATCGTGGTGGTGGTCAACGCCAAGGTGCGCGGCACGGTCGAATCGCTGATCGACGAGCAGGGGTACGGCAAGGTCCGCATCGTGATCGACGGCGGCGCCGAGCGTGTGGACAGCACCGCCGCCGCGCTGGATACGCTCGCGGCCGCCGGCATTCCGGGCGACGCCAAGATCCTCATCCACGACGCCGTCCGCCCGTTCGTGGAGCAGTCCGCCATCGACGGCTCCATCGACGCGCTCGACCAGTTCAAGGCCGCCACCGTGGCCTTCGCGTCCACCGACACCATCCTGCTCACGCAGGATCTGGGCGATCTCAAGGTGATTCGTTCGGTGCCGGACCGCACGGATTCCTATCGCGCGCAGACCCCGCAGTCGTTCCGCTTCGCCACCATCCGTCACGCCTACGAGCTGGCCGCCGCCGACCCGGACTTCCACCCCACGGACGATACGCGCGTGGTGGTCGACTACCTGCCGGACGAACCCGTGGCCATCGTGGCCGGTTCGGAGACGAACCTCAAGGTCACCACGTTGGCGGACATCCCCACGGCCGAACGCATCGCCGAGGAGATCCTGGGCCGCGACCCCAAGGAGGAGGCCCGCGCCCGCATGCACGCGCTCCTCGCGCAGGCCGCCGGACAGCTGCGGTAATCCCTTCGATTCCGGGCGCCCCGATGCGTGACGGGCCTACCGGAGCGCGAGTCCCCGCCGGCCGGGCTTCCTCCGCCCCAGCGTGGCGGACGCTAGACTTAGGCGTATGCGTGAACTCAATGTGGTGATCTCCGGTTTCGACCAGTACGAGGGCGTGGACGTCAATCCCGCCGTCGAAGTGCCCAAGGCCCTTGCCGAGCAGGGGCTGGGCGCCGCCGGCGGCCCGGACGACCCGTTCGACCAGGTCACGGTGGACATCCACGCCGTCAGCCTGCCGGTGAGCTTCGCCAAGGCATGGCCCACCCTGCTGGAGAGCATCGAGGCCGTGCACCCCAACATCGTCATCGCCACAGGCCTCAAGCACGCGGCCCGCAGCGTGATGCTGGAGCGCTGCGCCACCAACCTCATGGACGCGGCCAAGCCGGACGCGGACAACGTCATTCCCCGCCGCGAGCCCATCGACCCGGACGGTCCGGCCGCCTACTGGACGCGCCTGCCGCTCAGGTCGATCCTCAAGGATTTCGCCGCCGACTCGATTCCCGCCTCCCTGAGTTCGGACGCCGGCACCTTCGTGTGCAATTCGCTGTTCTACAACCTGCTCAACTGGATGTCCGCGCAGGACCGCGTACTCGGCGGGTTCGTGAGCTTCCCGCTGATCGGACCGGCCCACTCCAGCCAGCACGGCCTGCCGCTGGACCAGCAGATCGCCGCCGGCCGCGACGTGGTGCGCGAGGCCGTGCGCTACTATCTCAAGCCCTCCAGCTCCGACATCCTCATCGCGTGACATCGGGCCGCGCAGCCCCCGGAATAGAACAGGGTTCGCACGCATTGTAACGATTGCAGAACGCATGGCGCGTGCCGCCGTGACTATGCGCTACAGTGCATGGAGTACGCGCCAAGGGGCGCATGCGTTGGGCGAAAGGAAAATACAGCCATGGTGGATCGTTTCCCGGTGGTGCTGCGTGGATATGACAAGGACAAGGTAGATGCGGCCTTCGATGCCGCCCAGGAAAGCATGAACCGGGCCCAGCAGACGCTGGCCAGCATGCGCGAGCAGATCGCGGCGGACGACGACCGCATCCTGCAGCTCCAGGCCCAGCTGCAGGAGGAGAAGAACAAGAAGCCGGAAGGCAACACGTTCGCCTCCCTCGGCGCAAACGCCCAGCAGATGCTCGCCTCCGCCGAACAGACCAGCGCCGAACTGCTCGAACGCGCCAAGCAGGACGCCTCCGCCACCCGCACCAGCGCCCAGGCGCAGGCCGAAACCCTCATCAACAACGCCAAGCTGGACGCCAAGCACATCGTGGACGACGCCAACGCCAAGGCCACCTCCATCCTGACGAACGCCAACAATCAGGCCCAGTCCGTCACCACCTCGGCCAACGAGGACGCCGCCCAGCTGCGCGCCCGCACCGCCAAGGACGTGGCCGAGCAGCGCCAGACCGTGGAGCTGGAGCTCAGCAACGCCCGCGAGGAGCACAACAAGAAGCTCGCCTCCGAACGTTCCACCCAGGAGCGTGAGATCGCCGATATGAAGGCGGAGGCCACGCGCAAGGTGGCCGAGCTGCGCAAGAGCGCCAATGAGGAGATCGCCAAGCTCAAGTCCGACTCCAACGACCAGATCGAGGCGGCGCTCGCCGAGGCCAACAAGAAGCTGGCCGACGTGCGCGAGCAGGTCTCCAAGATGATGACCGAGGCCCAGCGCAAGGCCGGCGAGATCACCGACACTGCCAAGGCCAAGGCCCAGGAGATCACCGACGAGGCCGAGGTGAACCGCACCACCACCATGAGCAAGGTCAACGCCGAGGTGGAGCAGATTCGCAAGGATATCGCCGCCCAGCAGGACGAGGCCACCAAGAAGGTCAACGAGCTGCTGGCCCACCTTGAGGAGAGCCGCGCCGCCGCCAAGAAGGAGGCGGACGAGCTCATCAGCCAGGCCAAGGCCACACGCGAGGACGCGGACGTGTACGCCGCCGCCAAGCGTCAGGAGGCGGACGATCAGGCCGCCGCCATCGTGCATAAGGCCGGTGAGGACGCGGATGCCCAGATTGAGGAGCGTCGCACCGCGGCCCAGAGTGAGCTGGACGGCCTGACCAAGCACATCAACGAGCTGCAGCAGCGCGAGTCCGCCATCACCCAGCGCGTCTCCGAACTGCGCGCCATGTTCTCCCAGGCGTTCGCCGGATTCGCGTTCGCCGATCCCGCCGCGGCCGCCGGCAAGCAGGGCGCTGCGCCGGCCGCCACTGTGCCGCTGCCGATGGTCAACCCGGTCCCCGGCGAGGCCGAGGACGATGGTCAGTCCGCCGACTCCCCGGACAAGGGCGAGGACGGGCCTCAGGACGATGCCGCCGCACAGGACGGCGGCGAGGAATCCACCCAGGCCATCCCCCAGAACACCCACGACTGATCCCGGTCTGCGGCTTCCCGTAGCGGCCCATCCATAATGACAAGCCATCGATTAGACTACTAACGGCAAGAATTGCGGCATCTGTGCTCCGGCCAGATGCCGCATTTATATGCTTGCGAACGGTGAATTGAGTATGCGCCACAAGCGCACCAATCCAAAAAGGAGCAGACATGAGTGAATTGACGCCGCTGACCGGCGACGCACTGAACGCCCTGCGCGGCGAGTTCGATGCCGACGGCACCAATCGTATGGCCATGAACGCGGTGACCGCGGCCGGCATCGACAAGGTGGCCCGCAACTACGACCGCGCCCGCCTGATGCAGCGCCGCTTCTCCACCATCGTGGACAACGGCGAGGCCACCCACCAGGACCGCTCCGGCCGCTGCTGGCTGTTCAGCTCGCTGAACGTGGCCCGCTTCATCGCCAAGAAGAACATGAACCTCAAGGAGTTCGAGTTCTCCCAGAACTACGCGATGTACTTCGACAAGCTCGAGCGCGTCAACTACTTCCTCAAGGACGTGGCCGCGCTGGTGGCCGCCGGCGAGCCCGCCGACTCCCGCCTGATGCAGCACCTGCTCGCCGACGTGATGGGCGACGGCGGCCAGTGGACCATGGCCATGAACGTGTACAAGAAGTACGGCGCGGTGCCGAAGGACCTGTTCCCGGAGACCGAGTCCTCCAAGAACACCGGCGAGATGAACACCCAGCTGCGTCACATGCTGCACACCGCCGTGGCCCACCTGTACGCAGCCAAGGACGATGCCGCCAAGACCGAGGAGATCATCGCCGAGGCGACCGCCGCCGGCCATCGCATCCTGACCATCCACCTGGGCGAGCCGCCGGTCTCCTTCGACTGGGAGTGGACCGACAAGGACGGCGAGTTCCACCGCGACGGCGAGATCACGCCGGTCGAGTTCTGGAACAAGTACGTGGGCCCGGCCGGCCTCGAGGACTACGTGTGCCTCGTGGACGACCCGCGCGCTGAGCACGCCAAGGGCAAGAAGATCGGCATCGAGCACCTGGGCAACGTCGCCGGCGGCGACGCCACCGAGTACCTCAACGTGCCGAACCAGTTCATGAAGGACTGCGTGCGCAAGATCCTGGTCGAGCAGGGCATCCCGGTGTGGTTCGGCGCCGACTGCCACCCGTTCATGGACCGTGAGAACGGTGCCTGGGCCACCGATCTGTTCGAGTACGGCCGCGTCTACGACGTCGACTTCGACCTCGACAAGGAAGCCCGTGTGCGCTTCGCCGATTCCGCGATGAACCACGCCATGGCCTTCGCTGGCGTGGACGTGGCCGACGACGGCACCACCACCCGCCGCTGGCGCGTGGAGAACTCCTGGGGCACCAAGATCGCCGACAAGGGCTACTTCACCATGTCCGACGATTGGTTCACCGAGTACGTCTACGAGGTCGCCGTCCCGAAGGCCATGCTCCCCGAGGAGTACCAGAAGGCCCTCGAAGAGCCCGCCACCATGCTCCCGGCATGGGATCCGATGGGAGCTCTCGCCTGATTCCATCAGGCGAGAGCTCCTGAGCCGACATGCCTTGACGGCATCCTATTCGTTGGCTGAGGGGAGTATCCCAAGCGTTCACAACGGCCGTCCGTTTCACGAAACGGGCGGCCGTTTCCATATCCCCGCGTCCACAGGTACACTTACGCCTTTGTATGCCTATCGATACGTCAACACAAGAGAGGAGAGTCGGCATGGCAGCACTTCGTGGTCCGGATAGTTCCGAGGACGAACGTCGTTTGGGGGAGCAGGCCGTCTTTCCGGAGACGGTCGATGTCAACATCCGTCAGCTCGACCCGATTCCCGCGCCGCGCGCCTTCCTCAAGGAGCAGCCGCTCACGGACGAGATGAGCGATCTGGTGCTCCACTCGCGCCAGGAGATTCGCGACGTCCTCAACGGCCGCGACGACAGACTGCTCGTCATCGTGGGCCCCTGCTCGATCCACGATCCCAAGGCCGCGCACGAGTACGCCGAAAAGCTCGCCGCCGTCAAGCGCGAGCTTGAGGACCGTCTCGTCATCGTCATGCGCGTGTACTTCGAGAAGCCGCGCACCACCATCGGCTGGAAGGGCCTGATCAACGACCCCGATCTGGACGGCCGTTTCAACATCCGCAAGGGCATGTGGCTGGCCCGCAAGGTGCTCACCGACGTGCTGAGCCTCGGCCTGCCCGCCGCCACCGAATGGCTCGACCCCATCACCCCGCAGTACATCTGCGACGCCATCAGCTGGGGCGCCATCGGCGCGCGCAACACCGAAAGCCAGGTCCACCGCGAGCTCGCCTCCGGCCTGTCCATGCCGGTGGGCTTCAAGAACTCCACCGACGGCTCCATCAAGGCCGCCGCCGATTCCTGCTTCACCGCGGGCTTCGAGCACCATTTCCTGTCCATCAACTTGGACGGCCGTGTGATCTCCGCCGAGACCAAGGGCAACCCGGACTGCCATCTGGTGCTGCGTGGCTCCAGCTCCGGTCCGAACTACGATGCCGAATCCGTCCGTGAGGCGCTTGAGGCCCTGCGCGCCTCCAAGGCGTCCGGCCCCAGCGAGCACGGCCTGGTCATCGACGCCGCGCACGGCAACTGCGGCAAGGACGAGAACCGCGAGGCCGAGGTGATCGAGGAGATCGCCGAACGTCTGGCCGCCGGCGAACAGGGCATCACCGGCGTGATGATGGAAAGCTTCCTCAAGGGCGGCCACCAGAAGCCCGCCCCGCTCGACCAGCTGGTCTACGGCCAGTCCGTGACCGACGCCTGCGTGCCGTGGGACCGCACCAACGAGCTCCTGCACACGCTCGCCGACGCCGTCACCGCCCGCCGCGCCGCCGCGAGGTAATCCACATCTCCGGCATCGCCCTCAACTCTTCAGAAGCGTCCATCGTCTTATTGGCGGTGGACGCTTTTTGTTGGTGTTTGGGCCGCCCAAGGATGACAAGGTTCTTGGTCTACCGGCGACGTTAAGGCCCCACGTGAAGTGCCCCGAGCTTCGGGCTGGTTTTACTGATTGGAACTTCCGTGGAGTTCGGAACCTGTCGAGTTGTCCACACTGTTGGGCTGGTCTCTGACTTATCCACCGATATGACGTGAAACGCCCCGTCGAGTTATCCACATTTCCCGGCTGCCCTTGTGCCACGCGCCGCAATATGCCTAGCGTCGAACCATGAAGGAACACAAAGCAGTGACCGCACTCCTGCGTGTGGCGGAACGGGAACGTCGTTGCGCCTTTGGAAATGATCGGGCGCAACGCATGGCCCTGAAGCGCAGGGAATGTGCCGGCGAATTGATATCTCCCTACCGTGGCCTGTATTCCGCGCAGACGTATTGGCATAATCTCGGCACCGAGCAACGGTCGTTACACGTCATACGGGCTTTGGCCTGTAAGCATCCCCAATGGGTGTTTGCGGAATTGAGCGCCGTCTGCCTTTATGGGCTGCAGCACGCGAATGCCTTGCACGATGGGACCGTGTGCATCGCATCGTCGGGCGGTGTCGGTGGTCATGACGAACCCCGACTCAGACGCTTTTATATGAATCGTGTTCCGCAGCGCACCTGTAAGGGGATTTTTGTCACGTCGCCGGAACGTACTTTGATTGATTGCGCGGAGCGGCCATTCGTCCAAGCGCTGGCGATATATGATTCCGCGCTAAGAATCGGTTTGACGACGGTGAATGCAATCGGCTCGGCGGCAGTGCAGGCCGTGTGCGATCAGCAGGCGGTGTCGCGGTTGTTGCGATATGCGGATTCGCGCAGTGAAAACGGCGGCGAATCCCTGATGCGCGGCATTATGATCGATCGGGATTTCGCGGTGCCGCTGCTGCAGCGGGAATTTGAGAATCCATACAATCGGTCCATGCCATATCGGGTGGATTTCTGCTGGAAACTTGCCGATGGGCGCATTATCGTGGCGGAATACGATGGCATGGCCAAATACGCCGATGTCAGCAACCCAAACCGTGCAAGCTTCCAGGCAAAAATGGAATATGAACGCCGACGAGAGCAGGACTTGAAAAGTCAAGGCGTTACCGTGATCGTTCATGTAGTGTTCGAAGAGCTGATGTCACCCTCGAAATTGGAGAACAAACTCATAAACGCCGGAGTTCCTAAGATTCGATGAGGATATAACGAACTGTGACGTGAAATCTATTCAACGTCAACGGGTTTGTTCGGCCAAGACCGGTATGGTTCCTGTTTTTGATTGGCTCTGCTAAACCAAGATTGACATGAATCCTATATTCCTTGGCTCCCCCTGTCAGGGTAGCTGGAGGCGAAGCCGACTGAGGCGTAATCCAATGGAATTCATGTCAATCTTGGTCTAACAGAGCCTTTTGATTCCCCTCTCGGAGGAGCCGCTGGTGAGAAGCCATCTGGGAGCTGGCTCAGCAACCTTGGATTGACAAGGCTTATCGTCATGCTGTGATTATGACGTTATGTGTCTCGCGCTTTTGAAGGTTGCTTAGGCTCTTGCTATTTTCCCTATACCGTCTCGCTTTCCTATTCTGGCGTTACTTTTTTCGAGATAATAGGGAACTTCGTGAAAAAGTAACACTGAGTGCTAGTCAGTGTTACTTTTTCACGAGATATGGCCTGATTTCGAGAAAAAGTAACGCTGAGACGATGTCAGCGTTCCTTTTTCACGAAGTATGGGCTTATCTCGAAAAAAGTAACGCGATTGCTGGTAACTGCTGCACGACAGGCTTTCCAGTCACGGTACATCATGAAAACAGAGCCGAAAACAGTGGCACCAGGTCATCGGACTGCCCGACCACCCTGTTGCCACCACCATTGGGTATCCTTGGGAAGCAGAAATTTCCAAGGAGTACCCGTTATGCAACAACAGGACGATCGCATCCGTCCGCTGAACCGTCCGGAGGATCTGAAGGCCATCCGCCAGGCCATGGACGAGGGCAAGAACCCGCTGGTGGTCACCGATGTGCCGCGCTGGGAGGACCAGGTGGGCATCAGCCGCATCGTGAACCGCCGCGTCCTCGAATTCGAGGTGCTGCCCACCCCGGCCCAGGTCCTGGCCGACCAGCCGCTGACCCCCGAGGCCCAGGAGATCGTGGCTTATTCCCGCGACGAGATCCGCGCATGCCTGTACGGCCAGGACGACCGTCTGCTGGTGATCGTCGGCCCCTGCTCGGTCCACGACCCCAAGGCCGCACTCGATTACGCCCGCCGGCTGTCCAAACTCAAGGACGAGCTCGGCGAGCAGCTGCTCATCGTCATGCGCGTGTACTTCGAGAAGCCGCGCACCACGGTCGGCTGGAAGGGTCTCATCAACGATCCCGACATCGACGGCTCCTGCAATATCAAGAAAGGCCTGCTGCTCGCCCGTAAGACCTTGCTTGACGTGCTCGGCACGGGCCTTGCCGCCGCCACCGAGTTCCTGGAGCCCACCAGCCCGCAGTTCATCGCCGACGCCGTGAGCTGGGGCGCCATCGGCGCGCGCAACACCGAAAGCCAGGTCCATCGCCAGCTCGCCAGTGGCCTGTCCATGCCGATCGGCTTCAAGAACGCCACCGACGGCTCGGTCAAGGCCGCATCCGATTCGTGCTTCGCCGCCGCCCAGCAGCACACGTTCTTCGGCATCGACCATATGGGCCGCGCCGCCGTGGTCAAGACGCTCGGCAACCCGGACTGCCATGTGGTGCTGCGCGGTTCCAGCTCCGGCCCGAACTACGGCAAGGAGGACATCGCCGCCGCCCTGGAGACGATCCGCAAGCGCATGCCCGCCGATTCCGCCGCCGCGCACGGCCTCATCGTCGACTGCTCGCACGGCAACTCCGGCAAGGACGAGCATCGTCAGGCCGAGGTGGTGCGGGAGATCGCCCATCGTATCGCCGAGGGGGAGCGCGGCATCACCGGCGTGATGATGGAGAGCTTCATCGAGGGCGGCAACCAGCCGGCCGCGCCGCTCAGCCAGCTCGTCTACGGCAAATCCATCACAGACAAGTGCATCTCCTGGCCGGATACCGAGAAGCTGCTGCGTGAGCTTGCCGAGGCCGTGGCCACTCGCCGCTGGAACTGAACCTCCATAACCCCGGCAATAAACGGCGGCAGCAGGCCGCCGCCCCCACAGCCCACAGCCACCGCCAATCCGCAACCGCTCCGGGCCGCGGGGTCGACCACCCCCACCACAGCCAACTACTCCACGAAAGGAAACCAACATGGGCATGAAGACCGTCGCCATCATCGGCGCCCTGGACGAGGAAGTGGCGCTCATCGCCAAGTCTCTCACCCACGTCACCCACACCGCCAAGGGCAGCCTTGACATCGTGTCCGGCACTGTGGACTCCTTCGGCTCGCACGTCATCAAGGTGGTCGCCACCGTGGGCGGCATGGGCCTGGTCAACGCGGCCGCCACCACGCAGCTGCTCATCAGCGAGTTCGCCCCGGACGCCGTGATCTTCTCCGGCATCGCCGGCAACCTCAACACCCACCTGCACATCAACGACGTGGTCCTCGGCGGCACGTTGCGCTACCTCGACACGGACATGCGTCTGGTGGGCCAGTGGAAGCCCGGCACCGCCGAGACGCCCGTCACCGAATTCCATTCCGACGACCATCTCATCGAAGTGGCCGACCAGGCGCTCGCCGCCGCCGGCATCACGCACATCACCGGCATCATCGCCTCTGGCAACTACTTCGTGGATACCCCCGCGAAGGTCGAGGAGGTCATCCGCCTGACCGGCGCGGACGCCGTGGAGATGGAAGGCGCCGCCGTGGCCCAGGTGGCCGCCCGCAACGAGGTGCCCGCGCTCGTGATCCGTGCCCTTTCCGACAACGCCGACACCGATTACGAGGTGTTCAAGGAGTTCGACATCTCCGAATACGCCGACACCGCCGCCCGTCTGGCCGTGGACATCGTCAAGCGTCTGTAAGGTTCCGGCCGGGGGCTCGGGGCGGGCTCAGGACAAGCCCCGGCCCCTCCCCGCCGACCCGCCACCCCTCACGGACCACCGGTTCACTATGTGAGCGTGCTCGCC
>NZ_QFFM01000031.1 GCF_003129905.1 Bifidobacterium callitrichidarum
GCCGCGCACGTCGATGAGGTACAGCGCGAGCTTCAAATAGCGGTCCTCGTGGGTCTCCTCGTACAGCTTGGCGAGGGCCAGCTCGATCTCCGGGTGACCGTCGGCGCCGTGAATCTTGCCTTCTTTGGGGCCGAAGTTGGCGTCGAGACAGTCGGCCATCTTCTTGGCGACTTCCAGGGCCTGCTCGTTGCCGGTGACCTGATGGTAGGCCACAGCGGCTTCGATGTAGTGGCCCATCACGTACATCTCGTGGCTCTGCTGGATCAGGCTGAAGCGCGGGCGATCGGCCCAGACACCGGACTTGATCTGGTACGGGGTGTCCAGATAGCCGTCATCCTGCTGGGCACGGGCGATGAGGTCCACGGTCTTGTCGCACAGGGCCTGGAGCTCGGGATCCGGATGGTAGGCCAGCGCGTAGGCGGCCTCCTCCAGCCACTTGTACACGTCGGAATCCTGGAAGACCATACCGTGGAACTCGTCGTCGAGCTCGCCGGCCGCGACCTTGAGGTTGGCGACCGCGTGGCTCTTGTTGTCCATGTGCTGGTTGCCGGCCGGGTCGTCCGGAACGACGGTGTCGATCTCGTCGTTCATGACGCCCCACTGGTACGGAATCACCGATTCGACGATCTGGTCGCGACGCTGCTTCCAGAACGGGGAGGTAATCGTTACTTTCATGTTTGTTCCTTGATGTCTTGTAAGACAGATGGTTGCCGCTTTTGGGGGCGGTGTGGAGCGGGATGCATTACCGTCGGCTATTGACCGAATAACCCTTGCGGGATGGAGGCGAAGAAGTTATCCCCAAGTGCGTTTGTTATATGGCTCCGCCTCCGGCCCTGCAATTAAGGACTCGCCTGCGGCGAGGCTCAATCCGACCTTCGCTCGGCTACCGCCTCGCTCAGGCGGGCGCTAGGGGAAGCCCACCGGGCTTCCCCTGTCAGGACTGAGCCAAGCTCAGCCCTTGACCGCACCCGCCATGAATCCCTTCACGTAGTACTTCTGCAGGGCGAGGAAGAGGATGGCGCAGGGGATGAGGAGGACCACGACGCCGGCTTCGGTGGCACCGTAGTCGATGACGCCCATGGTCTGCTGGCGCATGTTCACCATGGCGAGCGGCAGGGTGCTCTTCGCGGAGGAGGACAGGTACAGCGGAATCATGAAGTTGTTCCATGCCTCAAGGAAGGCGAGCAGACCAACCGTGACCATGGAGGGCTTGACCACCGGCACCAGGATCTTGACCAAGGCCTGGAAGGAGTTGCAGCCGTCCACCATGGCGGCCTCCTCCATGTCCTTCGGGATGGCGTCGAAGGCGTTGCGCATGATGAACGTCGACATAGGCAACTGGAACAGCGTGATCACGAGGCCCACGCCGAGCAGCGTGTCGTTGAGGCCGATATCCTTGAACCACACCATCAGCGGGATCAGCAGCGAGGCGTACGGGACCATGAGGATGGACAGGGTCACCATGAAGCCGAGGTTGCGGCCCGGGTAGTCGAAGCGGGAGAACGAGTAGCCGGCAAGGGTACAGACCACCACGGAGAACACCACGGCGACCAGCGAGACGATGATGGAGTTGAACAGGTACTTCGGCAGACCCTCCTGATAGCCGAACAGGGTCAGGTAGTTGGCCACGCCCCAGCCCTGGGACTGGGCGGAACCGGCCTGCGGGCTGAAGGAGCTGATTACGACCCAGATCAGCGGGCTGATGAAGATCAGGGCGAGCAGGCCCTCAAGGACACGGGCGATGACGCGCTTCCACAATGGGGTAGTCATAATGAATTACCTCCCCTTTCTCACTTGGTGTTGTCGCGCATGCCGCGCATCTGGATGGAGTTGATGATCACCAGGGCGATGAGCACGATCAGCGAGAGCGCCGCGGCCATGCCGAGGTCCTTCTTGGAATCGAAGGCGAAGTTGTAGATGAGCTGCACCACGGTCATGGTGGAGTTGTTCGGGCCACCCTTGGTCAGGATGAAGAACTGATCGAAGGCGAGGATGGAGCCGGTCACGCAGTAGACCAGGCACATCACGATGGTCGGCTTCATCAGCGGCAGGGTGATGGAGCGGAAGATGCGCCAGGTGCCGGCGCCGTCCATGCGGGCCGCCTCGTACAGGTCACCGGGGATGGCCTGCAGACCAATCATCATGAGCAGCATGTAGTAGCCGGAGAAACGCCAGACGATGACGATGATCGTGGCCCACAGCGCGGACTGGCCGGTGGCGAGCACGGAGCCGCCCTCCTGCATGAGTCCCAGCGAGCTCAAAATCTTGGTGACGGGACCCACCTGCGGGGAGTAAAGCGCGTAGAACAGCAGGGACGCGGAGGCCAGACCGGTGGCGGAGGGCAGCAGGAAGCAGGTGCGCAGCACGTTGTTCCACTTGCTGGACTCCTGCACGATCAGGGCCATGCCCAGGCCCAGCACCAGCAGGAAGATCGTCACGATCACGGTGTATTCGAGCGTGAAGCCGATGGAAGGCCAGAACAGCTTGTGTTCGAACACCTTGGTGAAGTTGTCCGGGAAGTTGGTGCCGCGGTTGCCGCCCAGCAGGCTCCAGCGGGAGCACGCCATGATGACGAGCAGCACAATCGGCACGAAGAACAGGACGATGATCATCACCCAGTCGGGCAGCGCGTACAGGATGCCGCGCCGGAATGCCTGGGCCTTTGCCGTGGACTTGTGCTCAGGCACGGCCGCGGCGGACTTGGAAACACTCGACATGTTTCACTCCTTTATGGGAAATGGATTTGATCGGACGATCGGACGTTGATCGATAATTCGGATGCAATCCGTTGAATTCGTTGATGAATAGTGAATGCAATCCGTTATCAAGGCCGATTCCTGTGTGAAGGAGAAAGGAAGGAGAGTACAACAGGAAACCGGAATCGACCTTGGCAGCAGACCACAGTCGGGATTGATGGTTGGCATTGTTAGACCGGTTTTGGCGCATTCCCGAGGGGCTACCCCTCAGTCGGCTTCGCCGCCAGCTCCCCTAACAAGGGGAGCCAGGGAGGTTCAGAGAGCCAGAGCCAGAACCGGTCCAACAAGGCGATATTCAGTTATTGGTAGCTATTGAGTTATGAACGATCCGACCGAATCACTGGGCGGACAGGACGTCCGTCACAGCCTGGTTGTCGGACTTGAGGTTGCCATCGCCCCAGACGGCGTTCTGGACGAGCAGCTGCCACGGGGAACCGGCGGCGTTGAAGGCCTCGTTGAAGGCTGCGGACTTCGGGGTCTGGCCGTTGCCGTCGATGATGGTGGAGTTGATGGTCTGGATACGCGGATCGGCGTCCTTGTAGGCGGTCTTCAGGGTCTCGATGTTGGAGGCGGTGTAGCCGTTGTCGGCGAAGACTTCCTTCTGGGTGTCGGACTGCATCAGCCAGTAGAGGAAATTCCAGGCCTGAGCGACGTGCTTGGAATCCTTGGAGATGCCCATGGCGTCGCCACCGAGGAAGGTGGAGGTCTTGCCGGAGGTGCCGGCGATCGGGGTCACACCGACCTGGAAGCCACCGGACTTCTCAGCGTCGAAGATGTCGTTGAGGGAGGTGTTCGGGTAGGGCATCACACCGATCTTGCCGTTGGCGAACGGAGCGGTCCAGGTGGCACCGGTCTCTTCCTTGGAGCCTGCGCCAAGGCCGTTGGTGGTGTTGGCCAGCTCCTTGTAGGAGTCGAGCACGGCCTTCATGGAGTCGTTGTTCAGGGTGGCCTCGGTGCCGTCGTCGTTCATGACGGACTCGCCGTCAGCCCACACGGACGGGAAGAGATCGAAGACCAGGGCACCACCGGACTGGCCGGCCAGGTAGGAGCCTGCCACGCCGTCCTTGTTGAGCGCGGCGACCTTCTTGGCCTGCTCGGTGAAGGTCTTGATGTCGGTCGGGCCCTTCTCCGGGTCGAGACCGGCTTCCTTGTACAGGTCCTTGTTCCAGACCCACACGGAAACGTCGGTGATGAACGGCAGGGTGTACTCGGCGCCGTCCACGGTACCGGCCTTGATGTGGCCCTGCTGGATGTCGTCCAGGTTGTCGAGGCCCTTAATCTGGTCGGTGATCTCGGTGAAGATGCCCTCGGAGGCCCAGTACGGGATACGGACCACGTCGCCGGCGAGGATGTCGGGCAGGGAGTCGGTCTGCGAGGCGCCGCCGACCTTGCCTTCCATATCGTCGTTCGGGATGATCTCGAGCTTGACCTGGTTCTTGTGGCTCTTGTTGTAGGCCTCGACGGCGGCCTTGGCCTGACGCTCCAGCGGGGAACGGGTCCACAGGGTGATTTCGGTGCCGTCGTCGGTGCCCTTGGCCGGGATGCCTTCGGCGGTGGCCGTGCCACCGTTACCGGAGCCGCCACCGCAGGCGGCCAGCGGGATCAACATTGCAGCGGCGGCGATGCCGGCGAGTGCGCGGGTGACCTTGTTGAAGGACATATTCGCTTCTTTCTCTAAAATGTTCCGCTCATCTCTGAGAGGCGGTGGCGGAGTTTCCGCCTCCGGTCCTTCGGGGTTCCGTTCCTTCCTCCTTCGGTGGAATGAAACCTTGCGAAAGCCTTTTCCCAATATAAACGAATCAGGTCGTTTTTGCAAAAACGCTTTCGCATTTTCCTTTTCTTTCGCACGCCGAACGGGTTCGATATGCAATCCATTGAACTAAGTCATGCAAAAATCGGCTTATTTTCAGCATTTTTACGGCGTGTCGCACAAGTAACACAAAACCTCACAGAAAACAAACGCTTTCATCCAATTCTTGCAAAAACGAACATTGTTGTTATCGTTTCGTTATAAACATACCCCTAGGAACACGCCTTGCGAAAACTTTTTCGCATTTTTGCACTACAATCGGATGCAGCACAGCGATGTACTTGACCGGAAGTTTCGCCGCGCGACCGCCTTTCGACGATGCCCCTCCCCAGGGGCGCCGGAATGGCGCGTGGCGAACGGCCCGCACACGCATACTGGATGTATAAGCGACATGATGATGAATCGAGGCATGATGATGGCCCAGGCACCAGCCGGACGTTCGGCCCGACTTGAGGACGTTGCGGCATTGGCCGGCGTTTCACTGGCCACCGCGTCCAAGGCACTGCACAACAAACCCCGCATCAGCGAGGAGACCAAGCAGCGCGTGCTGGATGCCGCCCGCCAGCTCAACTACTCCCCCAACAAACTGGCCCAATCGCTGGTCCGCGGCACCTCCGGCCTCATCGGCCTGGTCACCTCCGATCTGCAAGGCCGATTTTCCACCCCGATCCTCATCGGCGCGGAAAACGAGCTGCGCGCACAATCCACATCAGTGTTGCTGGCCAATGCCCGCGGCGACGCCGCCCTCGAACGCCAGCATGTGGAGAAGCTGCTTTCCCTGAAGGTCGATGGCCTGCTTATCGTGCAGCGCGAGACCAATCCGCGCCCCTCGCTCGGCCACGACTGGGGCGTGCCGCTGGTCTACGTCTACGGCCCTTCCACCGACCCGGACGACTGCTCCGTGACCTGCGACAACGTGGATGCCGGCCGTATGGCCGTCAATCATCTGATTTCCTGTGGTCGCCGGCACATCGCCATCATCGGTGGCGACGAGACCTACACCGCTGCCACCGACCGCACCAAAGGCGCGCTGGAGGCGCTGGCCGAGCTCGGCATCGAGCCGGCCGGACCGATTCGCTATGGCAAATGGGACGAGGGCTGGGGCCGCGCGGCCACCCGCCTGCTGCTCGATCAGGGCGTGAAGTTCGACGCCGTGGTCTGCCAGAACGACCAGCTGGCCCGCGGCTGCATCGACGTGCTCAAGCAGCAGGGCATGCGCATCCCGGACGACGTGGCCGTGATCGGACACGACAACTGGTCCGTGCTCACCTCCAGCTCACGCCCGGCCCTGACCTCCATCGACAACGAGACCGAGACCATCGGCCGCCGCGCCGCCCGTTACCTGATGGACGCCATCGACGGCAATCCCCATCACGGCGTGGAATACACGCCCTGCCGCCTCATCCAGCGCGAGTCCACGCTTCCACTGGACTGACGACGGACTGATGTTGGACTGACGGACATCACGCCCGTGGAGCGGCGGCGGAGCTGCGCACGACGAGTTCACCCTGCAGTTCCACGAAACGGGGAGGCAATTCCTCACCCTGCTCGCGCGCCTCAAGACGAGACAGCAGCAGTTCCACGGCCTTGCGGCCCGCGGCGGGGAAATCCTGCCGGTAAGTGGTCAGCGGCGGCGTCCACACGCAGGCGAGTGGGTGATCGTCGAAACCGATCACGCTGATGTCTTCCGGCACGCTTTTGCCTTCATCCTCCAGACCGCGGATAAGACCCATCGCAATCTCATCGTTGCCGGCGAAAATCGCGCTCAGCCCCTCGATGCCGGCCATGGCGTGCCCAAGCTCACGGGCGTCGCTGGGCAGCCACGAGCAGTGCCGCATATCCGGGATGGGCTTGTCGTTGGCACGCAGGGCGGCCTCCCAACCGGCGGTACGGCTGTAGCCGCCGCCACCGCCCGGAATGGTCACGTGGTAGACGTTCGAATGCCCGAGGGACAGCAGGTACTCGGTGATCTCACGACCGGACTGGTTCTCGCGCAGATCGACTTGATCGAGATCGGGCTCGCGGTCGCCGGCAATGACCACCTTGGTGACCGTATCCGGCAGCATGTGCAGGGCCTTGGCGGCGAGCTCGTCGTACTTCATCACAATCACGCCGCTGGGGTTCTGGTCCATCACCATGGTGATGGACGCCCGCAGTCCCTCGGCCGAATCGTCGTCGAGCTTCGAAATGCTGACCGGGTAGTTGTTCGCGCGGGCCTCATCCTCGATACCCTGGATCGTCATGGCGGAACCATAGAGCGTGGTGTCACTGGTCATCACGGCGATGGACTTCATCGCGGCGTTCACCAAGCCACGGGCCACACGGCTCGGGTGATAGTCCAGCAGTTTGATGGCATGAGCGATGCGCTCCCGGCTTTCGTCACTGATGCGGGGCGAATCGTTGAGGTATCGGGACACCGTTGACACCGATACATTGGCGAGCGCGGCGACATCTTTGATCACCGGAGCGCGCTTTTCCTTGGGCCTTGGCATATGTACCTGTCTATCTTCCATCATGGCTCAGTATAACTGCATACGGCATACGCGATGGATGATCGGGAAAGGGGGCACCCCGGCCTCCATAGGGAAGGAGAGGAACCTTATGGGAGCCGGGGTGTCTTTCAGGAGGAGGAGAGGATGGGATGGATGGATTTTGGTGGGGCTGTTCGCTTGACCGCGCCGGGCAGCAATTGCGGACATCGCTTCGCGATGGCTTCTTTGTCACCTCGCGGCATAGCCGCTCGGCGGCGCCTATAAACAGCGCACTGCGCTGTTTATTTAACGGCGCCGCCCGTGATACCCGAGATGATCTTGCGCTGGCCGATGACGAAGACGATCAGGAGCGGGAGGGTCATCAGGATGATGTAGGCGAAGATGAGGTGCCAGTTGTTGAGGTACAGGCCTGCGCTTGCCACGTTGTAGAGGTTGAGCGGCAGGGTGCTCATCTTGCCGGAGAGGATGAACAGCGAGTAGAAGATGTCGTTCCAGATGTAGAGCACCACCAGAATCGTGGAGGACGCGAGCGTCGGGGCGAGCAGCGGGAAGATGATCGTGAAGAAGATCCTCATCGGGCTGGCGCCGTCGATGCGGGCCGCCTCCTCAAGCGAGGGCGGAATCGTGCGGATGAAGCCGGTGATGAAGAAGATCACCACGGACAGGTAGATACCCACGTACACGCAGATCATTCCGGGTGCGGTGCCGGACAGGCCGATCATCTTGAGCAGCATCATGATGGTCACCACGGACGGCGGCAGGATCACGCCGGAGATGAACAGCGCGTAGAGCATGGCCGTGCCCTTGGAGGTGCGGCGGCCGAAGATCCACGCGGCCATCGAGCCGAACAGCAGGCAGATGAACACGGAGGGGACCGTGACGATAAGCGAGCCGAGCAGGGCGGGGAACACCTTGCCCTCCACGATGACTTCCTTGATGTTGTCGATGAGGTGCCACTGGCTCGGCAGCGCCATGCTCGGCACCACGGCCTCGGCCTGGGTCTTGCCGGCGGTGACGATGAGGATCCAGAACGGGATCGCCAGGAACACCAGCATCAACAGGATGACAATCGCGGCGTGGATGATGTCGCCGGCCTTGGACTTCTTGCGTACGACGGTGAGGTTGTTGGTCTTGACGCCGGATTCGCTGTAGGTTGCGCTACTCATAGGATCTTCTCCTCACGCTTACGCAGGTAGATGACAAGCGGGATGGCGATGACCATCACCATCACGAAGAGCACGAGGCTCATGGTCGTGGACTGCGAGTACAGGCCCTTGCCGAAGGTACGCCAGATGAACAGGTTCAGGATTTCGGTGGAACCGCCGGGGCCACCGTTGGTGGTGGCCTGGACGATATCGAAGGAGTTCATCGAGCCGAGCAGGGCGGTGGCCACGTTGAAGGTCATGGCCGGGGCGATCAGCGGGAACTTGACCTGCCAGAAGGTTTGCCATGCGTTGGCGCCGTCGATGGAGGCCGCCTCAAGCACCTCGGAGTCAATGGTCTTCAGACCGGCGAGGTAGGTGAGCATTGCGAAGCCCATCCATTTCCAGCCGTGGATGATGGTGACGATCACGATGGTCCATGTGGTGGAGCCGAGCCACTGGATGTCCACGGTGTGGCCGACGAAGAAGCCGAGAATCTGGTTCAGCACGCCGTCGGTCTTCAGGATGGCCTGCCAGATGTAGCCGGCGCCGAGGGCGGACATGATCACGGGGATGAAGAACATCGTGCGGGCGAAGCGGTTGAGCGGCGTGTCCTTCTCCAGGAGCACGGCGAGCGCCAGGCCGAAAGTGTTTTGGAAGAAGGCCACCAGGACTGCGTAGATGAGGGTGACCTTGATGTCGGCCATCAGGGTGCCGCTCTCGAAGAGCTGCTGCAGGTTCTCCAGGCCGTTGAAATCGATGGCTTTCTTGAATGCGGACCAGTCGGTGAACGCATAGATGAAGTTCATTACCGTGGGCAGGAAGAAGAACACCAACAGCATTGCGCCCGCGGGAACGACGTAGCGCAACGGGTAGTTCTTGCGCTCCAGAGTCCGCGTGCCCTTGACTGGTTTGGCGGACTTCGAGACATGAGTCGTCGTCATTGTTTCGTTTCCTTATGTTTTATGGCTGGGCGGCCGGGGCCCGGGTAGCGTGCGATAGGCTGCGCGCATCCCGGGCGTTGCCCGGCCGGATGCCTGTATTGGAAGCTCGGTGCCATCCGTCCCGCGCGGAGGAAGAGGAGAGATTCCTCGACGGGGCCGGACGGTCAGCCGATCAGAATCCCTTGACGCCCTGGGCCTTGGCGATCTGCGCGAACTGGTCCTGCGTGGTCTTGGCGACCTGCTCCGGGGTCATGGTGCCGTTGACCATGTTGGCGAGGTTCAGGTAAAGGTCCGGGTTGGCCACGGCCTGGGACTGCATGGAGCCGACGGCATCCTTCAGGGCGTCGAAGGCGTCCAGCTGGGCCTGTGGCACGGTGTCCGGGGTCTTGACGTCCTTCATGATGGACACGTAGTTCTGATCCTTGATGAAGGTCTCGTATTCGGAGCCGAGCCAGAAGCTCATGAACTGGCGGGTGGCGGCCTCCTTCTTGGAGTCGCCGGTCTTGAAGGCCACGATGCAGTTGCCCTGCTGCGGGATGGAGGTGGCGATGTTGCCTTCCTTGGAGATCGGGAAGAAGCCGATGGTGTCGTCCAGCTTGGACTTGTCGTTGTCGGCCAGGGCGGCGATGGCGCTGAACATCGAGTTGGTCTGGATGATCATGCCGGCCTTGCCGTCGAGCAGGGCCTGGGCCTGGTCGGTGTCCTTGGCGGAACCGGCGTCCTTGTTGTACAGGCCGTCATCGAGCATCTGCTTGTATTCCTTGATGGCGCCGAGGATGTCCTTGCCCTCGAAGCTGTCCTTGTTGGAGTTGACGTTATCCCACAGGCCGTCCTTGGCGGCCTCGGCGAGCTGGACGTTCACGGCCCACTGGGTGCCCCACTGGGAGCCGGCCATCTCGAAGAACGCGGAGTCGGCGGCGCCGGAGTCCTTAATCTTGTTGGCAGCCTCGATCAGACCGTCCCAACCCTTCGGGGTGTCGGTGATACCGGCCTTCTCGAAGACCTTCTTGTTGTACCAGACGCCTTCGGTGTCCGGGGCGGAGACGAGGGCGCCGTAGTAGGTGCCGTCGTACTGGCCGCCCGCATCGGCGATGCCGTCGGCGTAGTTGTCGAGCCACGGGGCGTTGTCGAGCTTCTGCAGCTTGTCCTGGGCCACGAAGCCGGCCAGGGTGGACGGCACGGCCTGCCAGAACATGAGGTCCGGGGAGTCGCCGGTGGTGATCTTGGTCTGGACGTTGGATTCGTAGTTGTCCGGGATGGTCTGCAGATCGATGGTCGCGCCGGTCTTGGATTCGAAGTCCTTGATGACCTTGACCGGGATCTTGTTGGAGTTCTGGGCGGCCCAGAAGGTGAGCTTGACGCCGTCCAGCTTGGTGTCCTCGGCCGGCCAGTAGTCGGCGGAGGAGGTGTCTGTGTTGTCGTCGCTGCCTGCGGCGGCGGGGTTGCCGCATCCTGCGAACATCATGCCCAAGGCCGCAATGCCGGCGATGGCTGCGGTGGTCTTCTTCCAGTTCCTCATCATTGAGCCTTTCCTTTGATGATTCCTCGCCCCGCCCTCCAGCGGGCCGATTACCGTCGGGTTCACGTAGTTCCGGTGCCCTCCACTGCGGCATCGCAGCTGTCGAAATCCGATGCCATCAATCATATGTGGTATCGATTCCACGTCAACCACTCACGGCGTGTCGCTTCCCGTAAAGTTCAATTCAACATAACTGAACAAAAGTTACCAAATGGCTTTATTTCAACGTTTATAAGTCGTAAATCTTCCCAACAAGCGCCCGTCCGCCCATAAACGCGATTTTGTGGTATCGATTCCACGCTGTATGCTGTTTGGTATCGATTCCCCTTGAGATACGACGAGGTATTGCCATGCGTATGAACGCTGTCTCCATCACCCAACCGACTGCACGGGAGGCGGAGGACGGACGCTTCGTCCGGCTTACCGTAGGCCTGTGCGAGGGTCGTCTCCCGCATATCGCGGCCATTACGACGTTCGCCCCGCACTCCTCCGGAGCGGAAGCATCGGACGCACAGGAGCACCTCGGCACAGGTACGCGGGCGACCGACTTCCCCGCGCCTTCCGACACTCCGGATGATGCGGACGCCATGGTCGATCCGCAGTTCCCGCAGACGCTCGACGCGGGACTGTCCATCAGCGAGTTCCCGACCATCCTGCCCACGCAGGCGGAAGGCTGGACCGGCACCCCGGCCATCCAGATCAGCCGCGACGGACGGACCGTCTTCCCCAAGCTCACCGTGGTCTCCTCCTCAGATGCCGGTAGCGCGTTCACGTTCGAGGCACGGGACGAGTTGGCCGGACTGACATTGGACGGCACGCTCACCATCGGCCCGGAAGGCCTTATCCGCATCGATACGGCCCTGACCAATACCGCGAAAAACGCGCTCACGGTGTCCCGGCTCACCCCGGTCGTCCCGCTGCCGCCACAAATCGATGAAATCGAGACCTGCACCGGCCACCATCTGCGCGAACGCGCATTGCAGCGACAGCCGCTCACCGAAGGACTGTTCGCCAAGAACTCCTGGATGGGCCGGCCCGATTTCAACTCGGCGACGCTGCTGACAGCCGGCGAGCGCGGATTCGGTTTCGAGCACGGTCTGGTGTTCTGCGCGCATGTGGCGTTCAGCGGCAACAGCACGGTCTTCGCCGAGCGCACGCCGTACACACATGGGGTGATCGGCGGTGGCGAGCTGCCCTATGAGGGCGAGCTGACCCTGAAGACGGGCGAGACCTACCACGCGCCCAGGCTGCTGGTGTCCGTGGGGCAGGGACTCAACGAAGCGTCCGCACGTTTCCATGCCTACCTACGTTCCTTCCACCCCGAACTCGCCAAGCCGCGTCCGGTCACGCTGAACACGTGGGAGGCCATGTATTTCGGTCAGAGCGAGGAGAAGGTGCTGGCCCTGGCTGACCGGGCGGCCGCCATCGGCGTCGAACGGTTCGTCATCGACGATGGCTGGTTCACCGGCCGCCGTGACGACACCAGGGGACTCGGCGATTGGCAGGTGGACGCCGATGTCTGGCCGCACGGGCTCACCCGTGTGGCCGACCACGTGCATGAGCTGGGCATGGAGTTCGGGCTGTGGTTCGAGCCGGAGATGATCAGCCCGGATTCTCATGTGGCGCGGGAGCATCCCGAATGGATGCTGGCCCCGAACGCCGGACGTCTCCCGGTCGAGGCGCGCAGCCAGCAGGTCATCGACCTGACGAATCCCCAGGCCGCGCGATATGTCGAGGATTGCATCGATACGCTCGTCGGGCAGTACCACATCGATTACATCAAGTGGGATCACAACCGATTCCTCACCGAGCCCGTTTCGCCGGTGTCCGGCTTGCCCGCGGTGCACGGCCAGACCAAGGCGTTCTATGGCATCGTGGACCGGCTGCGCGAACGGCACCCCGGTCTGGAGATTGAATCGTGCTCCTCGGGCGGCGGGCGTATCGATGCCGGTGTGCTTACCCGATGCAGCCGCGTGTGGGCATCGGACTGCACGGATCCCATCGAGCGCGTCGACATCCAGCGTGGCACCTCGCTGCTGGTGCCTCCGGAAATGATCGGCGAGCATATCTCCGAATCCCCGAACCACGCCACGAAACGCGCCACCACGCTGACCACGCGCGCGGCCACGGCGTTCTTCGGGCATCTGGGCATCGAGTGGAACATCATGAAGCTCGACGACGCCGGACTGGACCGTCTGAAGCGGTGGATAGATCTGTACAAGGCGCGTCGCACGGCCATTCCCCAGGGCGATGCGGTGCATGCGGACTGCCCCGATCCGGCGGTCCGGGTCGACGGGCTGGTGGCGCCGGACCGGTCACGCGCGGTGTTCCGGTTCGCGGCCGTGGCCACGTCCCGCGAGTATCCATATGGCCTGGTGCGGTTCCCCGGTCTGGACGAATCGGCGACGTACCGGGTACGTCCGTTGGGCGGCACCGCACTGTATGACGACGAGCTGAGCCCGGCCTGCCGCACCCGTCTCGATTGGTGGAGCGACGAAGGCATCACGGCGGATGGCGCTCTGCTAACACAATGGGGCATCCGTCTGCCGCAGCTTGCCCCCGAGCATTGCCTGCTGCTCGAATTCGAGCGAATCTAAAACTCCATTCGGCAGACCCCGCATCGGTTCCGGGATTGATTCGGCTTCCCCTTGGGGAAGCCGTTTTCATATGCGTACGTATACGCGAAGAGGGACTCCGCCGGGCTCGATGCGATGAGCCCTGACGAAGTCCCTCTTGCTTGTCATGCGGCGTGCGTTGCTTCGGCGTTACGCCTCGCGGAACTCGAAGGTGCGGGAGATGTATCCGCCGCCCTTCGGCACGCTCACGGTTGCCGTACCGTCATCGGCGTTCCAGGAGACCGACCACTCGGCGAAACCGTCGCCAACCGGCAGCAGCGTTTCCGCCGCGACGGCCTTTCCCCGGAACTGCGGCAGGGCAAGCGTCACGTCCCCGCCTTCGCCGTCACGGGACCAGACGGTCACGAACGAGCGGTCGCCGGCCCTGAGGCCCAACGCCAACACCGTATCGTTCCAACCGGGCAGGCCGAGTGGCCAGAACGGCACGGCGGAGCCGATGACCGGCTGCACATGCCGCTTGTACGCCTCGACCGCCTGCACGATGAGTGCACGCTGTTCGGCGCTCATCCGGTTGATGTATCCGGACAGGAAGAACCGGCCCAGGAACGTGGTGTTGAGGTTGAAGGCGAACTCCTCCGGGTTGTCGTTCGCGTTCGGGTACGCCCAGTTGCCGGCCTGTTCGGGGGTCATGAGCATGGGCGCCGCGGCGGCGATGGCCGGGTAGAGGCGGAAGTCCTGCTGGTCGGACGTGGACTGCACCTGGAATCGCGAGGTCTGCGCGAAGTCCATACGCATGCCGCCGGAGGAGCAGTTCTCGATGATGAGCTCCGGATGGCGCCGATGCAGCCCCTCGACCCACGCGCTGTAGGCGCGGTTGTGGCCCAGCAGACCGTCGCCGGCACTGTCGGCGTTGAGGTCCGTGCCGGCGTCCGGCGAGACGTTGTAGTCGAACTTGAAGTAACCCACTCCATAGTCGTTGACCAGACGGTCCACGGTGTCGTCGAGGTGCTTGCGGGCGGCCGGGTCGCGCAGGTCCAGCAGATATCGTTCCTGCTCGACCACGCGACGGTCGTGACGGTGGAAGAACGCCGTTTCGGGAAGGCTCTTGGCCATGGGGCTTTTGACGCCGATCACCTCAGGCTCCAGCCACAGGCCGGCGATCATGCCGGCGCCGCGGATGGCGTCGATGACCTCGGTGATGCCGCCCGGGAAACGCTTCTTCGAGGGCATCCATTCGCCCACGGACGGCCACCAATCGCCGGTATCGTCATACCAGCCGGCGTCGATGCAGAAGATCTCGATGCCGGATTCGGCGGCACCCTTGACCAGAGGCAACAGCTTTTCGGTGGTCGGGTCGCCGTTGATGGTGTTCATGTAGTCATTGAAGATCACACGCGGGCGGGCGTTGTCCGCCTTGTTCAGGCGCATCGCACGGCGGTAGGCGGTGACGTTGGCGATGGCGCCGTCGAAATCGGGGGCGATCGCGGCGGAAGCCGGAACCGTGTCGAACGATTCACCGGGGGCCAGGCGCTTCGCCCAATCATGATCGACGTTGGTGGGGCCGGCGAGCGCCAGATAGCCGTCTTCCGTATCGCGGCCGATTTCCCAGCGCCAGGCGGCGTTGTGCTCGATCTGGAACAGCCAGGTCAGTCCCAGCGCATCCGATTCAAGCAGGGCGAGCGGCGTGTGGCGTCCGGTGGACCAGGTTCCCGTGTTCACTACGGAATGCGCACCGCGAGGGTTGTGGCCGGTCATCTGCTGGGCCAGTCGGGGGAATAGGTCGGAGGTGGATGTGGCATGCCAGCGGCCTTCGCCGAGCCATTCGTTCTCGCATTCGAGCAGTCGCCAGGCATCGCAGTCGGCGGATTGTCCGGCCGGGGCGCCGAATGCGGAGACGAGGCTGGTCACGGATTCCAGCACAATCGCATCGTCCGCGCCGAGCGCCGGGGAGGCGGCTTCGGCGGGATCGCCGGTGTTCGCGACCGTGACCCAGGTGCGGAACATCGGTACGCCCTGCGGCAGTTCGTAATGGACGGTGACGGTCAGACCAAGCGCGGTTTCGGCGAGTGTGACGTCAAGTCTGCTGACGCCCCCCTCCGCGGACTCCTGATGGGAGACATACCGCAGCGCCCGGCCGAGGTCGGTGTGAACCAGGCGATCATTGGCCAGCCAGTGGCCGGTACCGGTGGCGAGAATCTCCGTCAACGGCATTCGATGGTTGAACCGCACATCCAGGTCCGCCGCACGCAGGCCCGCAACGGCGGCCGGCCCATCGTCCGGTATCTCGAATGTCAGGGCCAATGCGTCATTGCCCCAAGTGAAGGTACCCATGCCACTCCTTACATCGCATTCAGGCGGCCACTGACGCCTTTGTCGCCGCGCCGCCCGCCAACAGCAGTCCCGCCACATAGTGTGGTATCGATACCACATCTTACAAGCAGAAGGTTGATGCAACAAATCAGACACACTGAACGTTGCTTATCTGCTTGGTGGAATCGATACCACATAATATGCACGGGCGCGATAGGCCGCACACACATTACGGTTGCACCGCGATTGCCTACCGCCTCTTAGACTTGCGGCCCTTGAGATAGATGTCGAGCACGATCCACACGCCGAGTACGAAGGCCACCACGTAGCCCAGGAAGCCCACGATGGGGATGCCGAAGATGATGGGTTTCATGCCGGCGTAGTACACGATGGACGAGCCGATGAACAGGCCAACCACGATGAGCGCCATCGTCAGTCGGTTCACCATGTCGGAGAGCAGCTGGAATGGCTCCTGTGAGCCCACGAGCTCCATGTTCACACGCAACTGGCCTCGTGTAAGCATGCGGGCGGCCACGTTGAACTCACTGAGTGCCCCAAGCGCGCTGTGGACGGCCTCATGCCCCTCGATACCCAGCGATTTCAGCTCGTCCTTGACGGCCTGGCTGGTGGTCTTGGACGTGGCGATGTGCTGGGAGATGATCTCGATCATGTTCACGTCCGGGATGAACTCGTCGAGCAGGCCCTCCAGCGTCACCAGCGCGCGGCCCACCGTGGTGACGGTGCTCGGCACCTCGATGCCGTGGCGTTGCGCGAGCGAGGTGAGCGCGGCGATGAAGGCGGCGATGTCGAGATCCGCCAGTTCCACCGTGCCGTATTCCTTGACGATGACGTCCAGGTCCGCGAGCAGCGAAGGATAGTCGGCCGGATCCGCCTCGGCGCCGGCGAAGCGCAGCAGGCCGTCCGCCAGCTGCGGCGAGTCCTGCTTGGCCACGGCGAAGATCATGTCCTTCATCACCGCACGGGTCTTGGCGTCAAGCCGGCCGGTCATGCCGAGGTCGATGAGCACGATCTGGCCGCCGCGGATGATGATGTTGCCAGGGTGCGGGTCGGCGTGGAAGAATCCGTCGTCCAGGATCTGCGTGGCGTAGTTGTCCACGAGCTTGGTGCCGATGTCCTTGAGGTCGTAGCCGGCGGCGACCAGTTCGCCGGCGTGCGAGACGGAGATGCCGTCCACGTATTCCATGACCACCACATGCTCGGTGCACAGCTCCGGATACGGCGTGGGGCAATCCATGTATTTGAAGCGGGCGGCGAACCGCTTGAATTCGGCGAGGTTGCGGGCCTCCACCAGGAAGTCGGTCTCCGATTCGAACGTGTCCCACAGTTCCTCGACCACGCCTTTGAGATCCACGATCTGCGAGGAACCGATCACCTTGGTCGCCGCCTTGGCGATGGAGCGCATGATGGACACGTCCTGGGCCATGGTCTCGCGCACGCCGGGGCGCTGGACCTTGACGGCCACGTCCTCGCCGGTCTTCAATGTGGCGCGATGCACCTGGGCGAGCGATGCGGAGCCCAACGGCTTGGGGTCGATCTGCGCGAACACCTCATCCGCGGGGCGTCCGTATTCGGCGGCGAGCACGTCCAGCACGGTGGTGTAGGGCATGGGGTCGGCGTCGGCGCGCAGTTTGGCGAGTTCGTCGCAGAAGCTCTGCGGCAGAATCTCGGAGCGCATCGAGAGAATCTGGCCCACTTTGACGAAGGTGGGGCCGAGCGCCTCGAACATGAGACGCATCTTGACCGGCGTCAGCCCCTTGAGCGCGTCGAACTGGTTGACGATGCGCGTGATCTGGGCGAGACGCTTCAATTTGCCACGGCGGGTCAGGTGATAGCGCGTGGAAAAGTCGTCGCGCCTGCCGCCGAACAGACCGATGGTTTCGGTATCGGCCGGATTCCAGGCATACTGCGACCAGCCGGCCTCCGTATTGGCGGTATTGACGTTGTTGTCGGTACTGCCGGTACTGGATGAGGTCGGCTGGTCGTTGTTTTGCTGCTTGGTCTCCGGCTGAACTGCTGTCACGAGAGTATCGCTCAGGCCTCGGCGGACTTATCGTCAGCGGTTTCGGGCGTCTCCGGCGCTTCCTCGGTGTCCACGGGCTCGGCCTTCTTGGCGTCGTCCTTGTTCGCGTCGTTGACGAGGGCCTCGCCCACCTTGCGCTTGAGCTCGGTGTTCAGGCTCTTGCCCTGCTCGACGGTCAGCTCGCCCTTCTTGACGAGGTCATCGACGATCTCGCTGCTCTTCTCGTAGCCGGTGGCCAGGGCACCGATGCCCGCCAGCAGAACCTTGCGCAGGCCATCGCCCAAATCGAAATCTGCCATAATAACCCCTCCTTCGAGGTTCGTCCGCGGCCTTATGCCACGTCCCGTACTGTCAAGCCTAGCGCAACCGCCCGGCCTTGGCGCTAGTCCCTGCGGCCGATTTCGTCTAACGGCATCAGCGCGGACGGGCCGCGGCGGTTTTGCGGGCGTTGGCGGCCACGGCGTCCAGTCGCTTCAGTTCGGCGGCCTGTTCCGGGGTCTGGTCGCTTGTATCAAACGAACCATAGCGTCGGGTCACGGCGGTGGTGATGAGGAAGTCGCTGATGGCGGGGTTCTTGGGCAGCAGCGAGCCGTGCATGTACGTGCCGATCACATTGTTGACGCGCGCGCCTTCGGTATGGTCCTCGCCGTTGTTGCCTCGGCCTTCCTGGTCCACGTGGCCCAGCGGCCGCACGCCCTCGTTGAGGAAGGTCTGGCCGGAGTGGTTCTCGTAGCCGATCACGTCGCCGAATTGCTCGGAATGCTCCACCAGATTGCCGATCATGCGCACGTCACGGCCCACGGTGTGGGCTCCGATGATGCCGATGCCGTCCAGTCTGGTGCCGTCCACAGTCTCGAAGTACTCGCCGAACAGCTGGTACAGGCCGCAGATCATGAGCATGGGAGTGCCGTCCGCGGCCAGCGAGCGCAGCAGGTCCGCGCGTTTGAAGAAGTCGTCGATGATCTTCTTCTGGCCGGTGTCCTGCCCGCCGCCGCCGAGAATCAGGTCGACGCGGTCGGGCCATGCGTCGCCCTGGTTGTACTGGTGGATGCGAGGCTCGTAGCCGTACAGTTCCAGCCTGCGGCGGATGGTCAGCACGTTGCCGGAGTCGCCGTAGATGTTCATGTCCTTGGGGTAGAGGGACATCACATCGATTGTCTTGCCCATGTCTCGTTCTCCTTGGAATCCTTGGGTCGCCTGCCGGCTCACTTGCCCACGCCGGCGTCCGCGACGTTCGCCACCTGCGCGAGCGCGGCGCGGACCTTGAGCATGGAGGTGTACGTGCAGTAGATGTGCTTCGGTTTGCCGGGGTTGCCGTTGACGAATGCGGTGAGCGCGGATTCGATGTCCGTGTCCGTTGCGGCGACGGGAACCTGGTCATAGCCGAGGCGTAGCGCCATGTCCCAGGCGCGCACGCCGGAGACCATGGCCACGCCCGAGGTGCGTAGCGAGGTGAAGTCCACGTCCCACAGCCAGCTCATGTCGCGACCGTCCGCGTATTCGTCGTTGATGACGATCATGGTGTCCGCGCCGGCAGGGTCGAAGCTGGCCAGCGACAGGCGGAAGCCCATCGGGTTCTTGACGAGCAGGAGTTCGACGGGCGAGCGGTTGACGTCGATGATCTCACCGCGGCCGAATGCCGGGGTCACGCGGGAGACGGCGGCGATGAGCTTGTCGGCGTCTGCGTCGGCGAACGCCCGTTCGCGGGCCGCGAGCGAGCCGGTTCGTATGGTGGGCGCCGGCGGCAAGCCGAGGGCCTGCGCATCCTTCTGCACCGCGCGGACCACAGCGAGCGCGGCGGCGGCGTTGTACAGATTGTAGACGCCTTCGAGTCTGACGGCGGTGGAGTAGTCGCGGTCGTCCATGCGGAATGTGGCCTGATGGTCGCCGACCGCGGTGAGTGTTACGTCCGCGGGAAGGACCGACTCCGATTCCCTTGGCCCACAGGAATCCCCCTCCCCCGCACCAGTCTCCACGGACACGGTGGTGGCCATGTCGTCGTCGGAGGGGAAGTAGTGCTTCAGTCCATCGTCCAGACCGAAGTACCGCACTTCGGTGCCGGCTGGGGCCTTGGCGGCGAGCGCGGCGATGCGCGGATCCTCGCGGTTGAGCACCACGGTGCCGCCGGTAGCTTCAGCCACATGGCTGAGCAGCTTGGCCGTGGTATCGATCTCGCCGAATCGGTCAAGCTGATCGCGCATCACGTTGAGCAGCAGCGCATAGCGAGGCTTGACCTGACGCACGAAGTGCACGGCGTATGCCTCGTCCAGCTCCAGCACGGCGATGTCCGCGTCCAGCTTGCCGGCCAGGTTCACCTCGGTGAGCAGCGCGGAGACCACACCGCGCGTGAAGTTCGAGCCGGTGGGGTTGGTGAACACCTTAAGTCCCAGATCGGCGAGCATCGAGGCCACCATGCGGGTGGTGGTGGTCTTGCCGTTGGTGCCGGAGACCAGCACCACGCCGAGCGGCAGCTGGCCGAGCGTACGGGCCAGGAAGGTGGGGTCGATACGTTCGACCACCTTGCCCGGAAACGCCGAACCGCCATGCTTGGTGACGCGGGCCGCCCAACGCACACCCTTGCCGATCAGCGGCGTGGCGAAGGCGTTCCACGATGCCTTAGGAGCCTGGGACGGCTTGGACTGATTTTCGCCCGAAGTATTCGTACTCATCGCGATACCTCCCACCACACGCGACCTAGGCGTGAAACATATCGTGAAACAATTCCGGCATTCCGTGAAACATATCGTGAAACAGAATTGCCGTCTCGTAAAACATTGCGTGAAACATACCGCTCCATCACAATCACACCCCCTGGTTGTAATCCTGCGGCATGTCCTTGAACTTGGACGTGGCGCCGAGGAAGGCGAGATGGAAAGTCTCGGTGGGGCCGTTACGGTGCTTGGCCATGATGATGTCGGCCTCGCCCGGGCGGTCCTCCTTGTCGTAGAAGTCCGGACGATGCACGAGGAACACCACGTCGGCGTCCTGCTCGATGGAGCCGGATTCACGAAGGTCGGAGAGCTGCGGCTTCTTGTCGTTACGCATCTCAGGGCCACGGTTCAGCTGCGAAAGCGCCACCACGGGCACCTCAAGTTCCTTGGCCAGGAGCTTCAGCGCGCGGGAGAATTCGGAGACCTCCTGCTGACGAGATTCCACGGCCTTGCCCGAGGTCATGAGCTGCAGGTAGTCGATAACCACGAGTTTCAGGTCGTTGGTCTGCTTGAGTCGGCGGCACTTCGCACGAATCTCCATCAGCGACATGTTCGGGCTGTCGTCGATGAACAGCGGCGCGTTCTGCATCTTGGTCCAGAACTGGTTCAGCGTGTTCCAGCGTTCGGGCGTGATGTCGTCCGCGCGGCGCAGAGCCGCCATCGGGATGTTGGTCTCGGCGGAGATGATGCGCTGCGCGAGCTCCACCTTGCTCATCTCCAGGCTGAACACCACCGAGGTCATGTTGTGGTGCAGGGCGGCGGCGCGCGCGAAGTCGATGCCGAGCGTGGACTTGCCCATGGCCGGACGACCCGCCACCACCACCATCTGGCCGGGCTGCAGGCCCTGGGTCACGTCGTCGATGTCGCGGAATCCGGTGGGCACGCCCTTGTTCACCAGACCCTGCTGGAGCTTGTCAAGCTGGTCGAGCGCGTCATGGACCACCGGACCGATGGCGGTGTAATCCTGACGCACCTTGCCCATCGACATCTCGTAGATCTCGGACTGGGCAAGGTTCACCACGTCCTCGGCCTGTGATCCTTCCGCGGAGTAACCGAGCTGGGCGATCTTGGTGCCGGCCGCGATCACGTTGCGCAGCACGGCGCGTTGGTGCACGATCTCGGCGTAGTACATCGCGTTGGCCGCGGTGGGCACGGATGCCACCAGGCTGTGCAGGTAGTCCGCGCCGCCCACCTTGTCCAGATTGCCGTCCGCGAGCAGCTGGTTGGCCACGAGCACCACGTCCACCGGCTGGCTGGCGGAGAACAGGTCGATGATCGCGTTGTAGATCGTCTGGTGCTTGGGCTGGTAAAAATCGGCGGAATCGATGGTCTGTGAAACCTCGCCGATGGCGTCCTTGCTCATCAGCATGCCGCCGAGCACGGCCATTTCGGCGTCGTCGTCATGCGGGGGCACGCGGTCGAAAATCGCGTCGCCGACCGCCTGGGTCGCGCCCGACGTGCCGCGAGCGCCGCTACCGCCGCCCGAATAGCCCTGATATGAGGTGTCACTTCCTTCTGCCATAGCTCCCCAGTATAGAAGCCGACTTGGCAGCCGGTAAAAATTTACCGGGCTTGAAATCCTCCCTTATGGTTATGCACATCAGCGGCACAGTCAGGTGCAAGGAAGTGACTATCGAAGGCGGTTCGTTCATGTCAAGTTCATCTTGATGTCGGCCGCGCGACACGCAGAGGAGGGAAATGTGGATAGAAAAATGAGTTATCCACATTTAGGGGATATCTATGGGGATAATCCACCAAGTTATCCACAATATGGGGATAACTTGGTGGATAGTTTGGGGATAACCTGTGTGCGGGTTATTGGCCGGTTGCGCAACGTAGTCAGTCATGCTATGCATGCGAGCGTGCATAGCGATTCCCCTTCCATCAACCGGCGGATTTTGGCGCTGGCGCTGCCCACGTTCGGGCAGCTCATCGCCGAGCCGACGTTCATCCTCATCGACACGGCGATTGTGGGGCATATCGGGGATGCGGCATTGGCGGGCTTGTCCATCGGCTCGACCATCATCCTCACGGCCGTGGGGCTGTGCATCTTCCTGGCGTATTCGACCACCGCACAGGTGGCCCACCTGTTGGGCGCGGGCCGCCGGCGCGAAGGTTTGCAGGCGGGCATCGACGGATTGTGGCTGGCCTTGGGCATTGGAGTCCTGCTCGCCATCGGCCTGTTCGTGGGATCCGAGCCCTTATGCCGGGCGCTCGGCGGCCAGGGCGCGGTGCTGGATCAGGCGGTGACGTATACGCGCGCGATTGTGCTGGGCGCGCCCGGCATGCTGCTGGTGTATGCGGCGAACGGCATCTTCCGGGGACTGCAGAAAGTGCGTATCACACTGATCGCCGCGGTGAGCGGCGCCATATTGAACACGGTGCTGGAGGTGCTGTTCGTCATCGTGTTCGGTTGGGGCATCGCCGGCTCCGGTGCGGCCACGATGATCGCGCAATGGTATATGGGCCTCTTCCTTGTTATTCCGGCTATCCTGTGGTCCAAGGCGGATGGCGCAAGTCTTCGTCCGCGGCTGGACGGCATCGCGGCGGCCGGAAGTGGCGGACTGCCGCTGTTCATCCGCACACTGGCGATCCGCGCGGCGATGGTGGTCACGGTGGCGAGCGCGGCCCGCATGGGCACTTCAGTGCTGGCCGGGTTCCAGGCCGTGAATTCGTCGTGGAACTTCGCGATGAACATGCTCGATTCCGTGGGTATCGCCGGGCAGACGCTGGTAGCCACGGCATTGGGCGCGGGGAACACGAGTCAGGCACGCAAATTGACAAAAGCTACCGGGAAGGCAGGCCTCTTCACCGGCACGCTGATCGGGCTCGCGTTCGCGGTGATCGGCCTGTCCGCCGGCCACTTCTTCTCCCCCACCCCGCATATCCAACTGATTATTGCGGCCGGCATGGTGACGATGGGCGTGTTCTTCCCGCTGCAGGGATGGATGATGGCGATTGACGGCATCCTCATCGGTTCGCGAGATTACCGGTATCTCGCGGCGACTTGCACCCTGACCGCCGTGGCATATATCGCGGTCATTATGGTGCTGGCCGATGCGGTGACGCCACATCTGGGTAGCGATCTTGCGCGTACGGTGGCGCTGTGGATGGTGTTCAACATCGTGCTGATGGGCGGTCGAGGGCTGTTCAACGGGCTGCGCGTGCGCGGGGATACGTGGATGAAATAAAACAGCTCACATGGCGGCACGGACGGCGGAGTACATGCCGCGGACGAGCTGTTCGCGCCACTTGGACCAGCCGTATTGCTTGGTGATGGTCTCGCCGGCCGTGGCTCCGAGCGATGAGCCGTCCGCACGAGTCAGGTCGAAAAGCATGTCCAACAGCACCTTGTCATGATGCAGCCGGTCGGCCAGCTCACCCGCCACGGCAGGATCGTTCGGGTCCTTGCCGGTGGCGAATTCGGAGAGCGTCAGATGCTCGCGGACCAGCACCGTGGCCCATTCCACGATGTTCGGCGCGAAGCCCATGCGCTTGAGAATCACCGGCACATGGCGGGCGCCCTCAGCGGCATGGTCACGTACGAACGCACGCTTGCCGATGTCGTGCGTGATGCCGGCCAGCAGCAGCGCCGTGTAATGCCCGTCGTCATACCGGCCGCCAGACGGCGTCTCACGCCCCAGACGCGAGGTGACCTCCACCATGTGGCGATCGATGGTGTACCGGTGCGCGGCCGAAGCGGACGGACGGTTGCGGATGCCCAGCCATTCGGGCATCCAACGGCCCGGAATATCCACGAAGTCGATGCTTTCCCACACGTTCATGAGCTCCGGACCGCAGGCGAGCAGTCGCACGAAAAGGGCGCGGGACTCCTCATCCCATTGGCTGTCGCGAATCGGGCAACGCTTGAGATTGACCAGCGTGGACGGATTGATGGGCAGGCCGAACTCACCGGACGCCACGGCCATGCGCAACGCCAGCTTGGCGTCGGCGGCGGGATCGACTCCGGGGGCCAGTACCAGTTCGCCCTCATGCTTGGCCACGCCGGGGGCCACCACATCGAACTGCGGGGCCTCGCGCTTGCCGCCAGCGCGCTGGGAGAACATCTGGAAGAAGGCGAATCGCGGTTTCTCATGCGTCAGCGAATGCTCAGCGCGGGAGGCCGTGGAGTCCAGCGAAAAGGAGATGCGACGGCCGATGCGGGCAAGCATCGTCTGCAGATCGTCGATGGAGTAAGCGGCGCGTTCGTTCTCCGGCCAGGTCGGGTCGGCGAGGCCCAGCATGGCGGCCACCTTGGCCTGATACGGCGTGAGCAGCAGGTTCGTATCCTTGTTCGCCACCAAGTGGATGCAGTCACGTACATCCAGGAGACGCTCCACGGCCTCGTCGTAGCTGCCGTGCGGCCGGTCGGCCAACCAGGAGGCGGCCAGGGCGGAGACCAGCACCGAATCGCGCAGGCCGCCGCGGGCCTCCTTGATGTCCGGCTGGTTGACGTATTGCAGTCGAGCGAACTCGTCCAAACGGGCCTTGGCGGAATCGAGCAGTTCGGGCAAACGCTTGCGCGCGGCCTTGCGCCAGCGTTCCAGAATGGACAGTGCGGTGGTCCTGATGAGTTCCGTATCCCCCGCGATGGGTTTGACGTCCAGCCAGCCCATGGCGGCGGGCAGATCATGGTCGGTGACCTCCTCGCACTGGGCGCGCGTGCGGATGGAATGGTCGAGGTCCAGGCCGCTGTCCCACAGGGGGTACCAGAGTTTGTTGGCGAGCTCGTTGAGCTGCTGGTCGTTCATCGCGCGGGGTTCGTAGATGATGACCAGGTCCAGGTCGGAGCTGGGGCCAATCTGCCCGCGGGCCAGGGAGCCCACCGCGGCGAAGCCGATGCCGGTGGACGGCACGGTGAAGGAGACGGCCTCACAGGCTTCACTCCACAACCGTGTGAGGCACTGCATGGCCAGTTCGGTGCGGGCCTTGCGTTTGGCCGCACCGTTGCGGTAGACGCCGTCCGCGTCCGGCTGGCTCATGTCCATGAATCGCTGCTTCAAACCATCCACTGCACTGGTCATTGCCTCATTCCTTCATACGAAATTATCAGGTGGTGCGCCTCTGACGCATTATCTGCGTTACAAGGGGCGGATTGAAGATTCTGCGGATGCCTATCTGCGTTACAAGGGGCTCTGAGCCACATAGACCAACACCCAAAACGGCGGAATGACATAACCGTAAAGCCTCTGATACTTGTCATTCCACCGATAAGGAGCCCCTTGTAACGCAGATAGATGTCCGGAAGACCTTCAATCCGCCCCTTGTAACGCAGATGGTCCGCATTCGTCACGCGGTATACGAAAAATCCCCGCACGGCGGCTAGCGCGACATGCGGGGATCTGCCTTGTTTGATAATCCGAACCCCTAGGGAGAGGAACGGACGCCTTATCAGATGGCGGCGGAACCGGTCTCGCCGGTGCGCACGCGGGTCACGGAGTCAAGCGGGGCGACCCACACCTTGCCGTCGCCGATGGTGCCGGTGCCGGCGGACTTGACGATCACACCGACCAGCGTTTCGGCGTCGGCGTCATCCGCCAGGACCTCAACGCGGATCTTCGGAACCAGGTCCACGGTGTACTCGGCACCGCGGTAGACCTCGGTGTGGCCGCGCTGGCGGCCGTAGCCGTTGGCCTCGGACACGGTCAGACCGTGCACGCCGGCGGCTGCGAGAGCCTCCTTGACGTCGTCGAGCTTGTGGGGCTGGATGATAGCGGTGATCAGCTTCATCTCACTTCACCTCCTTGAGGACAGAGCTGGCAGTACCAGCAAAATCGTAAGCACGTTCGCCCTGGTCGGCAAGGTCGATGCCGCCGACTTCCTGGGCCTCGGTGACGCGCCAACCGATCGTCTTCTCGAGGGCGAAGGCGATGATCGCGGTGATCACGGCGGAGTAGAGGATGGCCACGAGGGCGATGACCAGCTGGACGACCAGCTGCTTCCAATCGCCGCCGGCCAGCAGACCGGTGCCTTCGCCGAAGAAGCCGATCAGGACGGTGCCGGTGAAACCACCGACGCCGTGGACGCCGACCACATCAAGGGAGTCGTCGTAGCCGAACTTGAACTTCAGGCCGCAGGCGAGGCAGGTGAGGATACCGGCGATGGCGCCCATGACGATGGCCCACAGCGGGGAGACCACATCGGCGGCCGGGGTGATGGCGACCAGGCCGGCGACCATACCGGAGGCGGCGCCCATGGCGGTGTAGTGGCCGGAACGAATCTTCTCGGTGAAGCCCCAGGAGAGCATTGCGGCAGCGGTGGCGGCGGAGGTGGAGACCCAGGCGTAGCCGGCGGTGCCGTTGGCGGCGAAGGCGGAACCGGCGTTGAAGCCGAACCAGCCGAACCATAGCAGGAAGGCGCCGAGCATCACGAACGGAACGTTGTGCGGACGGAACGGCTGGGTGCCGAAGCCCTTGCGCTTGCCGATGATGAGCACGATAATCAGGGCGGCGACTGCGGCGTTGATGTGGACCACGGTACCACCTGCGAAATCGTGGGCGGTGGCGCCGATGGCCTTGGAGATGGCGCCGTCACCGGAGAGCAGGCCGCCGTTCCAGACCATGTGGGCCATCGGAGCGTAGTCGAAGGTAATCCACAGGGCCACGAAGATCATCCAGGTGCTGTACTTGACGCGCTCGGCGATGGCACCGCAGATCAGGCCGACGGTGATCATGGCGAACGCCACCTGGAAGGCCACGTCGATGGAGGCCGGGTAGTTGTTGGCGTTCAGCGAAGCGGAGCCAAACACGCCCTTGTCGGCGACCATCGTGTCCTTGAGCAAGAAGCCCGTGGCGGGATCGCCGAAGATGCCGCCGATGTCGGAGCCGGCGTATGCGATCGACCAGCCCCACAGGGTCCAGATAATCATGGTGACCGACAGCGCGGCCGCCTCAAGCATAAGCATGTTCAGGACGGCCTTGGCACGAACCATACCGCCGTAGAAGAACGCCACACCAGGCGTCATGAGGAAAACCAAGGACGCGGATGTCAGGATCCATGCGGCATTACCGGAATCGAGCGTTCCCATGTCTACCTCCCTCTCTTTCAGCTCACGGCGCCGGAACCGCGGGATGCGGCCGGCGTCTTTGTACTCACTTTGCCGTCCCCCTCTCGGGGGCTAACAGTTCGTCAGTAAATGCCCGCATCATTTTGGTTTCGTTACGGCAAGTTACGCGATTGTTAATCACGACGGGATCGTTCTGGACAGTCCGGCCGGTCGATTCCGGCGTGATTCCAACGGATATGAGAAGGCCCCGAACATGTTTCGAACATGATTCGGGGCCTTGGTTTGGGCTGGTTGCGGCGTTTCGGGCGTTCACAACGTGGACGCCGCAGAGCTTGGACGATACGTCTGGATGACGTCTCACCCGCGCTTTGCCTTGGCGGTGCTTAGGCGAGGATGCCGTCCACGAAGCCTTCCGGGTCGAAGGGGGCGAGGTCGTCCGGGCCTTCGCCGAGGCCCACGAGCTTGACCGGCACGCCGAGCTCCTTCTGCACGGAAATCACGATACCGCCCTTGGCGGAGCCGTCCAGCTTGGAGAGCACCACACCGGTGATGCCGATGGCCTCGGCGAACACCTTGGCCTGGGTCATGCCGTTCTGGCCGGTGGTGGCGTCCAGCACGAGCAGCACCTCATCCACCGGCAGGTTCTTCTCGGTGACGCGGCGAATCTTGCCGAGCTCATCCATGAGGTTGGACTTGTTCTGCAGACGGCCGGCCGTGTCGATGATGAGCACGTCCGCATTGGCCTCCTTGGCCTTGGCGGCGGCCTCGAAGGCCACGGAGGCCGGGTCGGCGCCGTCCTTGTCCGAACGGACCACGGGCACGTTCACGCGGGCGCCCCACGTTTCAAGCTGATCGGCGGCGGCGGCACGGAAGGTGTCGGCGGCACCCAGCACCACCTGCTTGCCTTCGGCAACGAAGAGTCGGGCCAGCTTGCCGGCCGTGGTGGTCTTGCCGGTGCCGTTGACGCCCACCATGATGATGACGGACGGCTTGTTGGCACCCGGCTTCTCGGCGTTGAGACGACGATCCGTGTCGCGGCCCACCAGGTCGAGCAGCTTCTCCTTGAGGGTGGCGCGCACCTCGGCCGGGTCGGCCTTGCCGGTGATGCGGGCGTCGGTACGCAGGTCGTCGACCAGCTGGCCGGATGCGTCGGCGCCCACGTCCGCAAGCAGCAGCGTGTCCTCGACGTCCTCCCAGTCGGCTTCGGAGAGGTTGTCCTTGGTGAGGATGGAGAACAGGGCCTTGCCGAACGGGTTGCTTGACTTGGCGAGCTTGGCCTTAAGACGGGTCAGGCGGGAGCCGATGGACTCGGGAGCTTCGGGCTTGGCCGGCACGGGGGCAGGGGTTGGCTCGGGCTCGGCGATGGGCTCAGCGGGGGCCGGAGTCGGCTCGGGTTCGGCGGACTCGGGTTCAGTTACAGGCTCAGCGGGCGCCGGGGCGGGTTCAGGCTCAGATGCCGCGGTCTCCTCGGCTGCGGTCGGCTCGATCGGCTGGGATTCCTCAGCCTCTTCCGACCCGGTAGGTTCGGCAGCGGCCTCCTCACCGGACTCGGCCGATTCCTCCGTGGCCTCGGACTCTGTCTGCTCGACGTCCGATGCGGCGGATTCATCACCCTCGGAGCCCTCGGATGCGGACGTTTCAGCAGGCTCCGCGGCAGGTTCAACCGGAGCGGTTGCAGAGGATTCGGCTTGTGCGGCTGCGGCAGCGGCCTGCGCAGCCTTGGCCTCTTCGGCTTCGGCGGCCAGTCGCGCGTCGGCGGCAGCCTTGGCGTCGCGGGTCTTTTTGTCCTCCGGGGCGGCCTGGCCCAGGGCGCGGTCCAGATCGCGCTTGCGGGACTTGGACCACCATACGCTGGCGACGACCAGGATGACCGCCACCACAATCACGCCGATAACGGCCAATACAGTATTCATATCCATGTCTCAAAGTCTAGCCCGCGCCCGGAATCAAGCGGTTTCCTTGTTGGTGCCGGAATCGGCATGGGCTTTGTTTTGACCACCCTGAGCCAACCTTGCCGCCAGCTCCCCCGGCAAAGGAAACCAAGAAGAAGTCCACGAATGCCGGTTCCGTGCGATGGCTATGCTGAAACGCATGGCACATTCTTCACGTATGACATCGCTGCAGCGCCGTGAACAGCTCATTGCGGTGGGGCGTTCGCTGTTCGCGGCCAAAGGCTTCGAGGCGGTGAGCGTCGAGGAGATCGCCGCGCACGCCAAGGTGTCCAAGCCGATCGTCTACGAGCATTTCGGCGGCAAGGAGGGCCTGTACGCGGTGATCGTGGACCGCGAGATGCGTGCGCTGACCAGCGTGCTCACCGCCGCGCTGGACGACCCGGACGTTCATCCGCGCCGAATCGTGGAGCGCACCGCACTGGCGCTGCTCACCTATATCGAGGAAAATGCCGAGGGATTCCAGGTGCTCGTGCGCGACTCCCCCAGCACCGACCCGTCGGGTTCGTTCAGCTCGTTGCTGGGCGACATCTCACTGCGCGTGGAGGACATCCTCTCCGAAACGTTCAAGCGGCAGAAGCTCTCCGTCAAGGGCGTGCCGTATTACGCGCAGATGCTCGTGGGCATGACCGTGTTCACCGGCCAGTACTGGGCGGACCGGCCGAAAGTGAGCAAGGAGCAGCTGGCGGCGTACATCGTAGATCTGGCATGGCACGGCCTGAGCCGGCTCAATTCCAAGCCGCAGCTGCTGTTCGAGGGCGCGAAGGCGGAGAAGCGACAGCGGAAGGACGGCGGAGTCGCGGCTACGGAATCATCGGAACCGCCGGAATCGGACGAATCGGTAGAGCCGACGGAGCCAGCGGAATCGGACGGCACAGATGAGGCCGTTCCGGAAGCGTCGCCGGCAACCGACTGACCCGCGCACAACGCACCGGCGAATCCCAAGTCCCGCCCAAGTCAGGATTGGGGAAAAACCGGAAAGACTCTTTAAACCGAAATCGGTACGCATTCGGCTGGACTACCCCTCAGTCGCCTCCGGCGCCAGCCCCCCCCTGATAAGAGGAGCCAAGACGTGGAGACGCCATTGGTCCAGAAAATCCGGGATGCAGAATGTGTAGTCAGGGCGTCAACTTACGTAACGGCCTGCCGCACCGGAAACCCAAGTGCTACGGTTTGAACAGTAACAACGCACACGCTTGATGAGAATATGTGAGGACGACAGACTGCTATGGCCACCACGGCGAAAACGCTAACCTTTGTGATCCCCGCATACAATATGGAGTCCTACCTTGACCGCTGCGTCAATTCCGTGCTTTCCGCCACGGACGCGCGCGACGTCGAAGTGCTGATCGTGGACGACGGCTCCAAAGACGGCACACTGGAATACGCGAAGAAGCTGGAACGCAACAATCCGGGCATCGTGCGCGCGATTCATCAGGAGAACAAGGGCCACGGCGGTGCGGTGAACACCGGCATCGCGGCGGCCACCGGCATGTATGTCAAGGTGGTGGACGCGGACGACTGGGTGGATCCGCAGGCCATCGACACCGTGCTGGCCACGCTGCGCGCTCAGCGCGAGACCGCCGAGCCCATCGACATGCTGGTGACCAACTACGTCTACGACAAGGTGGCCAAGCGGCACAAGCACACCGTGAACTTCCGTCGTGTCATGGAATCCGGCCGCGTGCTCGGCTGGGATGATCTGGGTCATTTCGGCCTGGCGCAGTACATCATCATGCATGCGCTCACCTTCCGCACGCAGGTGGTGCGCGACTCCGGCCTCAAGCTGCCGGAGCACACGTTCTACGTGGACTTCTACTACTCCTACCAACCGTTCCCGTGGGTACGCCGGATCCAGTACCTCGACGTGCCGTTCTACCACTACTTCATCGGCCGCGAAGGCCAGAGCGTGCAGACGGACGTGATGATTCGTCGCGTGGACCAGCTGAGGCTCGTCAACCGGCTCATGACGGAAGCGACCCCCGAGAAGGGCACGGTGCCGGACGGCCTGTACCGGTACATGATCCACTTCCTGGCCATCGAATCGTGCGTGACCTCGGTGTTCCTCATTCTCTCGCGCGAGCCGGAGAACTACACCAAGAAACGCGAGCTGTGGGAGGCCATCGACGCCTATTCGCCCGCCATCGGGCGTGACGTGCGCGCCAAGCTGATGTCCCGCGCGATCAACCTGCCCGGTTCCGTAGGCCGCTGGGCCGTGCGCAACGGGTACACCATCGCGGAAAAGGTCGTCGGTTTCAACTGATCTGTGCAGTCGAAAAGCCGGGGCGATTCGGTGAATAAGGTGCCGAATCGCCCCGGCTTTCTGGCAATCACGCCCAGCGGTCGGACATGGCGAAGCTGTTGTGCATGAGGTTGCTGGACGTGTACAGCACGCTGTTCAGCAGTTTGGCGGTATGCTCGCGCAGGTACTCGCCCGTCTCGCCGTTGGCCTCCTCAAGCACCGCGACGGCCGCACGCACGTCTCCCGTATTCTCCTCGGTGTAGCCGTCCTCGATGATTCGTTCGTCCGTGCGCTCCACCAGCTGATGACCGAACGCGCGCACCCGCTCGATGTACCCGTTGATCGCGCTGTTGGTCTCATACCAGTGCGCATCCGCGATGACCGCGATGAGGCGGTTCGTCCAGTACAGGTTGCCGGTGGAGACCTCAGGCGTGGTATCGCGCAGGTAGGCGGGCGTGTCGTCCACGTTCGCGTAGAACGGGGCGATCGTGGTGAACGGGCCGGAACCGAACGAAACCCACATCACCGTGCGATTGCAGGCCGGCGCGTACGGGCGAATCTGCAGCGCCACCATGTGTCCGGTGCGGTTCACACCGATCGGACGGTAGCGGTGACGGGTCTCCGGCGTGCCTTTGGTGCCGTACGGGTCATACGGTGTGCCTTCGAAGTGGGAGGAGAGCAGGAAGTCCACGTCCTCGAGCGTCACCTTGTCCTCGGGCACGCGGCACCACGGGATGTCGTCGGATTCCGGCGTGTACCGGGCGGCGGGCGAGTCCCAGTCCTCGCTGGGGTTGAGGTGACGCTGCATGTACCAGGCGCGCGGCGTGTTGTAGATATGGTCCTTCGGCGTGGTGGCACCGAACGCCTTGCGCGGATTGAAGCGGCGGGGCAGAGCGGCCACGAGCGCAGCGATCTGGCCGTCACGGCTGTCGCCGCCGTTTGGCGACGTGGATTCGGCACTCACATGAGCGGAAACCGCGGCGGCACGACGGGCGGAATGGGCCCCGGCGCTGACAGCGGCACCGGCGGATGCTGTCGACCCGAAACCGGCACTGTGAGCATGACGGCCGCCGGACGTTCCGGGAACGCCCATAGTGCGGTCAAGGTGATACTTGACCATGAACTCGCGCAGATCCGCGCTGCACATGTACTCGCGCTGCCTGCCGAAGGCATCGGCCAGATCGAAGTCGTCGATGCCCAGCTGGTTGGGGATGGTGGCGTAACAGTCATCCGGCACGCGGCGGGCGATCCAGTGGTGGCCGCCGATGGTCTCGACGTACCAGATCTCGTCCACGTCCGAGATGATCACGCCGTTCGACTCGTACGTGCCGTACGTCTCAAGCAGTTCGCCGAGCCGGACCACACCCTCGCGCGCGGTCTTCACGTACGGCAGCACAAGGGTGATGATGTCCTCCTCGCCGATGCCGCCGGGCTGTTCGGGGCGGTAGTCCTCATCCCCCGGCTCACCTTGGGCGGGCTTCAGCTCAACCATCGGGTCCGCGCCAAGCACACGTTCGTTGACGGCGATGGTTTCGGTGGCGCTCATCGCCACATTGTGTTCGTTCGCGCCCGCTTCGGCCAGGATGCCGCGGTTGTTGAGGACGTTCGGGGCGATGGTGTACCGGCACGGGTCGTCCGGCAGGTCAATCTCGACGTGACTCAGCACGCTCCTGTAATGACGGGGCTGGTCTTCCGGGGCGACGACCACGAGGCGCTTGGGATCGTACCGGCCGGAGCCGGAATCGTCGTCGCGGGCGATGATGGTGGAGCCGTCGTAGCTGGCGTTCTTGCCGATGAGGATGGTAGTGCATGACATGCCGACCACTCTAGGCGGTCGAAGTGTGTTTAGAGCGTATGGAACCTGCATTCCCATGAAATTCTCAGCTAACGCACACGCCATGCCGAGACTGGTGTTGTTATATGTAATCACGGCCGCAAGCCCGCAATAATTGAATCCTTCTTCTTCTCTTCCTCTTTCTTCTCTCTCGAAGCCCGGTTCACCGCCGGGCTTTGTCTGTTGTTGGGGCATATGCGGAGACGCGGGCTCGAAGCGCCGCCGATTTGGAATGTCTGGCGTCGGTGTGTATTTTAGAAATGTTGCCCCTCTAGCTCAACGGTTAGAGCAGCGTCCTTTTAAGTCGTGGGTTGTGGGTTCGAATCCCACGGGGGGCACACGTTAGTCCTTGGAATCATCGAGGTTTCGAGGGCTTTTCCGTATCCACCACCTGTTCCTGCACCACAGGATGACAACATGAGCGCAGATGCTCGATGCTCCACGAATCGTAGGGTTACCCCTCAGCCGGCTGCACCACCAGCTTCTCTGACAAGAGGAGTCAGGGTCTCTGCTTGTTACGCAAAGACGGGATGAAAAAAGAGAAAGCCCGGCGGGAACCGGGCTTGAGAGAGAAGAGAGAAGAAGGGATTAAGTTATATGCGGCTTGCTGCCGTGATTCCCATATAAGTACGGCAGATTCAACGGGACGTGTGCAAAAGCTGAGAAATTCATGGGAATGCACGGCACCAGCGCATCACTCCGAGCCTGATTGATCGCCATCAGCATCAACCCCGCAAGGACGCTTCCCCGGTCGGTTCAAATCCCAGACGCATATCCACCTTCCCCAACATGAACACGCAGCGAACTGTGGCCAACATCGCATCCGAAAGCACCCACATCGTATATCGCCTCTGGCGAATCATGGGCCTTTCAGACTAGGCTGAGCACCATGAGTGAATCCATTGTCTGGACCAATCCGTTGCGCGATCCGCGCGACCTGCGTCTGCCTCGCATTGCGGGCCCCTGCAGTCTGGTCATCTTCGGCGTCACCGGCGATCTGGCGCAGAAGAAGCTGCTGCCGGCCGTCTACGACCTGGCCAACCGCGGCCTGCTGCCACCCAGCTTCGGTCTGACCGGCTTCGCCCGCCGTGACTGGACGCAGGAGCATTTCATCGAATTCGTGAAGGCGGCCGTGCAGGCGCACTGCCGCACGCCGTTCAAGGAGTCGACGTGGAACAACCTCGCGGCCGGTATCCGGTTCGTGCGGGGCACGTTCGACGACCCGGAAGCCTTCGAGCGGCTGAGCGCCACCGTGCAGGAGCTCGACCGCGACCGCGGCACACGCGGCAACCATGCCTTCTACATGTCCGTGCCGCCGCGCGCCTTCCCGGTGGTGGCCAAGCAGCTGGCCGCCTCCGGCCTGTCCCGTTCGAGCGAGGGCGCTTGGCGCCGCGTGATCATCGAGAAGCCGTTCGGCCATGATCTGGCCAGTGCCAAGGAGCTCGACCACGTGGTCTCCGAGGTGTTCGACCCGAGCTCGGTGTTCCGCATCGACCACTACCTCGGCAAGGAGACCGTGCAGAACCTGCTGGCCCTGCGCTTCGCCAACGCCATGTACGAGCCGATCTGGAACGCCAACTACGTCGATCACGTGCAGATCACGATGGCGGAGGACATCGGCATCGGCGGTCGCGCCGGCTACTACGACGGTATCGGCGCCGCACGCGACGTCATTCAGAACCATCTGCTTCAGCTCATGGCCCTCACGGCCATGGAGGAACCGGTGAGCTTCACCGCCAAGGACCTCACGGCCGAGAAGACCAAGGTGCTCTCCGCCGTGCGCCTGCCCAAGGATCTCGCGGCCAACACCGCGCGCGGCCAGTACGCCAAGGGTTGGCAGGGCTCGCACGAGGTGGTCGGCTACCTGGAAGAGAAGGGCATCGACCCGAAGTCCACCACCGAGACCTATGCCGCCATCCGCCTCGACATCGATACCCGCCGCTGGGCCGGCGTGCCGTTCTACCTGCGCTGCGGCAAGCGTCTGGGCAAGCGCGTGACCGAAATCGCAGTGGTGTTCAAGCGCGCCCCGCACCTGCCGTTCGAACAGACCGCCGTACGCGAGCTCGGCAAGAACGCCATCGTGATTCGCGTGCAACCGGATGAAGGCGTCACCATGCGATTCGGCGCCAAGGTGCCGGGCGGCTCGACGATGGAGGTCCGTGACGTGAACATGGACTTCAGCTACGGCCGCTCCTTCACCGAGAACTCGCCGGAGGCCTATGAGCGACTGATTCTGGACGTGCTGCTCGGCGATCCGCCGCTGTTCCCGACCACCGAAGAGGTGAATCTCAGCTGGGAGATCCTCGATCCGATTGAAGAGTTCTGGTCCACGCTCGGCCAGCCGCAGCCCTATCGCTCCGGCACCTGGGGTCCGGCCGAGGCCGATGAGATGCTGGCGCGCGACGGACGCCATTGGAGGATGCCATGATCATCGATATGCCGAATACGCGCACGCGCGAAATCGCACACAAGATCGACGAACTGCACGAGGAGCGCGGCGAATCGGCCACGGGCCGTGTGCTGACGCTGCTCATCGCCACCGAGGACGCCGATCTGGAGCATGCGCTGGAAGTGGCCAACGCGGCCAGCCGCGAGCATCCCTGCCGTGTCATTGCCATCGTGCCGGACACCGCGCACCGCGACGATACCACCGACGACGTCAAGGCCATGGAGAAGACCGACAACCCGGCCATCGACCTGACCGACGGCCCGGCGGAGTCGAACCTCGATGCCCAGGTCCGCTTCGGTGCGGATGCCGGCGCCGGCGAAATCATCATCCTGCGTCCGCGCGGCGGCCTGATCAATCACCCGGATACGCTCGTCATCCCGCTGCTGGTGCCGGACGTGCCGGTGGTGGCCTGGTGGCCCACGAACCCGCCGTCCAACCCGTCCAAGGACCTGATGGGTGCGATGGCCCGCAGCCGCATCACGGACGCCCTGCACTCCAACAACCCGGAGGCCACCATCGAGCGCCTGCGCCGCAACTGGACTCCGGAGGACATCGACCTGTCCTGGACGCGGCTGACCGTCTGGCGCGCGATGCTCGCCTCCATGCTCGACCAGCCGCCGCATCTGCCGATTACAGCCGCCAAGGTGACCGGCCCGTCCGAGTTCCTGCCGATGGATCTGCTGTGCGCCTGGCTGCGTCTCAAGCTCGGCGTGCCGGTGGACGTGGAGTACGTCAACGATGCCAAGGCCGTGACCGGCGTGTATCTGACGCGCGCGGACGGCGTGGTTTCGCTGGAACGCCCCGATGAGGAGCAGGCGCTGATTTCGATGCCGGGTCAGGCCCCGCAGACGATTTCCGTGCCGGTGCGCACCATCGAGGACTGCCTGACCGAGGAGTTGCGCCGCATCGACCCGGATGAGATCTACGCCGAGGTCATCAACGAAGGCTGGGATCTGATTCATCACTGAGGCGCTATTCCGGCTTCCTTTTTTGAGGGGGCCATCGGGCATAGCGAGGCTGAGGGGAGACAACACGATATGAGTAGCTCTGTTAAACCAAGATTGACATGAATTCCATTGGACTACCCCTCAGTCGGCTTCGCCGCCAGCTCCCCTGACAAGGGGAGCCAAG
>NZ_QFFM01000032.1 GCF_003129905.1 Bifidobacterium callitrichidarum
AGCGTCCGATGTGTATAAGAGACTGGCCCGCACCCGCCTCGAGCACGACTGCATCGGCCAGATGGAGGTACCGGCGGACGTGTACTGGGGCATCCACACCCAGCGCGCCATCGCCAACTTCCCCGTCTCCGGCATCACGGACGGCCAGCACCCGGAGCTCATCCGCGCGTACGCCACGGTCAAGCGGGCCTGCGCCATCGCCAACGAGGAGCTGGGTCTGCTGGACCACACCAAGGCCGAGGCCATCCGCCAGGCCTGTCTGGAGATCGAGGGCGGCAAGCTCGCCGACCAGTTCCCGGTGGACGTGATGCAGGGCGGTGCCGGCACGTCCTCGAACATGAACATGAACGAGGTCATCGCCAACCGTGCGCTGGAGATCGCCGGCCACCCGCGCGGCGACTACGCCTACATCCATCCGAACGACGACGTCAACGAATCCCAGTCCACCAACGACACCTACCCCGCGGCCTGCAAGCTCGCACTCATCGACGCGATCGGCCCGCTGGCCGAGGCCACCAAGAAGCTCGCCAAGGCCTTCCACGATCTCGCGGACAAGCACATCAACGACGTGACCATCGGCCGCACGCAGCTGCAGGACGCCGTGCCGATGACGTACGGCCAGGAATTCCACGCCTTCGCCACACTGCTCAAGTCCGACCTGGCCGCGTTCGACCGCGTGGTGCCGCTGCTGGCCCAGCTGAACCTCGGCGCCACGGCCATCGGCACCGGCATCTGCGCCGACCTGAGGTTCCGCAAGTCCGCCATCGACCACCTGGCCCGTATCACCGGACTGCCGGTCACGGCCGCACCCGATCCGGTGGCCGCGATGACGGACATGGGCGCGTACGTGGCCACCTCGGCCGCCATCAAGAGCCTCGCCGTGCACCTCAAGAAGGCCGCGGACGACCTGCGTCTGCTCAATTCCGGCCCGCGCTGCGGCTTCAACGACCTCAACGTGCCCGCACGCCAGGCCGGCTCGTCCATCATGCCCGCCAAGGTGAACCCGGTGATTCCCGAGTGCGTGAACCAATGCTGCTTCATGATCTTCGGCATGGACGTGACCGTGAACTGGGCCGTGGCCGAGGGACAGTTGCAGCTCAACGCCTTCGACCCGGTGATGGTGCACGAACTGCTGACCGGCATGTCCCTGCTCACCAACGCCATGACCGTGTTCCGCGTCAACTGCGTGGAGGGCATCGAGGTCAACGTGGAACGCGGGCGCGCGTTCGCCCAGTCCTCGCCGTCGATCTCGGCCGCACTCAACCATTACATCGGCTACGAGAAGGCCGCGGACATCGCCGCCGAAGCCGTGGCGACCGGCCGCACGGTGCGTGAGGTGGCCGGTGAGCGCACCAACCTGCCCGCCGAGCAGCTCGACGAGATCCTCGACCCGATTCGCCTGGCCCGCGGCCTCGGCCAGACCTGCCGCGAGCATCAGGCGTAGGGCCTGCCCCGAATTGGTGGGTTCTGTGCATATACCCGCCAATTATTCTGTGCATATCGGCACCATAAAGGCCATTCTGGGCATATACCCACCACAAAGCGCCCGAAGTTGCGCTCCCCGTGGTGGGTATATGCCCAGAATCTTTTACGCGGTCCCGCAAATGGTAGGTATATGCCCGGAATGCTCCGGCCGTACCTTCAGGATTCCGATCGGAAAAGTGTTGCGACCGGCTGTTACGGTGAGGCGTATGACTGATTTTGGTGCACTGATGTCCGTATGGTTCCAGACGAACGCCGGCAAACTGATCTGGTTGCTGGTAGTGGCCGCCGTGGCGTTCATCGCCGACCGCGTGGTCAGCCGCGTATTGCGCAAGGTCCTGGATAAATCGGAGATTCCCAGCGCCTCCATCTTCATCAACCTCACGCGCACGGTGATCTGGGTGGCCGCGGCGGCCATGGTGCTGCAGCCGGTGTTCGGTATCAACCCCACCACGCTGGTCACCGCCCTTGGCGTCGGCGGCGTGGCCCTCTCCCTGGGCCTGAAGGACACCATCGCCAACGTGATCGGCGGGTTCGGGCTTATGCTGGGCCGCGTGATCCAGCCGGGCGATCTGGTCACCATCCAAGGCACCACCGGCACCGTGGTGGACATCACGTGGCGTCACTCGATGATCGAGACGCGCAGCGGCGACCGCATGGTCATCCCCAATTCCATCCTCAACACCGCCTCGCTCACCAAGTTGACGCCGGTGAGCGAAGGAACGGTCACTCTCGAATTCACGGCCAAGGCCTCCAGCGACCCAACCGAGGTGAGCCGGAAAATCCTTGATTGCGTCACGAAGGCCACGGCGGACGTCGAGCTGGAGACGCAGCCGCCGCTGGTCAAGTTCACCGGTTTTTCGCCGTACGGCATGACCGGTGAGGTGCTACTGTTCGCCAAGCCCGGCGTGCTGCTGTCCACCGTACGCGACCGCGCCGCCCGTGCCATCGCCGAGGCCGGCACCGACTATCTGGTGGAGGACGGCGGCTCGTCCGACAACGTGTGATTTCGCGCAGGCGCGGGAAGCGGCTCATGCCGCAGAACTCCCGCTGCCCCGAAACTACATGAACAGCATCCAAACGGTCAGGCTGATGGTGAGCAGCAGATACACGATGACACCGGGGTTGCCGTAGACGGTACGCACCTTGAGCCCTGCCGGCAGCTCCTCAGGCGCCGGGTAGAACTCCCAGCTCTTCCGCTTGATGATGAGCAGCACGATGCCGGCGATCGTCAGCCCCATCAGAACCATGCCGTACAGAGACAGATAACCAATCCCACCCATGCCGGCACCGGGCTCGGAGGCCATACGCAGCAGTTCCTCCTGGCTCATCGAACCGTTCATGATGCGCGGATCGACCTGCTCGACGAGGAACGGCGCCACCACCGAGCCATTGAGGTTGATGACCATGTGCATGAGCACGGTGTACCGCAGGCGCGAAGTGCGCGTATACACATAGCCGAAGATAAGGCCCAGTCCAAAGGCGTAGAAGAACTGGAACAGGTTCATGTGGAACAGGCCGAAGGTGATGGCGGAGAACACGATCGCGGTCTTCTCGCCGTAACGACGCAGGCGGGAGATGAGCTCCTTGCGGAACAGCCATTCCTCTACGATCGGCGCGAGTATGACCACAAACAGCAATGTGGCCCACCATTCGTCGCCGCCCATCACCTGGTTCAGCCGGTTCGCGCCCCGCCCGCCGGTCAGGACGAGGTTCAGGACGAAGCCCAGAATACTGCCCAGATACATCACCGGGAAGCACATGATGAGCATCTGGAAGAACTCGCCGACGCGCATCGGGTATTGGATGGTCCTGATGGCCGGCACGCGCGTGACGATGAGCATGCTCAGGGGTATCGCCACGAGGTATAGCGGCCCGGAGGAGATGAGCAGGTTCACCCATACCGGCATATTGCCGCCGAACATCGGATCCAGCGAAGTGCCGAGTAGGATGTTCAGGCCGTTCCAGATCAATATCATGATGGTCAGCGATGCGCCGATCAGCGAGAATCTGCGGTGCGCGGTGAACCACCAATCGCGACCCTGACGCGCGTGCTGGGCGCGTCGCGGGTCCGAGTCCTGCGGTTGAGGTGATTGGCCGGGCTGCGGCTGGTATTGCGGCTGTTGCGCGTTGGGCGCGGGCATCGTCGGTATCGGCTCACTCATCGGTTTCCCCCATCCTTTGGCCGTCCTTGGCCTTGTGAGTCCGCCACTGCGGCGTTAGCTACCAGCATACGGCAAGGGCCGCGGAATCCCTAAGAATCCCGCGGCCCTGCCATCGTTAGTCGACATTTGTCTACAACGACCGCCGCAACAGCGGACTGCGCGCCTTTCAGCAGGCGAGCGCGGCCACGGCGCGCGGCGTGACCACCACGTCGTCGCCGACGACCAGGCCTGCGGGCAGTTCGCTGGCCGGCAGCTGCACGGTCACCTTGAGCTGTTCGCCCTTGTTCCAGCGCTGGTATTCGCCGGAGGTGATGACCGTGTCCACGCGCACCAGCGACCCCAGGAAGTGGATCACCTCAACGCGGGCGCGTTCGCCCACATGGGAATCGTGCTGCGAGGGCAGGGCCAGCGTGAGGTTCTCCGGGCGCACCAGCACAGCCACGGCATCGCCCTTGGTGGAACCGGGCAGCAGCGGCAGACGCTGGCCGAACACCACCGCCTCCTCGCCGTTGGACGCGCCGGGCAGGCGGTTGGTGAGTCCGATGAACGTGGCCACGTACTCGGTGGCGGGGCGCTGGTAGAGATCCTGCGGGGCGGCGATCTGCTCGATCTTGCCCTTGTTCATCACGCCGATGCGGTCGGCGACGGCCAGGGCCTCCTCCTGGTCGTGGGTCACGAACACGGTGGTGGTGCCGGTGTTGAGCTGGATGCGGCGAATCTCGTCGCGCAGCTGCACGCGGACCTTGGCGTCGAGGGCGGAGAGCGGCTCGTCGAGCAGGAGCACGCGCGGCTTGATGGCGAGGGCGCGGGCCAGGGCCACGCGCTGCTGCTGGCCGCCGGACATCTGCTGCGTGTACTTCTTGGCCTGGTCGGCCAATCCCACGAGCTCGAGCTGCTCCATGGCGACCTTGCGGCGCTCCTCCTTGCCCACGCCGCGCACTTCGAGGCCGAACGCCACGTTTTCGAGCGCGGTCATGTGCGGGAAGAGGGAGTAGGCCTGGAACACCATGGCCATCTCGCGCTTGTTGACCGGCACGCCGGTCACGTCCTGGCCGCCCACCATGATGCGGCCGCCCTGAATGTCCTCGAGGCCGGCCAACGAGCGCAGCGCGGTGGACTTGCCGCAGCCGGAGCCGCCGAGCAGCACCACCATCTCGCCGGGCTTGATGTCGAGGTTGAAGTCGTCGAGGGCGCGCTTGGTGGAGCCGGGGTAGATCTTGACCACGTCCTGCATCTGGATGGAGCCGCCGCCGCGCTTGGCGCTTTCGCGCAGCAGCTGCTTGGCGGCCTTGGTCACGTCCTTGCCGCGCACGCCTTCGAGCGTGGCGGTCGGGTCGTTCTTGAAAGCGTCCTCGTCCGGCTTGACGGCGGTGAGGGAGGACGCCGAAATCTTCTGATCAGCGGTCATGTCTGGTCACTTACCTTCCTTGGATTTGCGCATCGCGTCGGAGATGAGGTCGAGCGCGACGAGCAGCACCACGCCGAAGAGCAGAGCAAGCAGCGACATGGCGGTGGAGATCTGAGAGTTGGATTGGCCGAGCTGGTAGAGCGCGACCTGGAGGTTCATGCGGCCGAGCAGCGAGGCGACGGTGTATTCGCCCAGCACCACGGCGATGGAGATGAAGGATGCCGAAAGGATCGACTGCCACAGGTTCGGGATGATCACCCGGAAGAACACCTTGGGCCAGGAGGCGCCGAGCGAGCGGGAGGCCTCCACCAACGTCTTGACGTCGATGGAGTTGAGGCCCACGGCGATGGCGCGGAAGGCGAACGGCATCACAAGAATCACGTACGCGAAGCACAGCCAGATGGGGTTGGTGCTCAGCACGTCGGCGGACAGCCAGCGGTAGATCGGTCCGAGGCCCACCACCAGCACGATGGCGGGGATGGTCAGCGGCAGCGTGGCCACCCATTCGATGGCACGCTCCAGCGCCTTGGAGCGGATGTGCACGATCACCATCGTGGGCACCATGAGCAGCAGCATGATCACCACGGTCACCACGCACAGCGCCAGCGAGGTTCCGAGGCCCTGCCACAGCACGGTCAGGTCCGCGCCCAGCGACTCGCCGTTGCCGGTGAAGATCGCGACCCACGGGGCCAGCGACCAGCGCCCGGACAGCGGGTGGCGCAGCGTGAAGATGAGCATCGAGAACAGCGGGATGAACAGGAAGCCCAGCGTGACGAGCAGGATCACGAATTTGATGATGCTCTGCTTGCGCACGCGGGCGGCGCGCAGCTGCGGCGGCTTGGTGCCGGTAGTTTCGGCCGCGACGGCTTCCACGGTCGCGTTTGTTGCATTCGTTTCGTTCACTGCCAACGTCCGGCCCTCTTTTCCACGGCGTGGCTCAGCAGCATGACGATGGCCACGACCACGATCATCGCGAATGCCAGCACCTGGGCGAAGCCCTGCTGGTTCGGGTCCATCTCGTTGCGCATGGCGCCTTGGATCATCAGCGGCACGAGAATCGAACGCTGGGAGAACAGGGCGGCTGCGGTGGCGTACGCGGAGAACGCGGAGGCGAACAGCAGCAGGAACGCGGAGATGAAGCGGGGTGCCAGGATCGGCAGGGCCACGCGCGTCCAGTACTGCACAGTGTTGCCGCCGAGCGATTCGCAGGCCTCGCGCCACTGCGGACGGATGGAATCGACCGCGGGCAGGAAGATGATGATCATCAGCGGGATCTGGAAGTAGCAGTACACGGTCACGAGGCCCGGCAACGAGCTCAGCCAGTTGGGGTTGACGGTCAGACCGGTCACCTGCTTGATGAACATGGTGCCGATGCCGTTGATGCCGATGGTGGCGATGAACGCGAAGGCGAGCATCACGCCGCCGAATTGGGCGAGCACGGAGGAGATGGCGGAGACCATGCGGCGCATGAGGCCGTTGGGTTTGGCGCCGATCACCAGCGCGTAGGAGGCGAGGCCGCCCACCACGGCGCCGATCACCGAGGACGCGACGGATACCACGATGGACGTGACGAATGCGGAGACGGTGTTGGCTTCGAACAGCTTGCTGAAGTTGGCGAGCGTGAAGCCGCCGTCACGGGTCTGGAACGCGCCGAGCACCACGATCACGGTGGGCGCGAGCAGGAAGCACGCGGTGTAGGCGAAGAACGGCAGGGTCACGGCGAGGGTGCCGAGTTCCTGGCGATGCCGGGCCAGCGTGGAGGAGGTAGCGGACGGACCCGCGGCCTTGGCGGCGGCAGGTCCGTTCTGTGCAATTGCGGCGGTCATGAATGATGCCTTGATTCTTGACGTTTCGGTATGGTCACCGAGCCAGCGGCTCAGTTGCCGATCGTCTTGTCCCAGTTGTTCTGGAGCCAGTCGGTGATACGGGTGGCGTCGTCGTTGGTGTAGTTCACAGGCTTGCCCTCGATGGTGATGGCGTCCTTGAGCACGTCCTTGTCCACGGTGCCATCCTGCTTCATGGAGTCGAGCAGGACCGGGTTAGCACCGCCCTTGAACCACAGGTTCTGGGCTTCGGCGGTGTACAGGTACTCCTCCCACAGGCGGGCGGCCGCCGGGTGCGGGGCGTCCACGTTGATGGCCTGGTTGTAGTAGCTCACCACCTGGGCCTTCGGGAAGGTCTTGTACTCCCAGTTCACGCCCTTGCTCTTGAGCTCCTTCTTGTAGGAGGCCTGGTTGTAGGTCCAGTCCATGACCACGCCGGTCTGGCCGGAGTCGATGGTGCCGTTGGTCACATCCACGGTGGTCAGGTTGCCGGCATCCTTGAGCTTCTTGAAGAAGTCGAGGCCGGGCTGCAGGTTGTTGATGTCGCCGCCGGCCAGCTGGTTGACCATGAGGTAGCCGTTGAAGGCGGCACCGGCCTCGGCGGGCTTGCCGTTGAGGGCCACGGTGCCGGCGAACTTCGGGTCGAGCAGGTCATCGAGCTTGGTGATGTCGCCGTACTTGTCCTTGTTCCAGCCGATGGACATGATGCCGGTGTAGTCGGCGTAGTAGGCGCCGTTGGCGTCCTTGTTCTCGTCCGGGATCTTGTCCCAGGCCTGCACCTTGTAGGGGGCGAAGGCGTCCGTGGAGGTGGCGGCGATGGACTGGCCGACGTCGAACACGTCCGGGGCGGCGTCGGTGCCCTTGTTGGTCTTGGCGGCGTCCAGCTCCTCCTTGGAGGAGGCGTTCGGGTTGAGCTCGGTGATCTTGATCTTCGGGTACTTCTTCTTGAAGCCGTCGATCACCTCGCCGTAGTTGGACCAGTCGTGCGGCAGGGCGATGACGTTCAGGGCACCCTCTTCCTCGGCGGCCTTGACGAGGTCGTCCATGGTGCCGAAGTCCTTCAGGGAGGTGGCCTTGGCGGACTTCTCGTTGACCTTCACGGCCTTGCCGGTGGAGGTGGAGCCGGAAGCGGAGTCGGAGGAGGCGTTGCCGGAGCCGCAGGCGGCCATGGTGAACGCCAGCACGGCGGCGAGGGAGCCGGCCGCGATCTTACGCAGGTTCTTCATGATGTTCCTTTTCTTGGGCATACATCCGGATACGGCGTATGAGGCCGAATCCCGGGAGTCGTGGGCTTGTTTCGCGTCGTGATTCGCGCGGCCCGTAATTCCAAAAAACGAACATAAGCGTTCAGAATGTACCGACACTGGCGTGCAGATGAACGCTCGGCACCGTTTGGCGACCGTTCGCTGAACAAAAGGAAACCGAAGATGAATTCGTGACGATTACGGCGGATACGTCATCTTTTTTCTTGGCTCCCCTTGTCAGGGGAGCTGGCGGCGAAGCCGACTGAGGGGTAGTCCAATAAGATCCATGAAAGCCATTCCACATAATCCATATCAAAAGGGGACCGGTCTCTCGGCCGATCCCCTTCAAGGCTTCCGTGAATGCAGGAACGCGCGTCAGCGCAGCACGCCCTCGATGAGGCGGGTGATGAGCTCGGTGTAACCGATGCCCGTGGCCTCCCAGGCCTTGGGGTACATGGAGATCGGCGTGAAGCCGGGCATGGTGTTGATCTCGTTGACCATCACCGTGCCGTCCGGGGTCACGAAGGTGTCCACGCGGCTCAGTCCGGCACCGTCCACGGCCTTGAAGGCGCGACGGGCCACGTCGCGCACGTCCTCCAGCACGCTCACCGGCAGGTTGGCCGGCACTTCCACGTGGCTGGCGGAAGCGTCCATGTACTTGGAGTCGAAGTCGTAGAACTGGTCGTCGTCCTGGTGGTCGAGCACGATCTCGCCGGGCCAGCTGGCCTCCGGCTCGTCGCCCGGCTTGGCGCACAGCACGGCGCATTCCACCTCGCGGCCGTCGATGCCCTGCTCGATGAGCACCTTCCAGTCATGCTCGCCGGCGGTGGCGATCGCGGCGGCCAGACGGTCGAGCTGGGTCTCGCGGTCGTCGGCCTGTTCCACCTTGGTCACACCGAAGCTGGAGCCGGCGCGGGAGGGCTTGACGAACAGCGGGTAGGCCAGCTGGGCGGCCTCGGCCTGCTCCAGCACGCCCGCGGCGGTGAAGTTGCGCGCGTCCACGGTGATGCCGGGCGCGGTGGGGATGCCGGCCGAGGAGAGCACCACCTTGGTGAAGTGCTTATCCATGCAGGCGGCGGAGGCGAACACGCCACAGCCCACGTACGGTACGTCCATCATTTCCAGGAGGCCCTGGATGGTGCCATCCTCGCCGTACGGGCCGTGCAGCACGGGCAGCACGGCGTCCACATGGCCCAGAGAGGTGAGCACATGGTTCATTTCGGGGTCGTTGAGGCTCACGAAGCTCGTACCGAAACCGGATTCGCCGGAGCCCAGATGCTCCGGTTCACCCATGAAGAAGCCGTCCTTGCCGCGGGAGGGATCCAGCAGCACCGGGCGCGATTCCGGCGTGATCTTCACGGTCGGCAGCTCGCCGCCGTCCAGGCTCCATCCGCGCGGGTCCTCACCGTTGACGATCCACTTGCCGTCCTTGGTGATGCCGACCGGAATCGGCTCGAAGCGATCGGTGTCCATGGCGTTGAGCACGCCGGCGGTGGAGATGCAGGAGATCGAATGCTCGTCCGCACGTCCACCGTACAGCACCACAACACGCTTTTTGGCCATAACCATCCCTATCTTTCGACTCTTGTCCGGCGTCTGTCCGCCGTTCCTAAATCCGTGACCCGAGTGTACTCGCGCCCCGGCCCTATCGTTGGGCCGCAGTCCTACTCGGCGGTGACTTCGCGGCCGAAGAGGCCGGACAGCATCTCAGAGCAGGAGATGCCCTCGTTGAGCACGCGGCTCATCTGGTAGGCCAGCGGGGTGGGCACGCCGAGCTGGTCGCCGAGCGCCACGACGGCGTCCGTGGTGGGCACGCCCTCGGCCACGCCGTTGCTCACCTTGGTGGCTTCCTCAACGCTCATGCCCTTGCCCAGGTTGGAGCCGAACGTGTAGTTGCGGGAGAGCGGGGAGCCGCAGGTGGCGATGAGGTCGCCCACACCGGCCAGGCCAGCGAAGGTCTTGGGATCGGCGCCGGCGGCCGCGCCCAGGGCGGTCAGCTCAGCCAGACCGCGGGTCTCGATCATGGCGGCGGTGTTCTCGCCGTAGCCGGCGCCACGGGCCATGCCCACGGCGAGCGCGGTCACGTTCTTGAGGCTGCCGCACATCTCCAGACCGATCACGTCGGTGGTCACGAAGGCCTTGAAGTAGGAGGTGGTGCAGGTTTCGGCCACCTTCTTGGCGTTTTCGATGTCCTCGCAGGCCACCACGGTGGCGGCGGGGTGACGATCGGCGATCTCCTTGGACAGGTTCGGGCCGGAGATGGCGGCGAAACGGTCGGCCGGCAGGTCGAGGGTCTCACGCACCACTTCGTCCATGCGCTTGTTGGTCTTGCGTTCGATGCCCTTCATCAGGCTCACCACGATGGCGTTCTCGGGGATGAGGCCCTTGAACTCGGTCAGGGCCACGCGCGCGAACTGGGCGGCGATGGCCACCACCACGATCTCGGCGTCCTTGACGGCCTCGGCACGGTCGCCGGTGGCGGTCATGGCGTCCGGCAGCTTCTCCACGGACGGCAGGCGCACGCCGTTGTGGTGATGGTCGCGGATGCCCTCCACGATTTCGGGCTCCATGGCCCACATGGTCACGGTGTTGCCCGCGTCGGCCAGCACCTGACCGAAGGCGGTACCCCATGCTCCTGCTCCGAGAACCGTTACTTTCCTACCCATGATGTTCGCTCCTTCGTTTGTCGCATGGGGTGCTGTTTTGCTGCTTCACGGCTGCCGCCGCTCAGCGTCGCCTACTGACAGTCCACCGGACTGTCAGCTTAACGGCTCCGCCCATGCTCCTGCTCCGAGAACCGTTACTTTCCTACCCATGATGTCTACTCCTTCGTTTATCGCAAGGGTCCAGTCCCTCGGCTCCCCTTGTCAGGGGAGCTGTCAGCAACGCTGACTGAGGGGTAGTCATACGCCGCGCGATTACCTCGTGCCATGTTACTCCGGTTACTCCGCCGGGAACGGCCCGCCGATCTCGGGCCACGGCTTGCGGCTCATGCTGCGGTAGTCCCAATAGCCCTCGGCCGGGAATCGTTCGCCGCGGATCGCGGCCAGCACCGTATTCATGCGCTTCAATACGCGCCACGTCAGCTCGTTGACGGCCTCGACCGGCGGCTCGTCGCCCCACGAATCCATGTCCGTAAGCAAATCGGCGTAATCGAGCTGATGGTCGTAGCACATCACCACGTTCTTGCGCGGCCACGGCCACCAATGGTTGATGGACGCCGCGCCCCACGTGACCGCCGGGAACAGCGGCACCTGACGGCCCAGTCGGCGGGAGGATTCGAGCGCGATGAATCCCACGCCCTCCTTGATGCTCATCACCCATTTCTGCGGGTCACGGGTCACGGTGCCTTCCGGCCAGACGGTGAGCGGACGGCCGGAGGTGAGGATGTCGATGGACGTCTCCTCGATCTGCTTGGCCTTGCCGGAGTGGCGCTGGACCGGCTGCATGCCCACCAGCTGGAACCACTTGCCGATCACCGGCCACTTCGCCATCTCGGCCTTGGCCATGTACCGCGGACGACGGCCCATGTGGAACAGGCTGGCCATCGGCACGAACACGTCGAACATGGTCACATGACTGGCCGCGGTGATGAAAGGACCGTCCTCGGGTACCTGTTCGAGACCCCATGCGCGGGTCTTGCAGCTGGCGTGGAAGACCACGTCCACGCCGGTGAGCAGTCGCTTGGTGGCCTTGGGATTCTGTGCGTTGATCTCGTCGAGTTTGGCCTTGCGCCCCGCTCCGGTGGGGAAATCATGCATCGGATCGACCAGACGATGCTGTTTCGCAAGCTCGGCGACCCGTGCGTCGCTCAGGGGGCTGACCGCGGAACGCGGTGACGGTTTTCCTTTGGATGCCATGCCCACCATTGTTGCACGGCCCCACCCGAATCGGAACCGTCATTGTTCGCATTACTCAGGCCGCCCGCGCCCAGCCCTACAGACTCCCTACAGACTCCCTACAGACGAAAGCGACCCGTCGCCCACCTCGGATTCGTATATCCGGGCAGACGACGGGTCGTCTCAAATCGCAAAAGCAAAACGGCGATCAGCGCATCACAGCACGGCGATGGCGTCGATCTCCACGAGCGCGCCCTTGGGGATGTCGTTGCCGCCGAACGCCACGCGGGCCGGCTTCACGGAGCCGATGAACACCTCGGCGTAACGGGCGTCCACCTCCTTGAAGTCCTCCACGTTCTTCAGGTAGATGGTGGCGCGGCACACGTGCTCAATGCCCGTGCCGGCGGTGTCCAGAATGCACTTGATGTTCTTGAGCGCCTGGGCGGCCTGCTCGCCCGCGGTCTCGCCGGCCAGTTCGCCGGTGGCCGGGTCGATGCCCAGCTGGCCGGAGACGAACACGAATCCGTTCGCCTTGACGGCCTGGCTGTACGCGCCCAGCGCGGCCGGTGCCTCGGAAGTCGCGACCGCTTCCATCTTTTCGCTCATGATGATGCTCCTCTCATAGGTGGCGCCCGTCCGATACCGCCGGCGTCAGTGCCCGGCCATTGGCCGATTACGTTGCAGTCTAGCGATTGCATCGTCATGCGGGCCGTCCGATGCCCGCGATGCGGCCATATCGCCAGGCCTCCCCTGCCTCACCGTGAAGGCGAACCGGCGCGCCAGCCTGCGCACGCTTTTCGCACTGGCGCCCAGCACGCCGTCCGCACCGAGTTTCAGGCACCGCTTGCCTTCGTTATAGTCGCCGCTCACACCGGCGTACACGGGGATGTTGCTGCGATTCGCACGGTCCAGAACGGCCTGGTCCAGCCGGTTGCCACGCATCACCACGAAGCTCACTCCCCTGGGCCAGCCGACTTCCGGATGGCCCGCCGGGCTCACGCACTTGCCGACCGTCCAGCCCGGATGCAGCTTGCGCATGAATTCGACCGCGTCGTCGTTGGTGGACATGAACATCGCACGGTCGGAGAAATTGTTGCGTTCGATCACGCGGGAGATGGCGCGGGTCAGCTTCGGCGCATGGACGGAACCGGTCTTCATGTCCAGCAGCAGCCCCAGATGGTCGTTGACGTGTTGGGCGGCCATCACGGCCTGTTCGAGGGTCGGTACGTGGAAGTCCTCGCCGTTCTGACGCATGGTCAAGTGCTGCAGTTCACGGGTGCTCAGGATGCCCACCGAGACGTTGCGGCCGTCCGCGGCAAGACGGCCGGTGGCGCGGTCATGGAAGACCACCGGGGTGCCGTCGGCATCCAACCGCACGTCGATCTCGGCATAGTCGGCACCGTTCGCGCCGGCGTTGGTGATGGCGTGCAGCGAGTTCTCGGGAGCGGAGTCATCACCGCGATGGGCGATGGCAAGCGGACGCACCTGCCAGTCGATCGGCCCGTCCTGCTCCTTGCGACGTACACGCACCGCAGCTGCCGTGGCCATGCCGGTGATCAGCGCCAACGCCAACACCAGCACGACGATTTGGGCGAACCAGCGGCGACGGGACTGAGTATGGACGGTTCCGGGCGCGGTTGCCGGCGGAATCGCGGAAGCATCCAATGTCCGATTCCGCGCGGCATGAGGTACGAGTAGGAAATCGATGATATTGCGGAATCCACCGCCACGTTCAGGCCTTTGGGGATTATCCATCTTCGTCATCATGCACCTCCCTGCCGCGACTTGCACCGCTTGCGCCGCGTAGTGCTTTCATTATGCGATGCAGCAGAGGTTCTTGCGCCTAATTTCATGCCAAGTTCATGGTTATCTCAGGGAAAACTCAGGGAGGCCCTGACATGGGCTCCGTCATACAAGCAGGGTCTCTTGTCTGGCGGACAATACGGCTCCAAACCACCCGCGAGCAGTATGCAACAGCCTCTCAGCGGTCTTTTGAGTACAGAAGCGCATTCATCCTGTACCAGCAAGACCGCCAAACACCTTCTTTGCGGTCCCTTCAGTACAGAAACCCTCGTCTCCTGGACTGAAACGACCGCAAATCCCCTCCTCAGCGTCCATTTGATGATAGGAACGAGCGTCTTCTAGCTCGAAACGATCGCAAATCGCCTGCTCAGCGACGGTTTCATGCCAGAAGCACCCGTCTTCTGTACCGAAACGATTGCCTAGTTCCACCGACCTGATACGAAAAACGGGATTCCAAGACCTTGCAAGCCTTGGAATCCCGCCAATCTGGTGGGCCCAAAGGGAACTCAATATATATCGCCATAGCCGTTGCAAAATAAGGATTCTTATGAGTTTGAGGGATGCTTTGTACCTAAAATCGTACCCATAAGAACTTAATCAAGTGTTTGAGTAGCAGTCAGAGCCCCACGACTATTCTTGCATCTTAGCTCCCTTGCTGCGGTTGCAGCGCCAGCATAGTGTTTGCAGGTTGCTCTCCGTGGTCATGCCGCCTTTGGAGACGGGGATGATGTGATCGACCTCCAGCAGCAGGTGCGGTTCGGCGTTGAGGTTCGCACCGCAGATGCGGCAGGTGTAGTTGTCGCGTTGCAGGATGTACTTGCGCAGGGCCGAGGTCATGAGCGCTCGCTGTCCGGCCACGCTCTTGCGCCACTGGATTCGCCCGCTGAGGTATTCGACCATGGCGTTGAGGTTCGGGATGTCCAGCGTGACGACGGAGTTCGTCGAGGCGTTGCCGCCGGAGGAAACATATTGGAACTTGAAGCTGGGATAGAACATATCGTTCAGGGTCACGTCCTTGAAGCCGAGCTTCCTCGCCAGCTGCTTCTTGGCAAGCACCTTGATCGGGAGCGGTATCTCATTAGCGATGCTGCCCAGTATCTCGTTCTTCTCGCCCGCGAGCGCCTGCTTGCCGTCTTCGGCGGCGGTGAAGTTGTTGAGCATGGTCTCGAATTGGTTCAGGGTGGGCTCGTCCGCGTTGAATCCGAAGTATTTGCAGAGGTATTTTATGGGGTCTCGTTGTGCTCCGGCCACGATGTCGCGTGAGCAGTTGTAGACGTTGGCGGCGTTGCTGTCTTTCCTGAACTCGGTGCGCTTGTAGTTCCAGCGGCTGTTATCGCGTCGTTCGGCGTGGCCGCGGTGGGACATGTCGGTACCGATCTGGGTGCTTTTCAGTTCCTCGATGTGGTCGTTGAGGTTGTTGCAGTCTTGGATATGCGCGCTGATGCGGCTCTTGATGGCAAGGAACTTCGCGCTGCGGAAGTAGAAGAACTCATACGCCTTGTATCCGTAGACAATAACGAACAAGGCCAAGGCGATAGGCCAGTCCGATGTGGCCATGCCGCAGAGCAGAACCACCGCCCCCGCGGCCCATATGGCAGAACTCTTCAGGTTTGACATGCTGCACCCTTCCCTTTGGTAAGGCTTTACCCATAATGCTTTACCGGTAAGGCTATAGTCTAGTTGGCACAAACATAGCTTGGCAACATGCCACACACCCAGACGCCAGCGGACTGGCCCGAATACGCCAAGAGGCTGGGCTTAAGTATCCAGCGCCGCCGCGTCAGCATGAACCTGAGTCAGGAATACGTGGCCTATAACGCCAATCTCTCGCGTTTCACCTACCAGCAACTGGAAAAGGGCGAGTCACGGCCCGGCACGCCCTCCAATCCGAGCCTGATGAACGTGATGGCCGTGGCTCAGGTGCTGGACGTGACAATCGACGCCCTGCTACCCGAGCCGTGGCCCGATCTCCACGCCTGAACGGCCGTCAGGCGAACGTGATATTCACCTGCGGCGGCTCCGGCTGCCCCACCGTAGCATCGAGGGCCTGCCTCGGCCTGCCCTCCGCCCTATCCAACAGCTCACGCAACGCCTTAAGCTGCTGCACGGGATTACTGCCATCCTTGGCGCTCGCCAGCAACTGCAAAACAAGCTGCTGAACCTGCGTCAATTCACCACGCTCGACCTTCTCCATTTCGTTCGCCAATTGCTCGTCAGTCATATCGAGATAACGACGCGCAGTCAGCTCAAAGGAACGGCCTTTGGTGGGGAACGTATTACGCCGCTCCGGGTTCGTATGAAAACCCGTCACCGGGTGATTGCCTTGCGCGAACCTGCCCAGCTCGTCCCTGTCACCAGCGTTGTTGTTATCATCGTCGTCCGTCATTATTACGCCTTTCTCCGCTTGGAATGCAAGCGGCAAATATCACTATGCTCATAGGTTCACACCTCGCTTCGTTAGTTCGTCGGAGGTTTTATTGAGCCACAGCCCGGTGTTCTTAACCTTGCGAATAGCGAACAGCTGAGCTATCGAAAGCGCGGCCCAATTCTTCACATCGGCGGTGGTAATCAGGCTAGCGGCCCATTGCTCCAAGTCGGGCGTCGCATCGGCGGAAGACTCGAACACATCAGAGGGCCTGTCCGCATTGGAGCCCTTACTCTCATATAAAGTGTCCGATGCGTCCTTTCCGGCCAAAACGTCCGGCAGTTCGGGTTGCTGACTTTTGTTTACCCCCTCTCTAAAAGTGTTCGACATGTCCACAACGTCCAGCGCATTCGGCCTCGGTGGCCCTAGTTTCAACGTCTCCCATATTCTCAGGGCCTTCCACGCTTGAGAAAACGCCGAGAACCGATAACCACGTTTGGTATGGCCACGGTTGCGGCTCGCTTCTACACCGGCCTTCTTCAACATCGATGCCAAACGCTTCGTGGTCAGACGCCCGAAACTTCCTACTTGTTCGCTGCCCCATTGCTTCGGATTACTAGCTGCAAGGGCATCGCACATCTGCTGTGAACCGACAAATGGCATTGAAGCCCACTGACTCGCCCACAATCTCGCGATGTCTTTCAGCAGAAGAATGTGCGGCGAATCATTGGCAAGCCCCATGTCGGCATCCATTTTGGCTTGTTCCACGTACTCGGCGGACAAGCGGCGCACTACGTCAAGCCATTCGCCGGATTGCGTTTGAGCAATGCGGGCCAGCGGTAGCCATACTTCTTTATATCGTCCCTTGACGATATCAGGCAATATAGGACGCAGCTTGATAGACTCTTTCGCGATTGCCGCCCAATTGTCCAGATCGCGCTTCAGGTCAAGAAATTCCTGATCATTCTCGATTATCTCCCAGTCAGTTTCTTCTACCTCGTCGTTCGGATAGAGGAACACTTGGATACACCGCTGTTTTGTATCCGCCGAAAGGTCAGGGTTATTGCCTGCGAATGCAACAGGCGCATAGGTACTCTTACGTACCACCTTCCAACCGTGATTCTTATCCGGTTCCTGAACAGTACGGCTGCCTCCTCGCTTGTAACCGGTGTTTACTACGGCGATGAAGTCAGCAGTCAGGGGGTTATCCTTGCGCAAGCTCCTATCCGCCTCGTCTACAAGCAGCACATAGCCCTGATCGGCCAAGTTGGCAAGCAAGGACGCCGAACTGATTGCACTCAGCATTTCAGATTTCGCACACAAGTGCGCAATCCATTCCAGCAGTGTGGTTTTGCCCGCACCCGGTATGATGCTTGTAATCAACAGGCGTGGCGTCGTGTACATTTCGCGGTAAACTCGCGCGTGCATAATCCACAGGGCAAGTATCCTCAGATTGTCGTCCGATGTGCCCACGTGATTCTTCAGCATGCGGAATATACGGTCGGCAATTCTGCTGGGGTCGAAACTCTGTCCACCATCGCTGGACGTTTCGGTCGGGTAGGACGCATTGGACACATTATGCGAAGTAGCGCCGAACAGGTCGTCCTCCGGTCCCATATCTACGGTCGTATTCTCGATCATGCCACCACCTTCCACCCGTCGGCGAGCGCCGCCGCAATCTCATCCCAAGGCGCACCCGCCTGATTTGCGATGAACTTCAGGACGTTGTCACCCGTATAGTTCAAAAGTCGGGCGCTCGCTGCCATGCGTTGCCGTATGCAATGGAGGTCTTGCCGGTTGCGGGTCGGCAGTAAGCCGAGCGTAAGCACGCTGTCGATCATCACGTCGGTTTGGTTGGTGCGGATAAGCTTGTGACCGCGCTTTGGAAATGGGCCGGTAGTGAGCGTTGTCCGGGCGTCGGCGCACAGCAGCATGGCGGCTTGCAGCATCCTTAAGGCGGGGAGATCGTTGTTTTTAGCGGTGAACGCTATTGAAGTTGGTGCAATCCATGTAGCATATGAGCACATGGTCAGGCAGCGGGCCGTGCCGATGGCGTCGTGGGTGACGGTCAGCTTGTAGAGGCCATAGGCGGCCTCCAGTAGATAGTCGGTGGTGGCCTGAAGCACGTAGCCGGGCGCATTAGGGGCGAAATTCTCGCCTAGAATGGTAATTGACTTCCCCGCCCCGACATTAATCATGTTGGGGTTTCTCATTTTGCACTATCCTTCAGCACGGCTGCGTTTGCCGGGACTGCAAATAATGCCTCAACTGATTCGAGATCAATTAGGACTCGTCTTGGCGTAGGTTTGTAGTACTTCAGGATTCCTGAATACATCAAGTGCTGCACGTGCCGCTTGCTGCAACGCATTAAGCTTGCAGTTTCTGCGATAGTGAGTACTTTTGGAATATTAATATCTTTGCGTACGCTGACGCTCATGATACTCCGATCATGCCATCACTGCGTAGCAACTCACAATGTTTTTTACCCCTCCGCACCAGTGGAATACCAGCACCGGTCACATGGAGAATTCATACCATGCCTCTAGGTAGTATCGGGGAAGCTATGTGAATAATAGCACAAATGTACGAAGATTAGTGCAACTTGGCTAATATCTCTGTCAGAGAAACCGAAATCCACTCATTGTTCTTGTCATTTGGACAAATATCAATATGCTCGTCACCCGACATTTCATCTACGCCTTCAATGACAAAATAGCATTCTGCATAAGCGGGGGTTTCTTTCCCCGTCACGCAGATTCTTCGTCTGGCTCCAAATGCTCGCCCACTTTTTCTTACACGGTCGGTATGCCATTCCCCATCTTCAAAAGTGTTATCCAACCGTGTACGACTATTTTTCACCAGTTCCCTAACCTGCTTCGGCGCAGTTAGTTCAGTTAAATGAATTGCAAGTTCTCTCTTACTAGCCCCGAAACAAGCTTCCAAGGCAAGTTTTTTATTCCTGACGTATTTTCTATAAAGAACTGCTTTCTGTATCTTCGCTTCCGTGATATAGCTTTTAGCGTCTTCAGATCGTTGGATTCGCCATGCCATGGCCCATAATATCCTTCCCACAACGCAACATCATTGCGAAAACGTTGCAAGCTCGGCTTCCAATATCTGCCTTTTGGAGTCTAGCTGCTCCAACTCAGCAATTACTTTATTTAATTCGTTGCGCACGACTTCTTCAGTACGCTTCGGCTCAATAAGTTTTTCAAATGCCTTATTCCCCAGCTCTCGAACTCGCTTTTTGTCTGCTCGCTGATAATGTTTTACCCCTACGGCTACATCACGTCGGCGCGTTGCAGCCATATAGTCTTTTGCGTTTTCTGCATCGCGCGAAATCTGAGTATCATACGTGGCGCGCAATGTATGAAAATGCAAGTCGGAACGCCCAGCCTTTTCACGCGCTTCGGCAAATTGCTTTCGAAGGGTGTTCGGGCTTAATATTGAAGACCGCTTAGCCGAGATCAACATCGCCTCCGGACTGCTTGCGTTCGCGTACTTCTCTACGTGTTCTTTCAGCAAGTTCACCATTCCTTCAGGAATGGGCATAGCATCATTAGATGCAGCGTTTTTTGTATCCGCAAGACGCAATGGCCCTGTATCATTTTCTCCACGCCCTAGGCTATGGCGAACGCGCAACAGGCCATGTTTGAAATCTATATCGCATACTCGTAATGCACAGACCTCGCTGATACGCAAACCAAAAGCGGCGCCCAAGTAGACTGCAATTCTTGAATATTCGGGCATACTCTCATATATCACCCTTATTTCATCTTTCGTAGCTACGGGAATCTTCGCTTGTTCGCTATCAGGCACTTTGGGAAGAGGAATGCCTTCGCAGGGATTTTTAGAGATCAACGCCGGCCGCTCTTCGGTTTCCAATAGAGCCTTACGCATAATGGTACGCATTTCTTTCATGGCGCGCTGTCGAGCAAATGGGCCATATTGTTCCAGCCATTCAGAACATGCGCGAATATCTTTACTTGTGATATCGCGTATCAGCATATCTTTGAAGAAATCCGTTAGGTGTTTTACCGCTGTCTTCTTTGCTCGCATTGTGTCAGGGCGAACGGCTTCACCGGTAGCGGCATTTCGGTACCCTTCTAGATATCCTTCAGCGAAATCTTTGAATCTTACCGTCTTGTATCGCTCCAGCTCCTTGCGCTGCTTTGATGGCACATACGGCAGTCCTAGAGACGCCGCCTCATCCATACGACGAATCTCTTCCTTCAGCCAACTGCTAGCTTGCTCTTTTTGTCCGACTTTAAAAGACTTCGTAATGTACCTACCGGGCCTATTGGGGTCAAGCACCTTCGCTCGATACCCAGTCAGCTTTCCGTTTCGGTTTATCTTTGATATACCGCCACGGCCATTAATCGAGTTAGAACCTCTTGCGGCGCGTTTGGATGTTTTAACAGTCATACACACCTCCGGCCTATGTACCTAAGAATGTACCTAAGTGTTTCATAATCCGTCGTTTTCTGACATAAACCGTCATCTACTATGATACCGCACAACAGCCCATAAACCCAATAAAAATAACGGTTTTGCGTATAGAAAAGGGGCTCTGAATATAATTCAGAACCCCTTAGAGTGGGCCCAAAGGGGATCGAACCCTCGACCTTCTGTTCCGGAGACAGACGCTCTATCCACTGAGCTACGGACCCAGACAACTTCACTACTGTACACCACGCCCGGCCGGCCCGCACCCACCGGTCCGCCATTCGCAGTGATTTCACAGGTTCAACGAGGCCCATCGCGCAGAACAGCACGAGATAGCGCCAACCACCGCGTGGAATAGGCCCGCCGGCACGCCCCGACTGCAAACCGTTGCAACAACGATTGCAAACCCCGCAAATCCCCGCGCTTCGCCCTACAATGGGGCTATGTCGGAACCTACAGATGACTTCGAATACGAGCGCCGCTTCTTCTGCCGCGAACTGCCGGCGGAATATGACGACGGCGATGCCCCGGCGCTCATCATTCAGAGCTACTACGTGTACACCGACAATTACGCCTTGCGCGTGCGGCTGCTCTCGCACAGCATACAGATGGATATGACGCCCGATTTGGACCCGATCGCCGTGCTGGAGGACAACCGCGAGCGCTTCTCCGAGGCATACGTCACCGTCAAAGGCCCGTCCGTGGGCGGCACGCGCTATGAGGTGGAGCGCGAGATCGATACGCGCATCGCGGTCGAACTCGTCAAGCGCGGCGGCAGGGTGGTCATCAAGAACCGTTATTCCGTGTGGATCGCGGAGGACGGCTGGAGCGTGGACGTGTTCGGCGGCCCAAACGCGCCGCTCGTGGTGGCCGAGGCCGAGCGCGCCACACCCGTCACCAATCTGACGATTCCGAAGTTCTGCATCACCGAAATCACCGATCAGCCTCGGTTCAACAACGACGGACTCGCCGAGCGGCCGTTCGGCGAATGGAGGGATGACTTCGAGAGGGAGCTGGCCAAGGACGGCCCTCACTTCCAGCCGTATTTTGGAAAGAACCGGATGGCGTAGGCCGGCCGGGGACTCCCCTCAGTCGCTACGCGACAGCTCCCCTCAAAGAGGGGAGCCCATGCTTCCATGGCAATGTCCTCAAGGAAGGGAACCCATCGCACGGCACAGCCGGAAGACACGCCTCAGTACATCAGCGTGGCGAGGCGACGACGGGCGCGCTTCAGGCGCTCATCGGTCGGCTCGGGGATGGCGAAGTACTCCAGCAAACGCTTGCGCACCTCGTCCAGGTCGGCCTTGTGCCCGGCGGCGAGGAAGTCCAGCAGACGGTCGAAGGCGTCCTGAATCTGGCCGCCGATCATGTCGATGTCGGCCACGGCCAGCTGCGCCTCGACGTCGTCCGGGGCGGCGGCCGCGGCGGCGCGCACCTCACGCACGTTCGCCTGGCCGGAGCGGGCCAGCAACAGCGCCTTGGCGCGTTCGCGAGCGGCAAGCGCATCGTGCGGGTCGGATTCCAGCACGCGAGCATATTCGGCGGCCGCACCGGCGTAATCGCCCTCCTCGGCCAGACGATGGGCCTCGGCGTGCTCGGGCGGCACCTGATCGGCACCCGCACCGGCGGCACCGGACGCACCGGCGGACTTGGCCGCATCCGAATCAGGGTCGCCGGAGTACGGGGCGGTGCCGCTCACACCGGCCTGCGCGGCGGCCTGGATGATCTTCGGAATCACCTCGTCGCACAGCTGTTTGATCTCGTCGTCGCCCGGCAACCCCTGCAGCAGCGGCATCGGACGGCCGCCGATGAGCGCGAACAGCGCGGGCGCGCCCTGCACCTGCAGCGCCTGGGCGATGGACGGGTTCGAGGCGATGTCGATGCGGGAGAGCTGGATCTTGCCGTCCAGCGCGTTCACCGCGTCGCCCAGCGCGCGGGCCATCGGGAAGAGACGGTCGTCCGTGGGCACCCACAGCAGCATGAGGATCGGGAACGTGGCCGAGGTCTGCACCATGGCCTGGAAGGTGTTCTCGTTGGTGTCGATCACATAGCCGCCGGCCGCGGGAGCGCCGCCCGCCTGCCCCGGTTCGGCCTTGACCTGATGCTTGAGGGCCTCCAGATCCACTGCCCCTGCCAGGGACACTCCGGGATGGAACTGCTGATCAGCCATACTTGCCTCCACAAATGCTTACAAATACAAAAACGGTGCCGGAACCGATTGTAGTTCCGGCACCGCAAGTACGCGGCGGATACGCTCAGAGCGCTTCGACCTTGACCGGCTGGCGGTCGGCGCCCACTGCGGTGACCTGCGCGTCGGCCCCGCCGGCCTTGGGGATGTACAGCGCCACCACGTTCACGTACGTCACCTGCATGGTGCTGGTGTACTTGTCGCTGTTGTACAAGGCCTTCTCGTCGTCCGAGGCGGGCTGCGATTCGCGGCCGTCGCCGGCCTTGCGCACCCATACGGAGTTGATGCGGCCCACCACCAGCTCGCCGCCCTCGGCCGAGCGCATGACCCACATCTGGTCGGGCACGGCCTCGAAGGTCTGCTGCTGGGTGCCGTTGTTGCGTTCCATGCCGGCCTGCACGTCGGCGGCGGTCTTGGCCAGGTTCTGGCGCAGCAGGTCGTCCGCGAACTTGGAGGCGTACTGGCTGTTCGAGCCGTTCTGCAGCACGTCCGCATACTGGGTCAGCGCGTCGGCGGCGGTCATGACCAGGCCGCTGTCCTTGGCCGAACCTTGCTTGGAGCCCAGCGTGGGAATCTCGAACTTGGGCAGCTGCGCGCCCTCGAACAGGCGGGCCATCGCCACCAGCTTGTAGTTCTGGCGCGCGGACGCCTGGTTCATCACCAGCAGACGCTTGGACTGCTGGTCCGACGTGGTGGTGGTGATGGTGAACACCGAGCGCGGCCAGCCGTCATCGGTGGGAATCACGACCTGCGCCACGTCCTTGGGGATCACGGCGAACTTGCTCAGGGAGCCGGTCTTCTGCGCCACGGTGATCTGGCTGCCGCGGATCTCCAGCTGCGGGCCGCCCATCACGGCAGCGAGCTGGTCCACGCTCTTGGCCTGATCGGCCGCGTCGATGCCGTCGAGAATCGCCAGTCGGATCTTCTTCTCCTGCGCTTCGGTCAGGTCCGGCGTGGCCTGGGTGGACGAATCGGCCACCGGCGTGGGCAGCTGACCTTCGCAGGCGGCCAACGGGGTCACCATCGCGGCGACGGCGAGCGCGGCGACGGCGAGCCTGCCCCACCGCGCGAATGGCGCACGTGCGAACGTATTCGTCTTGCTCATCGGTTCTCCTCCTGTCCATCGCCGTTCGCATCACCGCTGTTGTTGACCTCCTGGGCCAAGCGGGAGAAGTACGCCTGCAGTTCGTCGGGCGTGATCACCGAAGTCGATTCGGCATCGGTGTTGACGGCAGGCAGCGGCGATGCGCCGGTCTGGTCGGATGCGGCCGGTGCCGCGGACTGCTGGTCGGCGACCAGGTTGCGGGAGGCGGGATCGATGATGGTGGGCGACTGTGCGACGGATTCGTCGGTGCCGGACTGCTCGCTGACGGCCGGCGTGGCGCCGCGGCGATGCGAGGCGTGACGACGACGCTTGCGACCGGCGGCATCGCCCGAAGCCGGGTACGACGGGGCCACGGCTCCGGAAGCGGCCCGTTCGGCACGCTCGGCGAAGGACAGCCCGGCCTCCACGACCTCATGGGCCACGCCTTCGATCACGCGCTTGTTGCGGCGCTTGTGCGGCGGCATGGCGAACACGGAGGCGCACAGCACGGCGATGATGGCCAGCAGTCCGCCGGACAGGTAGAACGGCATGGCGAAGTCCGGCACTTCGGAACGAACCCAGTTGAGCTTCACGGTGGCGTCCGCGTTGCCTTCGCCCAGGTCCACGATGGCCACGGTGGAGCCGGTGGCCTTCTTCACGTTGAGCGTGGCGGAACCCGTACCGCACTTGACGGAGGTCCACAGGTCGGAGTCCTTGAACGCCACCTCGGCGGTCGCGTTGGCGGATGAATCGGACGAACCGGACGAATCGGAATCGGACGACGAACTATCCGAGCTGCCCGAGCCGGAGCCGGCACGCTCGGTGCTCAGCGTGGTCCACGAGCTCAGCCCAGTGATCCGCTGGTATGCGTCCGAACCGACCCAGCCGGTCACATCCTTGGCGGGGCCCAGCGCCACGCACGTCTGGCCGGATGAGGATCGTGATTCCACGGTCAGCGTCGTGTTCTGGTCGAGCAGGTCAAGTACGCCCGGATCGGTGATGATGTATTGCGAACCGGTGATGCTGGCGGAAGCGGTGATTTCGGTGGACGGCTTCCAGATCGTGGCATTCAAAACCCCCAGCACGATCGAGGCCACCGCAAGAAGTCCGAAGATGGGCGTCACCACGCCGCGCATGATTGTGGCATGCCGAGTAGGACGCTTTGGCTTGGCGTCCTGGTTCGGCTCTGTTGTCTGTTCTTCAGCACTCATAACGTTCCCATTCTACAATCTTCACCTCTTGATTACTCAAAACAGGCTGAAAATCAGGGTTTGCCGGTAGGGTGGTGTGTCATGCGCAAGTCTTCCCTGACCAAGAATACGGTCTCTTTCCTGACCAAGTCCGCGGCCCTCGCCTGCTCGATGATCATGTGCGTCTCGCTGGCCGCCTGCTCGTCGTCCTCATCCTCCTCGGACTCCAAGGATTCGTCCAAGTCCTCGTCTTCTTCCTCCTCCTCGTCCTCCGGTTCGGAGAAGAACCAGATCGCCGGCGTGACCGCCACCGGCAAGCTGGGCGAGAAGCCCACCATCTCCTTCAAGGCCCCGATGACCGTGTCCGACGGCTCGTACGTGGTGCTGCAGAAGGGCGACGGCGACGTCATCGAGGACGGCGACCGCGTGTGCTCCCAGGGCATCGCGCTGAACGTCAAGGACGGCACCGAGCTCATGGACACGTGGACCAAGAACACCCCCGACTGCTCGATGGTGGTGGATTCCTCCACGCTGAACTCCACGTATTACAACCAGATCAAGGGCGCCAAGCTCAACACCACCATCGGCTTCGGCGTGAACGACGAAAACTCGTCCGGCTACTCGTACATCCTCGCGATGACCTTCGTCTCCAAGTCCAAGGACTACACCAAGGCCACCGGCGAGAAGGTCGAGGACGTGCCCGCCGACCTGCCGAAGGTCACGCGCGCCAAGAACGGCAAGCCCTCCATTGACATGAACGGATACAAGGGCAGCAGCGAACTGGTGGTGCAGCCGCTCATCAAGGGCTCCGGTGCCAAGGTGAAGGAATCCGGCTCGGTCAAGGTGCAGTACACCGGCTGGCTGCTGGACGGCACGCAGTTCGATTCCTCCTGGGACAAGGGCCAGGCCACCGAGTTCGCGCTGAGCGACGTGGTCAAGGGCTGGAGCCAGGGTCTGGCCGGCCAGACCGTCGGTTCCCAGGTGCTGCTGGTGGTGCCGCCGGACCTCGGCTACGGCGACAAGGCCACCGGCTCGATCCCGGCGAACTCCACGCTGGTCTTCGTGGTCGACATCCTCGCCACGTACTGATCCGTTCTGATAGGACTTGGCCCCCTCTGACGAGGGGGCTGTCTCGTGAAACGAGACTGGGGGAGAGAAGCGGCGGCTTGCCGCGGGAAACAGCATCGGTCATAGGCCGATTCCTTCATTCCGGCGACTGCGTCGCGATCTCTCCCCCAGTCAGCTTCGCTGACAGCCCCCTCGTCAGAGGGGGCCAAGTCATATCAGAACAGTCTCAACGAATCGTCCTCGGTGCCCTTCATGTCGTCATAGTCAAGGATGAGACACGTGAAGCCGCGGTCCTTGGCAAGCACCTGGGCCTGCGGGGTGATGGTCTGCGCGGCGAAGATGCCGTGCACCGGAGCCAGCAGCGGGTCGCGGTTGAGCAGCTCGCAGTAGCGCGTGAGCTGCTCAACGCCGTCGATGCCGCCATGACGCTTGATCTCCACGGCCACATGCTCGCCGTCGGCGTTGATGGCCATGATATCCACCGGACCGATGGCCGTGGGATATTCGCGGCGCACGAGTTTGGCGCCCTTGCCGATGCGTTCGATCTGCTCGGCCAGATACCGCTGGAGATGGTCCTCCACGCCGTCCTTGATAAGGCCCGGATCCACGCCCAGGTCATAGGACTGGTCGGAGTAGACGTGGTACAGCGTGACCTCCAGCACATCCAAGCCCTTGTCCGAGGTGACGCGCAGCACCTTTTCCACGTGTTCGGCGGATTCAATGGAGTCGGCAGCCGCCCCTTCGGCCACAACGGACTCTTCCAAAGACGAGGTATCCGCATCGGCCCCCGCTCCCCCGCTCGTCAGGGCATCGGACGACGCATCGTCCTCGGGAGCCTCAGACGTCTCCGGCGTGATCTCGCGGATCGTACACGGTGCCGCCATCCAGTTGAGCGGCTTATACGAGCCCAGTTCGGAGAAAATCAGCAGGCTGGAATCGGCCTTGATGAGCAGCACGCGCTTGGCCGGGGGCAGCGAGGCGTTGAGTCGGCCGGAATACTCGGCGGAACAGTCGGCAACAATGATTCGCATAGGCCACCACTGTAACGATGCCGCATAACAAGTCTCTTTCGGGCTCCCCTCAGTCAGCTACGCTGACAGCTCGTCCTGCAATTAATGACGAACTTCGTCCGCGTTTTGTTGGCTCGACTGTCGTCTCGCACATCGCCTACAAACAGCTCTGCTGTTTGCTTCACGGCAATGTCCTCAGTGAGAGGAGCCAGAAAAAACGAAAAGGCTCCCTTCGGGAAAACCCAAAGGGAGCCTTACGAGCCAAGACACGGCTCAAAGGAAGCTCAAGCGAGCGACACTCACTCCTGACCGGAGTACTGCACGTCGTGGCCGCGTTCGACCGCCACGGTGAGCTTGTTCGAGTCGAAGGAGATGAATCCGTCGGTCACCTCGAACATGTGGCGAACGCCATCGGGCTCAACCACGGTGAGCGTACCCTGCTTGATCACCGTGAGCACAGGCTCATGGTCCGGCAGAATGCCCATGCCGCCTTCGGAGGCGGGGATGGTCACGCTCGACGCCTCGCCGTGCCACACCGGGTGGTCGGCGGCGACGATGTTGACCTTCATCGTGGTCTTTTCCGATTCAGCCATCACTCACCAAGTTCCTTCTGCATGTTGTGCCACTTCTCCTCGAGGTCGTCGATGCCGCCGATGCCGGAGAACGCCTGCTCCGGGACGTCGTCGTACACGCCGTCGCAGATGCGGGTGAAGGCTTCGATGGTCTCGTCGGCCGGCACGTAGGAGCCGGGGCGACCGGTGAACTTCTCGGCCACGTAGAAGTTCTGGCCGAGGAACTGCTCGATGCGGCGAGCACGGTTCACGGTGGTCTTGTCTTCCTCGGAGAGCTCGTCGATACCGATCAGGGCGATGATGTCCTGCAGCTCCTTGTTACGCTGCAGAATCGCCTTGACGCGGTTGGCGCACTCGTAGTGGGCCTGGCCCACGTAACGCGGATCGAGGATTCGCGAGGTGGAGCTCAGCGGGTCCACGGCCGGGTAGATACCCTTGGATGCGATGTCACGGGAAAGCTCCGTGGTGGCGTCCAGGTGGGCGAAGGTCGTGGCCGGGGCCGGGTCGGTGTAATCATCGGCCGGCACGTAGATGGCCTGCAGCGAGGTGATGGAGTGGCCTCGCGTGGAGGTGATGCGCTCCTGCAGGGCGCCCATCTCATCGGCCAGGTTCGGCTGGTAGCCCACGGCGGAAGGCATACGGCCCAGCAGCGTGGACACCTCGGAACCGGCCTGCGTGAAGCGGAAGATGTTGTCGATGAACAGCAGCACGTCTTGGTTCTGCACGTCACGGAAGTACTCGGCCATGGTCAGTGCGGTCAGCGGCACGCGCAGACGGGTACCCGGCTGCTCATCCATCTGGCCGAAGACCAGGGCGGTCTTCTCAAGCACGCCGGCCTCGTCCATCTCACCGATCAGATCGTTGCCCTCACGGGTACGCTCGCCGACGCCGGCGAACACGGACACACCGCCGTGGTTCTGGGCCACGCGCTGAATCATCTCCTGAATCAGCACGGTCTTGCCCACGCCTGCACCACCGAACAGACCGATCTTGCCGCCCTGCACGTACGGGGTCAGCAGGTCGATGACCTTGATGCCCGTCTCGAACATCTGGGTCTTGGACTCCAGCTGGTCGAAGGCCGGCGGGTTGCGGTGGATGGGCCAGCGCTCGGTGACGGTGATCTGCTCATCCGGCTTCTTGTTGAGGATGTTGCCGGACACGTCGAAGACGTGGCCCTTGGTCACGTCGCCGACCGGCACGGAAATCGGGGCACCGGTGTCGTACACGGCGGCGCCGCGCACCAGGCCGTCGGTCGGCTTCAGGGCGACGCAGCGCACGGTGGAGTCACCGAGGTGCTGTTCGACCTCAAGGGTGATCTCGGTCGACTTGGCTTCGCCTTCCTCCTTGGCGCCGGTGTTGACGATGGTCACGTGGAGGGCGTTGTAGATGTCGGGCATATGGCCGACCGGGAACTCAACGTCGATAACCGAACCCTGGACTCGGGTGACGCGACCGTGAACCGGCTCGCCGTTGGTCTCGGAAGCCACAGTGGTCTGATTCTCAGCCATAGTGCGTTCCTACTCTTCCTTTGTGTTCAGCGCATCAGCGCTGCCGATGATTTCGGTAAGTTCCTGGGTGATCGAGGCCTGACGCGAAGCGTTGAGCTTGCGGGTGAGGTCGTCGACCAGATTGCGTGCGTTGTCCGTTGCCGTGTGCATGGCGTTCTGGCGGCTTGCGGTCTCGGAGGCCGCGGCGGTCAGCAGGCACTCGTGGATACGGGACTGGACGTACTTCGGCAGAATCGCGTCCAGCACCTCGTCCAGGCTCGGCTCGAAGGAGTACAGCGGGGAGATGTCCTCCGCGGCCTTCTCGTTCTCCGGGTCCGGGACCTTGGCTTCGTTCTCCACGATCTCCACGGGCAGCATGCGCAGCACGCGCACCTTCTGGACCACCATGTTGATGAACTCGGTGAAGACGATGTAGAGTTCGGAAACTCCGCCCTTCTCCGCCGGCTTCATATAGGCGTCCATCAGTGTGTTGGAAATCGTCTCGGCGATCTCGACGCCGGGCTGGTCGGTGTCGCCTTCCCATGTGGCCGCGACGTCGCGGTTGCGGTACTTGTAGTACGTCGAACCACGACGGCCGTACACGAACAGCTCCGGCTGCTTGCCATCCGCCTCGAGGCGGGCCAGCAGCGATTCCGTTTCACGGATGATCGAAGAGGTGTACGGGCCGGCCATGCCACGATCCGAGGTGAGGGCGAGAACAGCCACGCGCGGGTTGCTCTCGTCCTTCACCGCGATCGGATGCGTGATATGGGTATGTGCCACCAACGCTTGCACGGCATCGAAAATCGCATCGGTGTACGGCTTCGCGTTCAGGGCCACGTCACGGGCCTTGGCGATGTGCGAAGACGCGATCATCTCCTGGGCGTTGAAGATCTTCTCCAACGACTCGGTGGAGTGGATGCGTGATTTCAATGCGAGTTGCGAGCCCATGGCTTACTTCTCTCCCGCCACGATCTTTTCCTGCTCGACCGGAGCGGCCTTGGACGTGTCGGGCTTCTTCTCCACCAGCGGCTTGCCGGCGGAGGTGACGAAGGTGGCACGGAAGGCGTCCACGGCCTTGCCGAGTGCAGCCTCGGTGTCGGCGGTGAAGTCCTCGGTCTCGCGGATGGTCTTGAGGATATCGGTGTTGTGGTCGAGGTAGTCCAGCAGACCCTGCTCGAACGGAAGCACGTCGGCCAGCTCGAGGTCATCGAGCTTGCCATGGGTGCCGGTCCACACGGACACGACCTCCTGCTCCATCGAGTACGGGTGGAACTGCGGCTGCTTCAACAGCTCGGTCAGGTGGGCACCACGGGTCAGCTGGGCCTTGGACGCCGCATCCAGATCGGAGGCGAACATGGCGAAGGATTCCAGCGAACGGTACTGCGCCAAGGAGATCTTCAGCGTACCGGAGACCTTCTTGAGAGCCTTGGTCTGTGCGGCGCCACCGACTCGGGAGACGGAGATACCGACGTCCACGGCAGGACGCTGGTTGGCGTTGAACAGGTCGGACTGCAGGAAGATCTGGCCGTCGGTGATGGAGATCACGTTGGTCGGGATGTAGGCGGACACATCGTTCGCCTTGGTCTCGACGATCGGCAGACCCGTCATCGAGCCGCCACCGAGGTCATCGGAGACCTTGGCGCAGCGTTCGAGCAGACGGGAGTGCAGGTAGAACACATCACCCGGGTAGGCCTCACGCCCCGGCGGACGACGCAGCAGCAGGGAGATCGAACGGTAGGCTTCGGCCTGCTTCGACAGATCGTCGAAGACGATGAGCACGTGCTTGCCGTTGTACATCCAGTGCTGGCCGATGGCCGAGCCGGTGTACGGCGCGATGTACTTGAAGCCAGCGGAATCGGAAGCCGGGGAGGCCACGATGGTGGTGTACTCCATGGCGCCGGCGTCTTCCAGGCTCTGCTTCACCGAGGCGATGGTGGAGCCCTTCTGGCCCACTGCCACGTAGATGCAGCGCACCTGCTTCTTCGGGTCGCCGGATTCCCAGTTGGCCTTCTGGTTGATGATGGTATCGATCGCGATGGCGGTCTTGCCGGTCTGGCGGTCGCCGATGATGAGCTGGCGCTGGCCGCGGCCGATCGGCGTCATTGCGTCGATGGCCTTGAGGCCGGTGGACAGCGGCTCGTCGACCGGGTGGCGGTGCATCACGTCCGGAGCCTGGGCTTCGAGGATGCGGCGGCCTTCGCTCTTGATCTCGCCGAGGCCGTCGATCGGGTTGCCCAGCGGGTCGACGACACGGCCGAGATAGCCGTCGCCGACGGGCACGGAGAGCACTTCGCCGGTACGGCGCACTTCCTGGCCTTCCTCGATTCCAGCGAAATCGCCGAGAATCACCACGCCGATTTCACGGGCGTCAAGGTTGAACGCCAGGCCGAGCGTGCCGTCTTCGAACGTCAGCAGCTCATTGGCCATGCAACCAGGCAATCCCGTCACGTGGGCAATGCCATCGCCTGCCGTGGCGACATATCCCACTTCCTGGGTGGGGGTGTCGCTCGGCTGGTAGGACGAGACGAAGTCGTCCAAGGCCTTGCGAATCGAGGCGGGATCGATGGTCAGTTCTGCCATGATCACTCCTTCTATTGGTTATTGTTCAGTCAAGTCTTTGCTTGTGTTCCGCTGCGCGGATGGGCCGGGAGCCGGTCCGCTCAGTTGGTGTCCGCCTTCACGGTACGGTGCAGGTTCTGCAGCTGTGCGACCACGGTGTTGTCCGTGACCTCGTCGCCGACCTGGATGCGCATACCGCCCAGGACCCTCGGGTCCACCACGGAGTTGATGTGCACCGGACGTCCGGCCTTGGCCGAGTAGACCTTGGTCAGTCGCTCGATCTGCTCCTTCTTGAGCGGGGTCGCGGTGGTCACGGTGACCATGGACTCGCCCATGTGGCGGGAGAACTTGTTGATGAGCCACTGGATGGTCTCCAGGTAGCGGCGGCGACGCAGGTTGCAGGTGGCGTGTTCGGCCAGGCGCATGGTGATCTTGTTCAGGCCCTTGCCGTCGAAGATCTCACGGAACAGCTTCACGCGGGATTCGCTGGTGGCCTGGTCGTCGTACAGCTTGGCACGCACGACCGGCAGCGTCAGCAGCGCGGAGTGCAGCTGGGACAGCTCGATGGACACCTGCAGCGTGGCGTCGGTGGCGTCGGCGTAGTACATCATGGCGTCCACACCGAAGTCCTCCACCGCGTTGGCGATGTCTCGCGCACGGCTCCAACGACGGGAGACCAGATCGGTCATGATCTCCAGGGTCATCGGATGCTCCGCGCCCTTGAACAGCTCCTTGAGCACCGCGATCTTGTCGGCCACCGGCCTGGAGGGGTCGGTCAGCGCTCGTTCCAGCGGAAGGTTGCGGTCGAGCGCACCGGTGATCTTGAACAGTTCGTTGCCGATCCGCCATGCATCCTCACGGGTGTCACGCAGCTTCGGGGCGAGCGAGTCACGCGACTCGCGGTCTGCAATACGAGATGCCTCTCCTCGCATGGTCACCTCCCTTTCTGGTTACGGATGTTCCTGACGATGTTCACAGTCACTTCTTGGCGTCCAGGTCGTCGAGCAGCGAGTCGATCATCGAGGACTGCACGTCGCTGTCCTGCAGCTTGGCGCCGAGGATCTTGCCGGCCAGGGCGGTGGCAAGCGCGCCGACCTCGCCCTTGAGCGAGACCATGGCCTGCTGCTGCTGGGACTTCAGCGAACGCTGGGCGTTGGCGGTGATCTGGGCCGCATCGGCTTCGGCGCGGGCACGGGCATCGGCCACGATGTGGGATGCCTCGGCGCGGGCGTCGTCGCGGATCTTGGCGGCCTCCACGCGGGCGGTGCTCAGCTGGGCCTCGTACTTGGCCTTCGCCTCGGCGGCGTCCTTCTGAGCCTGCTCGGCCTTGGCGATGCCGCCTTCGATCTTGGCGGCGCGCTCATCGAACACGGCCTGGAACTTCGGCATGAAGAACTTGTAGAAGAACACCGCGATGATCAGCAGGATGATCAGCGACCATACGATGTCGTAGACCTTGGGGATGAACAGATTGATTCCGTCTTGCTCCGCGAAAGTCATTGTCGTTCTCCTTTCATTGCTTCGTTTCCGTTGTCATTCACGATTCCGTTGCACCATCACGCCGTACGGATGCGGCGCAACGGCAACGATCAACGGAAGATGAAGCCGGCGACCAGACCGAGGAGGGCCAGAATCTCGACGAATGCCAGACCCAGGAACATCAGGGTCTGCAGACGGCCGCCGAGCTCAGGCTGACGAGCGGTGCCTTCGATGGTCTTGCCGATCAGGATGCCCAGACCGATGCCAGGGCCGATGGCGGCCAGGCCGTAGCCGATTGCGTTGAGATTACCAGCGACCTCAGCGAGGGTGATGATATCCATGGGTTTTTCCTTTCTGGTTTTTCTTCTATACGAAGGAAATATTGAAAATCTTGTGGTTTGGAGCGATGCGTTCCGCGAGCGGCCCGGTGTTCGGGCGCGTGCTCAAGCGGTTGCGGTCACTCGGCCTCCGGGTAGCTCATGTTGATGTATGCGGTGGTCAGCATGGCGAAGATGAAGGCTTGCAGGGCGGCGACCAGGATCTCGAACAGGGTCATGGCCAGGCCGGCGGCGAAGGTGCCCACGCCGAGGATGGACCACAGCTTGTTCGGGATTTCGATGAGGAACCACTGGGTCGCGGCGAGGCACACGGCCACGGTGATGTGGCCGGCCACCATGTTGGCGAAGAGTCGCAGGGTCAGGGAGACCGGGCGGATCACCAGCAGCTCGAGCAGCTGAATCGGGGTCAGCAGGATGTAGATGGGAGCCGGAACGCCCTTGGGGAAGAGCTCGTCCTTGAGGAAGTGGCCGAGACCCTTCTCTCGTGCGCCGGCGATCCAGTACTGCACGAAGCACCAGCCGGCGAAGACCAGCGGCATGGTGATCGTGGCGGTGGCTGCGATGTTGAAGCCGGGGATGATGCCGCACAGGTTGAACACCAGAATGGTGAAGAACATGGTGGTAATCATCGGCAGATAACGCTGGCCACGCTCCTTGCCCATCACCTGATAGACGATCTGGTCACGCACGAACTCGATGACCCATTCGATGGCGCCCTGCCAACGACCGGGAATCAGCTTCGCACGTGCGGCCGAGACGCCCAGGACCACCAGCATGATCGCCGTGGCGATGACGCGCACCATGATGATGCGGTCCATGGCGAACGGCGTGCCGGGGAAGATGATCTGGGGAAGAAGGAAGTCGTCGGTGGTCGGGAATTCCGGACCATCCGCGGCCAAAGCAAGCCCGCTGAAAAGGGCATCGTTCATTCTCACGCCTCCTGCTTCTTCAATGTCAGGTGTCAGTTTAGACCAGCGGAATGGCCGAATGTGACGTTGCGGTTACTTTCGCCATTCCACTCCGGGGTATGCCATGCGTGGACTGGAGTCGACGCTGGGCATTCGACTCCGAATGACTGAAAGGTGATTATTGGCCTGCGTTGGGACAAAGTCAACGCCCACCGGGCGTGTCCGGCCTGAGCCCTACTGCCGTAAGGGATTTATGGTTTTGTTATCTTTCGATTCCGTATTAGACGGTTGCGTGCGAGGTGCCGGGTTTCGTTCATTCGATAGTCCGCATAATGGACATGTCAGTGTCCGAGTTGCGGTCAATTTCGAACCGACGAACCAACATTTTTCCTGTCCGATTCGTGGACACCCTCGACCGCGACGCGGCAAATTCCGGCAAAGCGCAAAAAACAAGGCTCCGTCAAACCGACATCGGCCGAAGGGAGCGCTACTTCCCCTGAATCACCCCATACCCGTCATGCATGAACGGCGCGAAGTTGTCCTTACGCGGGCCGCCGGGCAGATGACGAATCGACCGATCCGTGCCCAGCTTCTTCTCGGCCCTGAGCTGCGGCACCTCGGTCAGGTCGTATGGCGTGGTCTGGTACACCCAGTTCAGCCAGTTGCGCCATAGCAGGTTGCCGTGCGCGCGCCAGCTGAACAGCGGTTCCAGGGACGGGTCGTCGTGCGGGAAATAGTTCTGCGGGAACGGCACGTTGGTCATGCCCTTCTTCATGTCGCGCTCATATTCCTCCGCGAGCGTGTACTTGCCGTACTCCCAATGGCCCAAGGCGAACACCTCGGAGAAGTCGCGCGTGGCCACCAGACCGGGGCCGGACTGCGGGCCCCAGGTGAGCACCTGAAGTTCCTGCTTCTTCAGGGCCAGATCGGCCTCGTTCACGCCGGCGAGGCGGGAATGCGGCTGGAGCGCAATCTCGTCGAAGCCATTGGTCAGGAAGCAGTATTCGTCCTGCAGGTACTGGGGGAAGACGCCGAAGATCTTCTGCGGGTAGTCCACCTTGCGCACACCGTAACGGTAATAGAGTGCACCCATGGCACCCCAGCACAGATACATGGTGGAGAACACGTGGGTGGAGGCCCAGTCAAGGATGGTCTTGAACTCCTCCCAGTAGTCCACCTCCTCGAACGGCATGTGCTCCACGGGGGCGCCGGTCACCACGAAGCCGTCGTAGTAGTTGTCGCGGAAGGCGTCGAGCGTTTCGTAGAACTTGACCAGATGATCGGCGGAGACGTGCGTGGCCTCGTGGGTGGAGGTCTTCATGAAGTCCACTTCCACCTGCAACGGGCTCTTCGAAACGAGACGCAGCAACTGGGTCTCGGTCTCGATCTTCTTGGGCATGAGATTCAGGATCACCAGTTTGAGCGGGCGGACGCGCTGACGCTCCGCCTCGGGCTTCTCAAGCGCGAAGATACGCTCCGAGTCGAGGATGTCACGGGCCGGCAGGCCACTGGGGATCTTGATAGGCATGCTCCCATTATGTCCTTCCGCCGGATATGTCGCATGCAGGCGACGTGCCTCACGTTTTTTGAGCGCGTAGGGTGTGGTGGTGCCTCATCGGGAATGAGCGCGAACGGTATCGGTCCT
>NZ_QFFM01000033.1 GCF_003129905.1 Bifidobacterium callitrichidarum
CCCCCCCCCCCCCCCCCCCCCCCCCCCCCCCCCCCCCCCCCCCCCCCCCCCCCCCCCCCCCCCCCCCCCCGCCCCCCTAGATTTCTAACCCTGTTCCTTTCAGTCATTTGCCTGATGATGCCGTTCGCCAAGACCGCATCGGCCGAAAACGTTACGCCAATCAGCGTTCAAACCACCTCCGGGAACAACGGCTCCCAAACATCGGCAGCATTCAGCAACTTTTACATCACTGTCGGTTATTCGGACGGGTCAACGAAGATTGGCGTAGTTAGACCACACTTGACGGGAGGAGTGGACCCGCAAGCTTGTGTGCTTAACGGAACCGTGATTCCGGATTGCTCTGAATCCTATGCCCAGTCCGAACTGTTGCCAGGAGTCGTGTTCGCATGGTCAACTGACCCCGTGGATATCAGGGGGACCGGATGGGATCCATCAACTGACTGCTTTGGCAACTATTGCGTTACCGCCGCGTTAAAAGATAAACCAACCCAAAATGTGACTCAGGTGTACAGCGTCCCAGGCACCGGCCTACCGGATGGTTTGACTTCGGCTGGTTTGACCGCTGTCGGCATTGGATTAATGGCAGTGGCGATCATATTCTTGCGAAAGCGCATCGAAATGTAACCGCCGTAATCCTTCGCAAACACCATCGGCTTACTGGCGGTTTTGGCCGCCGTAATTGAAATGGATTCACCGGTGTTTCGCCCTAACCAAATCTAGTTGATTGTTTTTGACCACGAGAATGGGCTTGCTTTGGATTCGAACCAGAGTAAGCCCATTTCCTTTGTCCCATAAGGGGTTAGGGCTTGTATGACGCCTTGCAAGGAGTTTTTATGCCAATCAGTAAAATTGTTGCGGGGGGGGGGGCGAAAGGTTTTACCCCTCCTGTTCGCGTTCTGCTGCATGATTACATCCGCATCGGTGCAGCAGGATGCGAATGCAGCGGATAATTCCTATAAAGCGTATTACGCCAGTGGAACTAATATTCAAGCACTTTCCGGAAACTATAAAACGATCGGTAGATACAGTAGCGACCAAGGAAAAGTACCATGCGTGGTCTCTACAAGCAACGTCTTATATTATTGGGGCAGCGGCACCGACGGAAACTATCATCTGATAAAAACCGGGCTGAATGGAGACTGGTGCGGCACTGACGACTACAACCCCTCCGGCATTACCTACCATATGGCCAGATGGAGTGGGAAAGATAAGAATAATGACATCTGGTCCATCGATGAACAAGGGCAACTGTGGCTGATGCGAGGTTCAGGTCCCAAGGTTGCCGAACCGGTCATGTCTGGTGTCGAATTCCATTCGGGCAGCGCTGGATGGGACGGCAACTACACACTGCTTCTACTTGGCACTCCACGTGCGGCAACCAATATTTCATACCAGGCTCAGATGCCTACCACAGGTGCGCCGGAGGGATTGTCCCAGATTGGTGTGATTGCTGTCGCCCTTGGTTTGGTCGGCTTGTTGGTGTTGGCGGTGAAACGTAATCGCGTTTAATCAACGCTCTTGACATGGGCAGAATGGGCTTGCTTTGGATTCAAACCAGAGTAAGCCCATTTCCTTGTCTTGATAGGGTTTAGGGCTTGTTCAATACCTTGCAAGGAGATTGAATGTTCATAAAGCAACAGTTGCGGGGGGGGGCTTAGAGTCAGAGGGCTCGGCTCTATTAGCCTTAAGAAGCTCCCCGCTCTTCTATTTGCGCTAGCAGTCATCCTCATACCCGTCCTCCTAGCCAATCCAGCACAGGCAGCAACGGACTCCTATGCAACCCCGACCTGTTCAGGAAAATGGGAAGACGCCATCGGTGACAAAATCCCGTCCTTTGGATATTCATTGCCGATGTTCTCTAGCGGTTTAAATCGAGTCAAATACTGTACCAACGATTCAAATATCTACAATTATTATTCCTCTTCATCAACGGTCGAATACCGTATCATCGCAAAAAGAATAGATCAAAAGACCACTCGGCTCTGGTATCAGAATACACAGTTGAATTGGAATATTGTCTTCAGCTCCGGTAACAGTGTCTGGAACGGCAACAGCATAGGCGGGGCTGACGAATACGGAATCAAATACATCGGATTGCAGGACGTTAAAGCGGAAGACAAAGGGTCAGCCGGAAAGATCCTATGGGTGACCGGGTCTTCCCCAATCATCCAAGTGACGCCTATGTCCGTATCATCCAGCGACCATCAGACCGACCTGAGTCCAATGCCGATCCTTGAAGCCAACGGAGGAATCTTCCCTGACGGTGAATCAATGGAAACACCATCGATCTCCCCAGCCACAGGCTTGACTTCATGGACCTCCAAAAACACTCCTACACGTGATGGATATGTCTTCTCCAAATGGACGCTCGACAAAGCCGGAACTCAACCTTTCACCCCAGGATCCGCAGTCAGTAACGGTCTCCGCCTCTACGCTCAATGGGAGAAGGACAGTGGCGCACCGGTTTCAGTGAAGCTGAATTGCAACAGCAGCAGTCCGATCCATTGTTCCGTTACCGCGACCTACGCAGACAAGACCGTCAAAACCCGCACATTCGACCCTGCTGCAAACGCCAACCTGGATTGGAAAGACAATCCGATTCAAGGCATCCGGTTGGATGATCAAGGATATTTGGCCGACCAGTCTTGCGCTATAGACCGATGCCGGTATGTTTCCCTAGCGGCAGCACCGGCCGATACGGGAAACTATCAGGCGCAGATGCCGACCACTGGTGCACCGGAAGGGGTATCCAGTGCCGGATTGATTGCCATTGGCCTAGCTTTCGCAGGACTTGCGATGGGATTAGGTCGTCGCCGGAACTGATTTCCAGTGTCTGACGCTTCAGAATGGGGTTGCATTCCGACTGTTGGATGCAACCCCGCTTTTGTTGTCGTTCCAGCAGTTGGGCGAATCAGGTTTATCTTGCAAGGAGTCTCATGTTTACTAAGAAAACGCTGCGGGTGGGGGGCTTGGAAAACTAGCGCTCTCCATTTGGTTGACGTTAATCGTTCTAGCTTCGTTTCTTTGCGCTTCACAGGGGTCGGCCGCTACGGACGACTGTTCTGATGGCTGTCAGTTGTATCGGTGGAGCGGGGATGGTATTTCGCAGATTGAAAGCGACAAGAAGTTCACGCTGATCGGAACCGATGGAGGCGGACTTTCCCGGCTTTTGATAAAAGATATGATTGGCAAGGTGTGGACATACAATGGGCTAAATAATAAGTTTGATACCACCGGTACGGTTAACCCAGGTAAGACAATGAGTCCAGCTCATAGCGGACGGATCCTAGGTCATTCCGGAAAAGGATCCGTAAAACTAGTCACCTCAACTAACGGCACATATATGCAGCTTTCAGTGGATTCGGATGGGCGAGCATGGGTCAATGAAGGCACTGATGTAGATGCATCCGGTATATACAGATACACTACAGCCATTGCCCCGACCGTAGTACAGGGAACCGACGGGATAGAATTCTTCCAAATTTCAGCATCGCAAAACAGCGGCAGTTCGGAGGACATTTACCTATTGGGAAAACCTCGGAACAATACAGCGAGTTACGTTGCTCAAATGCCTACCTCCGGAGCTCCGGAAGGTTTGTCTCTTATTGGTTTGTTGGCTGTCGGACTTTGCTTGATGGGTTTGATTGCTGTTTCGGTCAGGCGTAATCGGGTCTGACCTTTCTTGATTAGTCCTTCAGAATGGGCTTGTTTGTGGACTGGTTCCGCAACGAGCCCATTCCTTGTTTTATCAAGGTTTCAGGCTGTGACTTACCTTGCAAGGGAGTTTCTATGATTTTAACCAAAACGTTGCGGGGGGGGGGCTTAAGTTCGGCATCCTGCTCACCGCAGCACTAGCATGCCTATCCGTCACACTGACACTACCTCAAACCGCCACTGCAGCCGATGAATCAACCACCCCAACTTGTGATTCCAAAGGCTGGCAGAACTGGACATACACTCCATGGACTTACGAGCATAATGGGATAAAGAAAAGCGTTTCCTATGATTTCCTAAACGGCGGATCCACTTTTACATACGATTGGAGCACCTCAACAGGTGTCTTCATCAACGATCCAAAAGGTACCTCTCAAATGTGTACGGCAGCGGATGGCGGCACGTTATGGAAGGCGCAGCTAGGGAACGTAACACACATCCAATGGGCTCGCGGAGATGGCTGGGTCCTGCATTACTTTGATTCAGACAAGCCTTTCTATGGCAGTCTGGATGTCAACGTCCCTGCATCCGTAACACCATCAGACAGTAAATACGGTGGGATTATTCTTGCCAAATACTCCGCCGGATACTCTCGAGTCGATAATGAGATGCTGATTCGCGCCGTCACCGGAACAAACGTCGGCACGAACGAAGGCATTTTGACTATCAAAACAAACAATGGTGTTCCCTCCACCACGCATGCCGTATACAAAACAGCACTCTTGGACTACACCAAGGAACGCGAGGTGACGCTGAAAGCCAACGGCGGCGCATTCTCTGATAAGTCCGATACTCGTACTGCGATCATCAACCTGTCGGACATGTCGAAACTGTCCGACACCCCCACCAGAGATGGATGGTTTATCTCCGATTGGAACACGAAAGCTGACAGGTCCGGAACCAGTGCCTCCGTCTTGGCTGAAACCGTGGATAAAGCGACAGCCACATCCGACGGGTTCGAACTGTACGCGCAATGGGATCGCGATAAGGGTAAACCATCATTGGCATACATCGATTGCTCTACAGAATCAAACACAGTCCGCTGCGCGATCTCCATCGACTATCCGAACGCCGAATCCACAACCCGAGAACTCACTGCAGTCAAAGGCTCGAAATTAAGCTGGGGCCAATTGGGTGGTATTTCCGGAGTCCGATTGGACAATACGGGATATAAGGCGCGAGCCAGTTGCGTAGCCGAAAATGGCTGCTACTGGGTGAGCTTGGATGAGTCATCAAATAATTCGAATATGACTGTTCAAATGCCTACGACAGGCGCACCAGAGGGTTTGTCTCTTATCGGAGCGACAGCTGCTGGGTTTTGCTTGATCGGTTTGGTGACTGTTGCCGTCAAGCGAAGTCGAATGTAAACAGGGTTTTCCGCCGACCATCAGAATAGGGCTTGCTTTTACGTACGGAAAGCAAGCCCTATTCCTTTCTTTGAAAGGAATAAGCCTATATGTATGGATCCTTGCAAGGAGATCTATGCTTGATAAAACTGTTTTGCGGGGGGGGGGCTTAAGTTCCTAGCCCTGTTGATGGCATTCACCACACTCACACTATCCACAGCGATTCCAACTAACGTCCAAGCCGCCGACAAAACACCATGCCCGGAAGGTTGCACTCTATACGAATGGACAGGCGACACCGTCACCCCGGCCACTGTTCAAGGCGGGGTGAACAACGATATCTCCGACATCGGCCAATACGGCCAAACTCACTTAGCCGCAAAAAGAAAAAACAGCAGATACCTTAGCTATAACAGTGATTCTGGGACTCTCCAAGAAAACAGCTATACATCCGGTACCGGGGAAACCGACACTCCTCTAGAAGGATTTATCCCGGGCCACTCTTACCGTGGAAACGCATTGGGAATCAACGAATTCTCAGGAACTCCTACCACTAAGACGTACCCCTCACTGTCCATCGATAAAAACGGGTACCTTTGGATCAGGGAACCCGGAAGCGGCGCTGCGACACTCGAGCAAGACACCGATATTGAATTCAAGGACATAGCGTCAGGTGTTGCTTTCATCAATATTCGCGGTGACGCTTTCTTCAAAACTCTACTCTTGGGCAATCCCCGAGTCAGTTCTTCCGCCACTGTCGCTCAAATGCCGACGACCGGCGCTCCCGCTGGGGCTGACTTCAACTGGGTGGTTGATTGCTTTCGGCTTGGGATTGGCTGGCTTGTCTCTGGGATTGTCGAAGCGGCGTAGCGCCTGATATCCCAATGTCTAGGCGGGTTTTCTAACATTAAGGTAGTAACGAAACCTATTGTTGAAAGCCGTCTTATGACCCGACCTGTTAACCGTTACAACTCTGTTTGTTGAGTTGCAGGCATAGGGTTTCCGTTCCCTATGCGACTCCGTGTCTTACGCTCGGTTGGGCGGCACGGTATGCGTTTCCTTCCAACTGGGGTGTTGGTTTTTCGAAGGCCCCTTTGGGTCTCTCCGCGCACGTTTCTCGCCGGGGTACTCCCGACGGGGTCCAGATTGTTGGCGGCGTTCCTGTCTCGGTCGAGTTTAATCCCGCAGTTGTCGCAGTGGAAGACCCGTTCGCTGAGGGGCAGTTTGGTTTTCACCGTCCCGCAGTTGGAGCAGGTCTTCGAACTGGGGTAGAACCGGTCGTAGACGTGGAGTCTGCTGCCTGTCTGCTGGCATTTGTATTCGAGTTGGCGTCGGAAGTCTCCGAAGCCGGCGTCGAGTATTGCCTTGTTGAGGCTGCTTTTGGCTTTGGCCCCGTTTTTCAGGTAATGTCCGGGATTGTTGGGGTCCTCCTTGGGTTTGGGTCTGGCGGTCATGCCTTTGACGTTGAGGTCTTCGATGCCGATGTCCGCATACGTGTTGGCCATCCATGTGGTGGTCTTGTGGCGAAGGTCGAGCCGCTGGTTGGCGACGTGCGCGTACAGTTTGTTGACCTGGCGTTTCTTCTTCGCGTATCTCCTGGAACCGGGTTGGCGGCGTGAGAGGCGTTTCTGCTGGCGTTCGAGTTTCCGTTCGGTTTGCTTCAGGTACCGTGGGTTGGGTATAACGATCCCGTTGGACAGGGTAACGAGCGTCTTGACTCCGAGGTCGGCGCCTACACTGCCGGACAGTCCGGTCGCCTGCGGGGGCTGGTCCTTCTCGACGCGCAGGCTCGCCCACCACCGGTTGTGCTCGTATCGTACGGTGACGGACAGTATCCGGCCGTCACCGACGCACTTGCGGACGTTCTCCATGCAGTGGACCCGGCCGACACATGGGAGTCTGACCGCGCGGTCGTCACCGTCGATCAGTCCGAAACCGGTCGTGTACGTGTATTTCCATGTCGACTTGTGCTTGCTCTTATACTTCGGCCAGCCGACCGGTTCGCCTTCGCGGTCGCCGTTGAGCCAGTCGAAATAGTTCCTGAAAGCGTCGGAAAGGGCCTGGAACCCGGAATTGTAGGCTTCCTTGCTGTTGCCGGCCCACCATGGGGCCAAATCGTTCTTCCACCTGTTCCACCAGTTGCGCAGGCCGCGCATGCTCCAATCCGCCTTGCCTGATGAGGGGGCCGGTTCGACGCAGTCCAACTGATTGGATATGTGGGCCAACGCGGTGTTGTATGCGAAGCGTGCGGCCCCCGCGTTCGAGGACAACAAGCCGGCCTGCCGTGGCGTGGGGTCCAATGCGACCTTGACGCCACGGATGGTCTTGCCTTCCGGGATCTCGTATTTCCTGCGTTTCTTCCTGCCTTCAGCCACGTTCGCCCGCCTCCAGCATGAGCCGCGCCCTGTTCGCGGCAGACCGACGCCCGTACATGCGGGCGCAGAACGAGGTCAGTACTTCGGTCATGTCACGGACAAGATCGTCATCCACCTCGGTGTCGTCCACGACGATGAGCCGACGGTTCTGCGCATGCAACGCCGCCTCTATGAGACTCGTGTTCATGCGCGCGAACCGGTCGCGATGCTCAACGATGATGGTGCCGACGGTGGGATCCTCCAGCAGGCGCGTGAGCTTGCGACGCTTCTCGTTCATACCGGACCCCACCTCCTTGACCACTTCCGGGGATTCGACCCCCATGTTCAACGCGAACGCCTTCAACCGGTCAGCCTGACGTTCCAGATCCGTTTTCTGGTCGGCCGATGAGACCCGCGCGTAGCAGACGGTCCGTCCGGCGGGCTTGACGGGGACCATGTTCTCGTATTTCGGATCATGGATGATGATCGTGCCCGTGCTGGTCTTCTCAAAGGGTACGGGCATACGGTTCTCACGGCACCACTGCCATACCGTCTGCACGTTGAACCCCTCACGGGAAGCCCATTCACGAACTCTCATGATATAATCATATCATATGAACACAGATAAAACCAAACACTTGACACAACTATTCACAAATCCGTTTAAGCCTGGTGCTGGTTCTAATCCGCCGATTCTTATCGGTCGCGATGAAGTGTTGGCCAGGTTTGGACGGGTTTTGTCGTCTTCGCGGGGTTCGTCGCACAGGTTGTGGTGTGTGACTGGTTCTCGTGGTGTCGGCAAGACGGTGATACTGACGGAGTTTGAGCGTATTGCCGGTGAGCATGGTTGGTTGACGGTTAGTGAGTATGCGTCACGTGGTGTGGGTAATCGGCTGGTATGGGAGCTGCAGGGCGCTGATTCTCCTCTGGGGTTGCGTGGCGCGTTGGGTTTCCGTCTGCGCCAGTTGGAACAAGCCGGAAAAGGCCTGCTGATTACGATTGATGAGGCGCAGGCTATCAGTCGCGTGGAACAGCGTGACCTGTTGGAGGCTGTTGCGAACGCGCAACAGCAGGCGTTGAATCTAGTGTTTGCGGTGGCGGGTATTCCGCCGTTGATGCGTCGTTGGGCTGATGTTCCTGGTTCGATCATGTTCAATGCGAATCGGGTGACGTTGGAGGATGTGCCGGTTGGGGAGGTTGAGACGGCGTTTGGCATCTCATTCTCTGAAACCGGTTTCAACCTGACTTCGGATCAGTTGCATGAGATGGCTGAAGCAACCTACGGCTACCCATACCTCACGCAACTCGTCGGCTATTTCGTATGGAGACAACTCAACCGAGGCGCAGAGGCTGACGAAGCCGTCCAAAACGGCATCGACCAAGCCATACAACACCTATACCCCACGCTCCACGAACCAGAACTCAACACCCTCTCCCCCATCGACATCCAATATCTACAAGCCATGGCACAAGACGACGGCATCAGCCAAACCACCACCATCGCCAACCGCATGGGCAAATCAGTCACATACGCCGGCTTATACAGGACAAGACTCATCAAAGACAGAGTCATCAAAAGCTGCGGATACGGCAAAGTCGACTTCGCCATACCATACATGCGACGATTCCTCCGCGACGAGAAAACAATCGCAAGATACGACCTCCAAGACCTCCATCAGTTCTTGAAATCGTATTCTCCGTTCGGCTTACGTGGTTGACGGCTGTCGACTTCGGGCATGCCAATCGGGTGGATCCGGAAGATTGTCGGCTCATCATACAGGGACAACACAGCCCGTTTGGCTTCCTCATTGTCCGGGTCGATGTCGCTGATGTTTTCGCGGATTCGTTCAGCGTGCTCGTAAACCATTTCGGCCTCTTCTACTGAGAGAGGGCGTTGGAATCTCTCATTCCATTCGTTTAGGAAATCCTCCGATTCGTCGGCTGAATATGGGATGAGCCCGTCCTTGCGGTCCACGACGATGAACCTGTCTGGGATACCACTGTCTGCGACCATGCTGATCTTGTCAGGCAATGATTCGACGATCTTGTCATGGAAATCCGGAGACACCCATCTGGCCGGTCGTCCCATGCTCAAATCCCGATAGTATCGTTCGAGAACCGCCAATCGGGATAACGTCGGCGGTGTAGCCAATGCGGCGGCGTGGACTCGCCTCCCGCAGTCTTTGGCTTCCTGCATCTGCTGAAGAACCCGGTCGACGTTGTTCCAAGTGCCTTCGACTATCGTCGAATAACGTTCATTGTCGGCCGTTTCCACGGCGAGGTCGGTCCATACGGCGCTGGCTCTGGCCGTCCTCTTGGGCATGTCGAGAGGACGTTCCTCCATCAGCTTGTCGTAATCGGGGTGGAACTGCCGGTAATCATCGGGATTGATGTAGACGAGACCCTCATCGCGGTATGCGCCCATGATGGTGTGGACGCCCTGCGTCTTACCGGCGCCGGATTGGCCTCCGAGAAAGACCGTGAGCGGGTTGTCCGATGGCTGGTAGTCTTCGAAGACTACCTGTTTGATTTGTTCGTCCCACATGCGTTGCATGTCGGACGTATGGAATTTGCTCACGGTCTCTGCTCCCTGAGTTCCTGCGCCCGCTTGTCCCATTGGTTCTTGTATCGAATCTGGGATTCACGGTCGTTGGAGGCGATGCTTTCGCGGATGCGTCTCATTTCGCGGGCTTCGTTCCTGTAGTCTTCGGCGAGCTGGAGGTTGCCGGCGGCTTTGGCTTCTTGGCGGAGTTTGAAGAGTTTGCCTCCGAGGATGGTTCCGGCTTCGTAGAAGAGGTCGTAGAGGACGGAGTCTTCGAGTTCTTCGAGTTTGAAGAGTGGCTGGTTGTTGATCATGTTCTTCTCCTTTTTCTGTATGCCGCTATTGTATAACACTCTGTATAACAAATCAAATCTAATTGTAATACAATAAGAAAATACAAACCGTATAACAACAAGAACAAGGCAACCACCATGACCCAACCACTCCCCCCAATCACCCAAAACTACACAGAAAACCGCAACACCCCCAGCACCCTCATCGCCTTCAGAATCCCCCAAACCTGGAAACCCATCATCCAACAAGACGCCAAACAACACGGCATGGCTCTATCCGAATACATCCGATACTGCCTCAGCCAACAACACGAACACCTCACAGAAGACACCAATGAACCCAACACGGATATATCTTGACTTCGACGGCGTCATCAACGCCTTTCCGGATGCGAAGGTCCTACGGCGCGGAGGCGTCGGACATACCGGTTGGCTGAAGGACAGCGATCCGCGGAAATCATTGTATTCGGAGGAGCGCGCGTTCCGGTTGGACGGCAACGAACAAGTACGCACGGATAGGGGTAGGTTCCGGATTCATTTCAGTCGTCAGCTGGTTGACGGGTTACGTGGACTGGCGGAATCAGGCGTGGTCGAACTGCACTGGTTGTCAACTTGGCAGGATTACTGCAGTCGGCTTAACCAGCGGCTCGGATGGAGTCCGGACATCATCACGACCGAACGCTGGTATGACATGGAGACCGGCGCTCATCGGAAGACCGGTAAGAAAGCGACAATCTTCCACGCACTCGAACAGCAGGCTGGGCCAATCATCTGGATAGACGACGAAGAATGCTTCGAAACACCACGCATGCAGATCGAATCCATCCAACCAAAGTATCCAGTGCTGCTAATTAGACCAGACGAACGCATTGCCATCAGCCGACGGCAGTGGCGGCTGATACAAGAGTTCATCGCCAAACCGGAAGAGTATCCGGCCGCTTCGCTGGATGAAGAGAAAACCATACACGCACATCGGGAGCATATCGGTTTCTGATCACAACAGTCCTTCCCCGTCTCGCGGACGGGGCTCCGCGCTGACAAATGGAATGGGAACCACGACCATAGAGTCAGCAAAAATCCTCGGCGAAACAGCTGGAATATTCAGCGGAGAAGGACTGGCGTATGAGCAACGATTTCAACCCGGACGAGCATCCGAGAACCCCTGATGGAAAATTCAGGGAAACATCCAACGGAACGAGGCCAGGCTCCTTGCCGCCACAGGATGAGCCGCCCATCACCCCGGTCTACGAAACCATGGAAGTCACCGGTTTCCCGGCTGGTGTGGGCTCCTATTTTTCACCGACAATCTATCATGTCGACGAACGCGATCAGGCGACGATAGACGATTTCCTGAAACGTGGGGTTCGTTTCACCACGAAACCGGATCCTCTCTGCGAACCGTTGGCGAAAGCATTTGCCAACAAGGATTGGAACGTCGAAACCAGCATGATCTATGACGGTTCCGACGATGCTTCCGAATATTACGATTCCGTGCCGCGTCGAGTGACCGTCGAACTTACGCCGAAAAACAAGCCCGCTGAAGGCGTCAACGACCTGACCAACGTGGACTTGACGATGGACGGCGAAGAGGGTGAAGGCGTTTATGAGAATGTTTTCCTGAAAAATGACCTGTTGGGGCTCCGCTAACCCCTTCCGTGAGGAAGGGGTTAGGAGCGTTGTTTTTTGTCGTATTTTCTTCGTGGCTTGTCCTGGTTTTCGATGTACTGGTTCATGGTTTCGATCGGGTCTTCCCCTGCTGCTGCGATGCAGTAGCTGGGTGTCCAGAAGTGTTTGTCGTGGAATGCCTGATCGGTTTCGGGCCAGTGTTGGTCTCGGAGTTGTTTGCTGCTGTTGGTTTTGAGGCTCATGATGAGGGTGCTGAGCTGTGTTTTTGGCGTATAGCCGATGAGCAGGTGGGCGTGGCCTTGGATGGCTTCGAATGATTCGAGGGTGCATTCGAAGCGTGTGCAGACTTCCCCGAATACTTGTTCCAATAGGCGGGTGACTCGTCGGGTCATGATCTCGCGACGGTATTTCGGGGTGAGGATGATATGCGCACGCAGGTTATAGACCACGTGTCTGCCAGTTCGCCAATCGTTCCAGTTTTCTTCCATAAGGCAATCATAGACCATAATCATCTTGTGGTATAATCATAGATATGAGACGATCCAGGACTGACATCGGGTGGCGTACAGCCGTGGTCCCGGTGCGCCTGGAAGGCGAATCGTATCGTCTCGCCCATGAGATTTGTCATCATGCGGGACTCATGTGGAGCCGATGCGTCGACTGGCTGCGCCACTACTGGCATGCCGAACACAAGGACCCATCCAACAGGGAGCTGCGCCAATACGCCAAGACCGCGCCCGAAACCATCCTCCGCGGATTGCACGCGCACGTCATCCAGCATCTCGTGGACGACGTGCAGGACGCGGTCGCCACCTACCGGACCAACCGGGACAGGAACGGCGACAAGGACGCGCGCGCACCATACCGGCATCACAACTACCGTCCCGTCGAATTCACCAAGGACTACGGGTGGAAACTATCCAAAGACGGCAGGACGATAAGCCTGTCCCGCGGCATCCACCGCAACAGGCGGCTCAAGCCGATCCTCATCCCCACGCCGGAGATCACCGACCCCAAGACCGGACTGCCCGTACCGCCAACGGAATGGGGTTCCATCCAACTATGCTGGGACCTCAACCGGAGACGGTGGAGCCTGCACGTCAGCGTACCCACAGGCAAACCAGCCGCCAATAAGGGCATGCGCCCCATGAGCATGGACGAGGGGATCATCAACCCGGTCACCTGCGCCGTCGAAACCAGCAGCTCATACGAGATCCTCGTAATCAACGGACGCGACGCGCGAGCCGCACGCCAATACCGGGACACGCGCATCGACCAGCTCATCTCCAAACGCGACCGGTGCGTCAAAGGCTCCCGCAGATGGTTCAAACTTGACCTGAAAATCCGCAAGGCCCGGGCCATCGCCGACGGTCGCATCCGCAACATCGCCCACCAGACCAGCGCCAAGACCGCACTGTTCGCGGAAACGCTCGGCGTCACCGAAATAACCGCCGGGGACGTGCGCGGCATCGAACAATCCACCCGCAAGAACCCCGCCAAGAGAAAGAAGAACGGCAAGACACAGCGCCGTCGCCTCAGCCAATGGGACCGCGGCCGCATCGAAGACCACATCGAACACAAGACCGGACTGACGGTCAACCACATCGACGAATCCTATTCCAGCCAAACCTGCCCAGCGTGCCTCACACGCAACCGCCCCACCGGGCGCGAATACCGGTGCTCCAATTGTGGTTTCACATGCCACAGGGACGCCGTGGGAGCATTGAACATACTCCAGAAACACCAATACGGCCAATACACGCCAATCGACATGGACAAACCCATCCACGTCACGTATCTCCGAGCCACACCCCTCAAAGGCAAGGCTCTGGGTAATGCCCCCGAACCGGGACTCCAAGACCCTGGCAGGTCTTGCCGTACGGCCAATCCGAGGACGAACGCCCCGACAGACACCCATCACGGGAAGACGCCGGCAACCTTCTCCAACGCAGGCCTCACGCGATCAAGCCAAACAACCCTACGAAAGTAGGGATGATCACGTGGATTCCAATGAGCCGGCATTCATTCAGAATACTGTCCACTGGAATCGAAGAAGCCTCGACCGTAAGGTCGGGGAGGTTCACATGGAGCATCGAAGCCCCGTTCTACGACTCCCGCGCATCGCACGGAACAGGTCAGAGGAATCAGATTAACGATGTGCCGGCGTTCGAACACTACTCCTATGATGTGGATAACCCGCAGCAGGCGGCCGACGACGTGTATTTCAATCATCGACGAATACAGGAACGGCGACTATTCGGGACATTACTTCGATTAAACCGAAACTTGGATATCGCTGGCCGGACGAACGCATCGGTGTCAGTATGCGACAATGGCAGCTCATACAGGCGCATCGAGAGCATATTGGTTACTAGCTTCATTCGACTGTTGGGATATGAAGCTCCAGCAGTTAGGCGGTTCCAGCCAAGAACCGCATGCCGTATTCGACTTCCGAAAAATGTAACATCTGTAGGCTGAAATGGTAATTGTTCGCGAAAATGGTATTTGTTGCGGAAAATGGTAAGTCGCCTTGTGCGAAGTCGATGAAGCTCTGGATTTTCTCGACCAATATCGTTGTCGGGTATGGATGAGACCGATGACTTTGATTTGCAGGAATTGTTTGCCGCCGAACGCCGTGCTGCAGCGTTTCGTATTGATCCTATGGACCCGGTGCATAATACGGTCTGGTCTGATGTGACATCGGATGGGGATATCAAGGTTTTAGCGGACAAGCCAGTGGAAGTATTATCCGTCGAACAGGTTGGCTGTCTGAGCCTGACTTGCAACCCGAAACCGCCGGTCACTTTGCAACCCGGCGATATCATGCGTATGACGGTCGAATTACCGGTGAGGAAACGCGGCGACGCCGCGCGGACGATTATCCGATACCGGTTCGTCGGCTCGGATGAGGTTGCGGTGTCCGAGTTCCGTGCACGACGAGTCGGATAACTTGTAGGCGGCGAATCGGCCGATGTTACATCATGCGGTTAAAATTGACCTTTTCGTCGGAAATTTACCTTTGTCCTGAATATTTACCCGGCGACTTTATTCGATGATAAATGGTCGGACGCTGCTACGGTGGGGTGTCCTTGTCTCGGCTGATGCGGCTTAAGACCGGCTGTTGTTACCAGTATGCTGGGTTCGCGTATTTATCGTACCGAAAACAGTGCTACTCTGTTTTTGTCCACACGATACCCGGCTTGTTTTCGGCCGGATCAGAACCATATTGTTCCGAAAGGAAGAACGGTTTGAAGAAGTCAACAGCAAGAACCCTCATCGCGTCAAGCATCACCATCGCAACCCTGTCCGCGCCTGCCATCGCGTTTGCCGCCGACAACGACACTACTATTACTCCGCAGGCTGATACGCCCACTCCGACACCGGTCGTGTCCGAGGATGCGAAGATCCAAATGGAGAAGACCGAATCCAAGCCGACAGCGAAGCCGACCACCATCAAGGAAGCGCAGGTCGCGTTGGATGCTGCGAAGACCCGTTTGGAGGATGCTCAGAAAGCGTTGGATGCCGCAAAGTCCGCGAAGGATGAGGCACAGAAAAACTATGACAGCGTCAAGAAGGATGCCGATCCGAAGATTAAGGCGTTGACGGACGCGCAGAAGAAACTCGACGACGCTAACAAGGCTGTCGCTGATGCTCAGCAGGCTTTGGAGGATTCCAAGGATCTCACGAAGATCAAGGCCGCAGCCGACGCTCTGACTGCTGCCACGTCCGCGTTGGACGAGGCTCAGAAGGCTTTGGACGCCGCCAATGGCGCGGTCAAGGACGCCGAGAACGGTATCAAGGATAAGACCACTGCGGTTGATAAAGCGACTGCAGCGAAAACAGAAGCCGATAAAGCCGCAGATGCAGCGGATGCGGCTGTCGCTGAGAAAGAGAAGGCCGAAGGAAAGATCGACCTTGTTGAGAAGCATCAAACGATGAAGGATGCACAGGCTGCAGCCAAGAAGACTGCGACCGCGCTAGAGGATGCTTCCGACACAAATGATAAGGCGACGGCTGACCTGTCTTCCGCGACCGCTGTCCAGCAAGCTGCGAAGAATGCGAACGACACCGCACAAAAGGCATTGTCCGATGCTCAAGCCTTGGGAGCTAAGGATACTGTCGCTTGGTTTAAATCCCAGTCGGCCGATCAGGCGGTGAAGATTCTCACCGATAAGGGTACGACTAAGTATCTTGATTACATCAAGCTCGGAGATACAAGCGACGCAACTTATGTCAGAAACATGCAAAAGACGTTCGACTATATTCGTCAGGCGAATGAAATCCGAAAGAGTCTCGGTCTTAGCGAGTTGAAGGTTTCCAACACGTTGATGGCCGAAGCCCAAGCCGATCTGGATTACAGTGGCCCGGACTACAAGAGAGGGCATGCACAGCAGTTCGAAACTGCCGAGAATCTTGCATGGGGCGACGAGAAACCATTTGACGTCTGGTATACCGCCGAAAAGGAAACATACGATAAGGCAGTTGCGGCTGATGCATCCATCGGAACACTGTCAGCCTATGAGCTGAGCCAGAAAAATCCAGAATTATATAAGACCGTCGGCCATTATCTGAACATCATTGATCCGGCGTTCAAGGCCACTGGTTTCGCTGTCGCTTCCAATGGTCCCATGGGTACTTTCACCGCCGGTCAGACATTCAACGCGGATACTGAGAACACGGTGAGCGTGGATGAGTATGAGAAGGCGTTCAATGATTGGATGACGAAGAATCAGCCGGTTGACGGTGAGACGATGAAGAATCTGCAGGCGGCGGCTGATAAGACGGCTTCCGTGTTGGCTGACGCTCAGAAGAAGCTGGATGAGGCTACTGCCGCGCAGAAGAAGGCTGCTCTCAAACTGGATGCTGCGAAGTCTGCGAATGAGAAGGCTCAGAAGGCTTACACGGATGCAGATAAGGCGTATCGTGACGCCCAAGCCGCCGACACCGGCGCAAGCGACGCTCTGAAGGCTGCCCGCGAGGACTATCAGACGAAGCGCAAGGCCGCCGACGCCGCCGCCCAAAATCTGGCTGACGCTCAGAAAGCCTTGGATGACGCCAACACCGGATTGCAACCGTTGAAGGATGCCGTCAAGGTCGCCCAAACCGCGGTCGATGAGGCGACGAAGGTGAAGAAGGCGGCTCAGGATCATATGGATGCGTTGGAGAACGCTCCGGAGAATCTTGAGGCTGCGAAGACCGCTCAGACTGATGCACAGAAGACGTTTGATGCGGCGAAGGCTGATGCGGATACGGCGTCTAAGAAGCTTGAGGATGCTCAGACGAAGTTGGATCAGGCCGATGTCAAACTGGAGGCCGCGCAGAAAGCTTACGACAGTGCGAAGGCTGACGTGGATGCCGCTTCCAAGGATCTGGGCGAGTTCTCCAAGGTCACGACCGGTAACGAGCAGGTTGACAAGCTGGCCAACACTGGTGTGAATGCTGCGGCGATGATGAGTCTGACGGCGCTCATGGTGTTGGGTGGCGCGGGTTCGACCCTGCTGCGCGTCCGTCTCCGTAACCGTAAGTGATTCTGGTCGTCTGGTTTCTGACTTGTGCGGGTGTCGGTTGTTGGCTTCGTTGGAAGGCGATGACCGACACCTGTTTGCCGGAGTCGCTTCGGCAGCGGTGCGGTGAGGAGGGGCATATCGGTTGGCTGCCGTTGTTGATCGGCTGCGTTCTGACAATCATTGGGTTGCGGGGTCTTGGCCTCGGATTGTTGATTCTTCTAGTCGCCTACCGGTGTTCCGGTGGCCTGTTTAAACCAAAGGAAAGTTAGGGTTATCGCGTTTTAACATGAATATTCTGTTGGTTAGCCTCAAGATCATAATCGCAGTATTGAGCGTCCTCCTGTCCCTGCTGATTCTCCTCCACAAGGGCAAGGGTGGCGGCTTGTCGGCGATGTTCGACAGTGTCGCCTCGGGTGCGAGTTCGTCCGGTGTGGCTGAGAAGAATCTGAACCGTTGGACGGTCGCCATCGCCCTGCTTTGGGTGGGGTTGATCATTGCCGTATCGCTTATCGTCAAATTCACTTAAGGAGCATATATGGAACATCCATGGTTCTGTCCGCATTGCGGTCGCTCGTTGGAGATGCGTCGTACCGTCGATAATGCGACCGGTCGTATCGGCTGGCGTGTGGAGTGTCCGGCGACTGGTCATTTCCGTACGCCGGTTTATGCGACGAAGATCGCTGCGGCGGAGAAGCTGAAGCGCCTGTTCGGTTCGCCTGAAGAGTGACGGTGGCCTGCGTCTTTTAACAACACAACTGTAGGGGGAGGGATTTTAACCTTCCCCTATTTTTTCTCGAACAAATCAATCCAGAAAGGAAACCACCAATCATGCCTACCACGACATTGGCGGACACTGCAGCCGCCTACATCAAGGAGCATCGCATCGAACGTCAGAGTCAGGCGATCGCGAACGATGAGCGCGTGACTCTGACGATCATCCAGAATCGTTGGGCGGATGCGAACAGCAAGCCGCTCGCCGGTATCGATTCCGCGCCGGAGACGGTGATGAAGGCGATTGAGACGTCCGCTTCGGGGCACAGACTGTTTTCGCGTATACGCGATGGGAAGGTTGTTGTTTACGGTTTGCGCCGCTAGTTTTCCGGTTTTTCTTATCTGACGTCTGCGTGTCGCGAAGTTCAGAGACGTAAACTGTAACTGTCCACACAGAAAAGCGGTTAGGGAAAACCTCGAACAGCCGTCCAAAAATCGAGGAAAGAAAGGAGAACACCCCATGACCGACAACAGACTCATCATCACCGGAACGTCAGCATTCTTCCGACTCGGCACCCAACGCCGAACCGGCCAGGTGTACTTCTCCCCCGACATGCTGATCCGCGAATACAACCGATTCGCATCAGACCACGACGGACGAATGCTCCTCCCCATCACCCGCTCCCACAAACCCACATTCTTCACCGAACCAGACAACCAGCACGTCATCCTCTGGTCCAGTCGAACCGGCAAAGCACTCGTCGCGGCCATCGACTTCGTAGAAGAAAAATACGACCCCGAATATCCGCCACACGTCCGCGGCTACGACATGCCGGACCCCTGGAACCAGCTGCCGGCCCGCCTCTGCCTGGGAGTATCCGAAGTCCAGGTCATGGACTTCGACCCGACCGACTATCAGACCGAACCGGTAACCAGCGTCGGCAAGATAGCCCCATTGGATGAAGCGTTGAAAGCCCGCAACGTGTCCCTGCTTCGTATCATCCCGAAACCGAATGTCGAGGTAATCTCAGACACCGACGAAGCTTTAAACTGAAATTACACACACGGAGAAGAAACTGAAAACCCCTCTCACAGGAGAAACCCAAAATGATCGAAAGCACACCGAGCCAGCGCACCGTCCTGCTGCGCATCTCGGACTACAACAATAAAGGAAGGCAGTATGTGAAACTGGCTTCCGGATACGGTGTAGTCTACAACCAGGATCCACCCATCACGCTCCTCCAATCATTGGGCGCTCACGCGGCCAGGCATAATGGGCGTGTACTCATTCCGTTCAGCGGACATATTTCCATCAAGAACGTGATCTTCTGCAAGCATTTCATCATCCTCGCCACGAACGGCGAATATCTCGCAGGTGATATCGTCAACGCCGGCGAAAACTATAGGAAGGGTGTCACCGAGGATGGTGAATACACTCTCCCGCCGGAGTATATGGCCACGAAGATGAAGATGTGGATGCGAGCCAAGAACGTGAAGGTCGGTCAGAACTTCGACCCATCCCCGTATGTGTTGGATGATTTCCGTGACGATTCCACTACCCGCCCGTTGGCCGACACCATCAATAGTTCGAAATGTTCCGCCATGATCGTATACGATCTCAGCATCCAGGAGGGGGCTGATTTCTATGAGTAGTCTGAAGCCTTTGCAGCGTTTGACCGCTGATGTGACGATTGATTTGAATCCGGAGATTATCGTCCCGTCCAAGAAGGATGGCGCGTATAAGCTGCGTAATGCGACGGTGCATATGAGCCGTCCGATTAACGGCCGTTGGTCTGTTGATAGTGTGACCGGTAATGGTGCCGTCCAGTATTTGGCTCGTACCCGTCAGGGTATGGGTTGGCGTAAGGCTTATTATCAGCGGACTGATTTCGAGGTGACGCCTGAATTGCAGGTGTTGGTTGATGAGGCTGTGAGTCTGGTTCGTGAGGATTGCCGTAAGGCGTTGCAATCCGGAACCGTTGAGTGACGGCTGATTTTCTCGTAGGGGGCGGAATCCTTTGGGTTCCGTCCTTTTCTTTTAGCATGCGATATTCGGCCAGCTCAATGGTTCATATGGATGACCGGATAGGTCACGGGGCACCCCATCCCCTATCGTCTCCCCGGTCGCTCCTTTGCCAATGGCTTCCAAATCCAGCTGTTCACGCATGAGGTTGAGATAACGGTAATAGGCTGAGACGGCTTGCACGTAATCACCTTGTTCGCTCATCGTATGATTCCTTCGAGGCAGATTCCGTTTTCGTGGTTTGCAGTCGGTTTCAGATTATTGCCTGTTCTCACATGGATTGTTGTGCGGTTTGACATGACGTCAAGATAAGGCCTTGAACAGGGATTCGCCGGAAGCATCATATCCGACCGCGTGAATTCGCCCATTCACCTTGGTGATGAACTCCGCATCATGGAACCGGTCCGAATACTCCATCGTCTGTTCCTCGGATAAAGACCGGAATCCCGCATGCGTCGGATCCGAGGCGACGATGATGAACGTACCGAAGACAACCGCCCTGTTCACACCGAATTCTCGGATGATACGACACGGCTTTCCACGGAACGAGCCTTCCTCGTTGCAGATGGCGACGATACCCGGGTCAAGCGGAATAACCTCGATGTATCCTTCGACCAGTTGCTGCAGCGAGGCCAGACTGTTGTCTATATTCTCGACCGTGGCGTTCTCTCCGGGCCTGCAAATGACAGCCCGGAGCATCCTATCCGCATTGTCCATCATGTTCGTTTCCATGTGTAATGGTTTTCAGAATCAAACCCTTGATTCCATGAAAACCCAATCCGGTCCGGTGAACGTCAGTAGTTGAAACCGGTCAGGATATTGAACAGGACGGTCAACGTATCCTCATCGGCATCGTCGAAACGCACCAGACCGGTCGTCACCTCACCATTTGCGTCAACCCTGGTGGCATACAGGACCGGGTCACCTTCCTCGGTCGTGGCGGGAATATACACGAAGGAGGTCACGTCGTAGGTTCCAACCGTGCGTGTGCTCCACATGGCACTGGGGACGAGATGCACGCCGGTTTGTCCCTTGGAAGGCGTGGAAGTCAGTTCAGCGGAGGGGGTGAGCTTCTCGTACAGGTTGCGGATGATTTCGCGGACGTCCTTGTTGCGGGGTTCGATGTCGGTGGTCTTATTGTCTTCGACGAGGGTGGCCATGATGGTTTGTTTTCCTTACTTGTTGTGGTTTCTTTGTTGACTGTTGTTACTGGATGCTGATGGGACGGAACGCTTCGACTACCGAATTGCGTTGAATCCAGGCCGGCTGGCTACCCGTGCCAAGTCGGACTTCGAGACCGTTGCCGGACGGGGAGATCGCGAGGACGGTCAGACGGTCGGTCATGCCCTCCAGACGAACCTTGTCGCCGACCTCCACGTCCAGGACGTTCACCGGCGTCAACCCGTCGAAACGGCCGATACCACGTGCGGCAAGTTCGAACATGTCGAACAGGTGTCGGCATTCCACCGCGTGAACCTCATCCGGATCGTTCAGATTCACATGCCAACCGCAACGGCAGGTGACGCCCGTCTGCTCGTTCGCTTGGGTTGTGACACGGAAATCATGGTCGCCGGCGATCATCGCGATCACCGTATGACGGGTTTCCGGCGTCAACCGCTGGTTTTCGGCGAGGACGAGGGGCGTATTGCATTTGGGGCATTCGACGGTGTCCCAGGCTTCCGGACGTTCCGGCAGCAGGCTGACGGTCTTGCAGGCGGGGCAGGTCGCATACCAGACCGCGTTGATCGGCGCGCGACGGGACGCGGTCCGCTTGGACAGGTTGAACCTGCTGATCTTGCGAACCGTTTCGGAAATCAGGTTGAGGTTGGTGGCGGTGAGAACGGAGGACATGATGATTGGTTTTAGCTTTCCTTTTCGAAAGACCAGGCGAGATTGCCGGTGGTCTTGACCTTGTAATGCGCCCACGCTTCCAAATCGACGTGGCCGCGAACGTAAAGGGTGCCGCATTTCGTCGTATGCACCCTAAGAGTGCCGCCATCCGTGACGACGCAGGATTGTTCCTGCATGGGGATGGGGATGATGCTCGCCGGAGCGAACCACAAGTATCCGATGAGCAGTAGGACCACGGCTACGGGGATTGCCGTGATACGGGCCGGGGTCCATTGCGAGCCGGTTTTGGTGTGTGTTGCCTTGTGTCGTGCCATTTCGGATTCTTCTTACTAGAGGTGTTTAGTTGTTTCGGATGGTGATGTATTCGGTGTCGCCGTGGTATCCGAAGCGGAGGTCTCCCCTGTCGCAGATGAGTGCGAGCTGTTCGACGGTCAGATTCTGCGGGTTGTGGAAGATACGGTATTTGGTGAGGTCCGAATCACTGCCGAGGATGCTGATGACCGTGTGGTCGGGGTGTTCGCGGATGGTGTTTTCGGCGTCGATGCTGCTGTAGACGCGGTCCACAGTGTCCGTGTACTGCTTGTAGATGAGCTGGTTTTGCTGGAATTTGATGTCCCGGTCCACGTCGTAGGCGTACCGGCTCCAGATGGGTTGGTTGTCGAGTGTGGTGTTCACTTCGTTGGTTTCCTTAGTGTGTGTTGTTCCATGGGATGAGCGCTTCGATCATTTGACCGGCGCGGTGGCTGTCGAGGAAGCCGGTTTTCTCAAGTAGTGTGAGGTTCTGGCATTTCCATGGGCAGTTGGGGATGTTTTCGATTTGGTCGAGACTGTCGCATCGGGCTAACCGGAGGATGAGGTTGATCTGGTCCTTGGTTGCGGGATGGTTGTCGTTGGCGTAGTTGACCATGTGCGGGGTCTGGGGTGTTTTTTACTGGAGGCTGATGCAGATGGCCTTTTCCGCGTTGGGGTTGTTTTCGCTGGTGTGGGAGATGCCGTCTTCGGAGTCTACGAGTGTATTGGTGATTCCGGTGATGGTGTCGTAGTAGTCGGGGTCTCCGGCGTTGACGATGACGGTGGTGTTGCCGTACTGGGTTTTGAGTTGTTCGAGCTGGTCGATGAGTTCCTGTACGTGCATGGTCTCTCTCCTTGGTTGGCGGGCTCTGTGTTTTGGGTTTTTCAACCCTTTTTGTGTGGACGTCTTCAGTATATCCATATGGTTTGCGCGACACGCCGAAAATTTGAAAACCAACCCCAACCAGCCCAAACTGAAATAAGCGTGTACAAAACATCAGATTGAAACCAATAACCTCGAAAGCATGGCCAACACCAATGAATCAACCCAACAAACCGAATCCTTCATCAGCCCAGACACCCGCTACGGACTCCTCCGCGCAGTCACCCCCGACCGCACCGTCTGGCTCTACGCAAAAATCCCACCCAGCGCAGCCCTCACAGACGGAGCCAACAACAACAAACGCAGCCAAGTCTGCGCACAACTCATGGCATTCTTCGACGGCCTAGCCGGCCAAGTCACCGTCAGCGGCATGAAATACCGCTACATGCTCAAAAGCCAATACCGAGCCTTCCACCTCCTCTCCGGCGCAATCCCAGTCCCCTACCAGACCGCACCGAAAATGAGAGGAACCGACCTCGGCAACTGGCAAAACCAGGCATACCAAAGCCAACGAGTCCAACGACAATTCGCCGTCATCGGAGTACCACTCCACACCGGAAGCCTCACCGCAGGAAAAACCCGCCACCCGAGACTCCTGGAACGAGCCTTCACCTCCATCGACCGACTCGCCTACTCCATCGCCAACGGCCAACCAACCTTCGAAGAATACCTAGACGACGCGCACACCATCGAGACCATCATGCTCAACGCCGGCCTCGAACCATTCACCCGCATGGACAACAACAAATTCAACGAAACCCTGTCCATGATGAAAAGCTGGTGGGTGGCCGACAACAGCATGAGCGCCCTCGGTGTCCTACCCGAAAACGACCACATACACCTGTTCGGCAGCGTCGACACCGCCAAACAGGCCAAAAAATTCTATGACGACGGAAAACCGTGCGACGACTGGAACCTCGACAACGAGTATCCAGCCACCATCTGCTTCGCAAGGTCCAGCGACTTCCAAGGCAACAAGGTTGCCGACGCATCCAACCAGTGGATCGCGAGAATGCTCGAAGTCGCCGAAGCAGGTGGAGCTAACACGGTGGGCGTCAGCATCAGAGGAGTGGTCGAACCCGCAGCGGTCACCGCGGACCAGATCCGCAGGAACCGCAAGACAATCGACGAAACCGTAAGGGATCGTCACCGTCACGGTCGCGAAGCGACAGGTGACATGGAGGAGATCATGGACAAGCTTGAGTACAAGCGCAACATCTACAAGAACGAGAATATGCCGCCGACGCTGATCGATCTGAGCGTCGCCGCCTGCGTGGCCGGTAAGAAGAAGATCGCATTGGATGCTTTGGCCGCGGTGCCGGGCGTCGAGTTCGTGAACATGAATACCGCTAACGAGCAGTTGAACGGTTTCAAGAGCATGCAACCGTGTTCACCGATTCGTATGACCCCGTACGAGTTGCAGTGGTCAGCCCCCTGCGTTGCCGGTGGTGGTGTGAGCAGTATGGCTGTGGCCGGCGATAAGACGGGTGCTTTGCTTGGTTTTTCCGAGGCGAATCGTCAGCCGGTGTATATCGGTACGACCACCGTTCAGGATGAAGACAAAAAGCCCTTCATGGTTATTGCGGGCTCGACAGGCTCGGGCAAAGCTAATGCAATATCTTCACATTTGCCGGTACCTCCTCAGAGTAAATACCCGCATGGACAAGTCATCCGATTTGGCGACTTGGAAAAAGGCGACTTCGTCTACGGCCGCGACGGCAAGCCTGCGGAGGTAAAAGAGCTGCACCCCATCATCAACAAAGACATCTACGAGGTCACACTCAGCGACGGACAGAAAATCAAGGCATCCGGAGACCACCTATGGACCGTTAGCAGCTTCACCGACCGCAACAAGAACCGCAGCCAACACCATCTGACGGCCATAAGCCGCTACAACGAACTTACGGAAATCTCTGAAAAGCTACAGGACCTTTCCCAGACCTATCCGGTAGACCAGACCATGACCTCAAAAGAACTAGGCGAAGTCGTAAAGCCGATCATCGGCAAATGGCTGGGAAAGGCAGACCCCGAACGATGGGTCAGAGCCTCTCTTCACCTCATGGACTTTAGCGGTCAAACCGAGGTTCGCGACGAATTCAAACAGAGCAGCGGCACCGCATACACTCACAAGCAGAACTGCATGCGATACGACCCGAAGACCGCTCTGACATATCTTGTGGAACACTTCGACTATGTGGCGACACATGACAAGAGGTGGCGCAAGCAGGCTCAGATCAAGGCGGATAGGCTACGCGCTCATCTGAATGATGAGTTCGATAGGGGAATCAGCGATTCCGATATCATCGCCATGCTCGGAGATATGGCGCCGAAGAACCACGGCGCCTTCTCTACCATGCTTAAAAAGGCTGGTTTTGAACCGATTTCCTACTGGGATGAGAACACCCGTGTCATGCCAGACAGAAGCGGACAACGCTCTCTGATCACTTTCAACGTGCGTGGCGCGCTCATTGCTATTTCAATCAGACTGCTCCAACGTTATTGGGATGACGAGCCCAACACGGATTATGAGGAACAGGTAGTGTCCACCCGCGAAATGCTTGCACAGGGAATTACCCGACCTGCCTCATTTGGCGGTCAAGCCGAATGGGCTATTCACGTGCCTAAGCCTGTCCAGAATAGGCATCTCGCACTTCCAGTCGACCCATACCTTCTCGGAGCATGGCTGGCAGATGGAACCATCAAAACAGGCACGATTGCTTCTAATCCTTACAATGGTGACCTCGAATACCTCATGAAGAGGTTCGAAGCAAAGGGATACCCCTGCCATCGTCTGACGAACATATACGCTTTTTCAGCGCAGGGCTTCATCACTGACCTGAAGAAAATCGGAGTGTACGACCACAAGTTCATTCCGGAACAGTATTTCTTCGCGGATATCGAACAGCGTCTTGAACTGGTCCGAGGGTTGATTGATCAAGACGGCAGCATCGACAACAAGCTAGGCAGTATCGAGTTCTGCCAGAGCCTCGATCATAAGGAGATTATCCGAGGCGTTATCCGTCTGCTTCGATCTTTGGGAATCGTGGTGCATGAATACAGTCAAAGCGAAGCCGGATACACTGTCGGAGATGAACGAATCAGTACGCAAGATCGTCTGAGAATCACATTCACCACTGACATCCCAGTCTTTGCCCTGAAGCGTAAGAGGGACAAGCTCCCAACGGAACTACGAGAAACCCAACAGTGGCTCTATATCAAGGACATCAAGCCCATTGCAGATGAGCCAGCCCGTTGCATCACCGTAGACAGTCCGGACCATACCTATCTAATCGAAGACTATGTTCCGACGCATAACACGATGACCTTGCTGTCGTTGGCGTTCCAGTGGATGAAGATCGATTCGCGTTCCGGTAAGGGTAAGACGCCTGTGATCTTCATTGATCCTAAGGAGGATTCCGACTTCTCCGAGCCTGTGATCGCCCGTGGTGGAACCGTGTATTCAATGGATTCGGATATTGCTAACGGTACGTTCGACCCGTTGAACGTGTTGCAGAATCCGGAAGAGGCGAAGGAAATGGCGGCTATCATGCTGTCCAACATCTTCTCCCCCGGTGGCAAGGATGCGGATATGGAGATTTCCGTGACCGCCATGCTTGACTTCGGTATTAAGGCCGGGGCCAAATGTTGTGGTGTCGCCATCGAAACCGCGTATCAGGCGTTCAAACGTGGAGGTGCGGAAGCCAAGGTACTGCCTCCGAACACGGAACAAGTGCGTGATCAGGTCATGCGACTGCTCCGCTCCAACCAGTTCCTGCGTATCATCGTCGGCACGACCCAGGATGTGAAACCGTTGAAGGTGTCCCAGGCGTTGACGTTGATCAAGGCTGGTAAGCGTTCCATCGTGCCTGCCGAAGGTTCAGAAGGAACCGTGACCGGTCGTATTCAACGTTGGGTGTTGCGTATGACCGTGTTGGGGGCCGGTGCCGCTGTGCGTGGCCGTGATGGTATGGTGATTCTCGATGAGGCGTGGGTGGCCTTGGGTGCCGATTCGGGTACGGTCGTCCAACAGTGGGGTCGTCTGGCTCGTTCCCAGCGTTTCACTCCTGTGTTGGCTTCACAGAAGGTGGATGAGTTCATTGACGCTGGTTTGACGGGTGCTATCAGCCGTGGCCTGTTGTTGAGCTTGGATGATTCCGAGGCTGACGGTGGTTCGGCTTCCGTGGCCAAGGCCGCGTTGAAACTGTTCTCGGTTGATGATTCGGATGGTCATATTCGTAGCCGCATGCCGTTACCGCCGGTGAAGGATAATGGTGCTCCGAACTGGTCGAGCTTGCAGCGTTTGAAGAATCCAAACAATCCGAAGGAAACGATTCGTGGCGCGGTCGGATATTTCGAGGATAACGGACAATTGCCTGTGCCTGTCGAGATATGGATTCCGCCTAAACTGTTGCAGGAGATCTCCACTACGGCTACGGATGTTATCGCCCGTGAGGAGCGTAAGAAGCGTTTGATGCAGCAACAGCAGCAAGAGCAGAACCGGTAGGTTCGGGAAGTGAGGACCCGATATGGGTTATAACAATATGTTCGGGTCGAGGCGTCAGTTCATTGACAATTCGACTGATGATGATACGTCGACGCCGTCCGCGGATTTGCTGCATGCGGCGAAGGATGTGACGGTGAAACCGGAGCAGAAACCCCTCAGATTCGAGGGGTTTGGTTCCACGCTTCCACTGTTGTTGGAGCGTCCGAGCAAGTATATTCAGCGTATGACGGGTGCCGCGCGGAATATGATTCAGACGGCGGATGGTTCGCCGGCTGAGAGTCGTATCCTGTTCAGCCCGGTGGTGAGTCTCCCGTTCTTCGTGTTGGATGGTTCGGAGAAGTTCGCCAATGAGGATGTGTTGAAATACCCGTTGCTGCATGCGCCGGCGAACCATCCGTTGACTGATCCGGAACAGTTGGATGTGTACGTGTTGACGTTGATCACCATGTATGTGACGGCCGGCATGCTGGCTGAGGATTATGACGGCAGCGTGTACACGTATGGCGTGGAGGGGGAGTTCGAGATCGCGGATGACGTGTGGGCTGCGGCTGAGGAATGGTCGAAGGATGTGGCTCCTATCATTCGTGAAATCAACTTGGCTCGTATCGCCCAGTTCGCTTCCCTCGCGTGGGAGGAGGAGCAGCCTGCGTTCGAAATGCTGGAGCAGGCGTGGGGCGTGAACCCGGATGACTGGCAGCCGTTGGCGGATAAGATGCCTGAGAACGTGGATTTGTTGAAGCATGATTATGACATCATCACGAATCTGCCGTTCGAACCGTATTCGGAATTGTCATCCCAGTATGAGCAGGAGTTGAAGGATAAGGCCGAGGAAGCTGCGGCTCCGATGGCTGAATCATTGATCTGACCTGTATATTGTGTTGGCCTGTTGTGCCCCGTTCTCTCCAAGGGAGAATGGGGCACAACGCTTTCTCCAACCAAAAATAACCGGCATAATGGAAGACGGACCAAATCTCAGACAGGACCCCTTTAGGGAGCGCAAGAGCGGAAGAAAGCGTATCCCGAAGGAGGTCACACATGTCCTCGGATTCACATAAAGCATTCTGGAAAACCCCCGCAGGGAAAATAGCGGTCGCGTTGATCCTGTTCCTCGGCATGCCCGGTTTCCTCATGTTGTCAAGTACGGTCATGGTGTCCACCATGGTCAGTTCCATAGGTGGCGTCGCAGGCGAAGCCACGGCGACCAGTGATAGTTGCGGAGGAAGTTCCAGCAGTGGTGGTAGCAGTGATGGTGGCGGTAGTGGTGATGCGGCCACTGCGCCGACCCGTACGGTCGAACAATGGGTGAAGGACTTCGGTCAATACGCATACGACACGGGAAAGAAATACGGTATCCCATGGGAGGCAATCCTCACCCAAGGAGCCTTCGAATCCGGATACGGTTCCTCAGCCCCAGGCCACAACTATTTCGGTATCCGCGCGTGGAAGGATGGTCAGCCAACTGTCCAGGTTCCTATGTGGGAATCCGGCCCCAGCGGCCCATACCTTGATACCTCCGCATCATTCGCCGCATACGATAGCGACGCGGCAGGTTTCGACGGGTACGGTGAGTTCATCACCAGCAACAGCCGCTACTGGCAGGCATTGCAAGAGGAGAACCGTCGAGACCCGATCAAGTACATTACCGCCATCAAAGCCGCCGGTTACGCGACCGACCCGGATTATGTGGCGAAGTGGACGAACTTCTACAACGAGATCAAGGCCGCTATCAAAAAGGTCGGCAAAAAGGAATGGTTGCCGTCCAGCAAAGTCAAGTACGATCGCGAACCGCCGAAAGCCCCCGGCGACGGGGCGACAGCCGGCGGTGATTCAGGCTCATCATCCAGCGGCGGTTCCACGACCACCTGCAGTAATTCCAGCAGTGACGATGATGGCAACGCCGTGTACGGCGGTCTAGGAGATGCTCCGACGAAGACCGATAACTTCGGTTGGATGTGCAAAACCAAGCTGAAGATCTGCAGCCCCGGTGATTACGGTGTACCGAAGATTTCCTGGTCCGGTGATTATCAGTGCTACTGGTATTGGCTTGCCCGCAGTTGGCTGGTGCATGATGGCGATATTCAGAACCCGTTCACGGCTAACGGCGGAGAGTTGTATAACTGGGCTCAGGGGCAACCTGACTGGGATACTTCCACAGCTCCGCGACCGGGTGCCGGCGTGAGCTTCTGGGGCAACGGAAACAACCACGTGGCGTTCGTGGAGAAGGTGGAGAAGGACCCCTCCGGCTGGAAGATCATGATCAGTGAGGGTAACTTCACTCGTCCTGGTGTTGCTGCTGGATCATGGAACACGTACAACACTCGTTGGCTGACGAAGGACCAGTTCCTTGCGTCCGGCGGTACGGGATTCTTCTGGAAGAAGTCGTGGCATATGAAGAGCTGACCGTAACCCCTCTATATATGGAAGAACCTCCCAAAGTTGGGAGGTTCTTCCATATCCAAGCGCGTATCAGAATGACGACGGACAACTACCGTCAGGAAGCGGATTCTGACACTGGCTGGCCGGTTGACCGGCGGAACCACCGCCTGCTGGAATCTTCAGATCCTTCCAGGCACTCCAGTCGACGCCATCATCCCCGCCGGTTTGGGGAGCTCCCAGTAATGGGCTTTCACCATAGTGGGACAAGCCCATGTCAGGCTGGCCTTTGACGGGGATAGCGTATCGGGTTGCCGTGGTCAGATTGTTGGCCATGGTGTCGTCCCATTCCTGCATCCATGGGTCTATCCACCATGGGTCCGAGGTTTCATGTTTGACGGATGCGACCTTGTTGTCACGGATCGTCAGTAGGTCGTTGACCTCGTAATTCTTCCAGGCTGGGGTGATGGCACTGTAATCCCCCGCCCCATACGTGTCGGTGTCCTGCACGAGTATCGACCGGACGGTTCCGGTGACGCGAATATTATCGCCTTCGACCTTCGCGACCGGCCCTTTAACCCAACGGGTTCCGGTACCCAAGGCTTCCTTGTTCCACCAGTCACCCATGGTCAACTGTGTCGAACAGGACGTCTGATAACCACGCTGGCAGGGAATGCTTACAACGGTGGGGCCCGCATCCTTGTCCGGCTTGAATGAGATCAATGCGGTGAGAGGATTATCCCCCAAGGCGGGAGTTCGCAACGCTGCGACTACTGCCGCGGCATCCTGTTGCGCATAGGTAGCCGGGTTCACAGTCGAATCGGTTCCCCAGTCGCGCGCGTTCTTCTCATACTGGATGGCCAGTTCCAAGGCCGCGCGATCGGTTTGGGTTGGCTTGCCGGCTTCGGTGTTCTGCTTGTCGGTTTCAGACTGTGTTTCGGTTTTCTTCGACGGCTTCTTCTTATCCACCGTCTGCGACTGCTCCGTATCCTTCTCATTCCCGGTCACATGACGTCGCCACATCACCCAGCCGGTGGCGAGACCAGCCACCAGGACGATCGCGGCGATGATGGCGATGATCTTTTTGGAGTTCATATTGACGTGTCCTTCTGCCTGGTTTGGCTTTTACTGGGGCTAAGTGTAGAGGTCGATGGGTTGGTGGAAATACTCGTCTTTTGCTGAATCTCCATTGAAAACCGGTAGCGAATACGCTACCATATATCTTATGGTGAGATTTGATTACTACACGGAAGGCGACCATTCTTCGCAGTTTGAGGAATGGATTAGAAAGCTACCCCCGAAAGACAAGATCAAACTACTTGCCACCATACACAACATTGAACAGTACGGCCTTCAAATCGCCTTAAGAAAGGAATGGGTTAAGAAGATAGACGACGAGATATGGGAAATCAGATCACGATTTGGCAACAACATTCAAAGAGGCCCTTTCTTCTTTGCTCAAGGCGACTTATGCATCATCACCCACGGATTCACTAAGAAAACTCAAAAGACACCCAAGTCGGAGATTAATCGAGCACGCGAAATAATGAAACGGTACAAGGAGAATAATCATGCCCACTAAGAGTTTCGACGATCTTTATGCCCAGATGATAAAAGAAGACCCGTCATTGGAAGAGCAGGTCAATGAAGAAATGGCCAGAATGGTTGTTGGCATGCAGCTCAATGACGCCCGAGCCAAGTCCGGGCTTAGCCTTGATAGTCTTTCCAAGAAGAGTGGAGTAGCCAAGACCACCATTCTCCGAATCGAGCACGGGAACGCTTCCCCTTCGATTCTTACCATGCAGAAACTCGCCAAGGCCATGGGTTTGAATTTCCAAACATCGTTTGCCTAAAAATGGTTGTTTCGCCATGTAAACGCGCTGCTTACGGCGTGTCTTAACCAGTAAATATATATACTGTAATTGTCCACACGGAATAGGAGGAGAACAAATGACCCAGCTCGAAAACTACGACGACTTCACGCTCTATGAAGTCTTCTACGAAACCGGCACCGAACTCGGCGGCGTCTATTCCGCACTGGAAGACAAGTACGAGAACAACCCCGTCAAGTTCCACGAAATCCAGCAGCAGCACATCCAACTGAATAAAGACAGGGAGCACGTCCTGAAGTCTGATAGGGAATCCCAAATCAGGCTCATCAAGGAATGGGATACGCGCCGAGCTGCACTGGAGGCCGAACTCAATGGAGTACAGTGACGAATATCTGAAACAACGCTGGTTCCAAAGAATCAAACCAGTGGTTTTCCACGGACAACCGAAATCGAACAATCCTGCGACCGTCTTTCTCGGAGGACAGCCGGCCGCAGGAAAAACTTCCGGCCAAGAAATAGCCACACGGCTCCACCCCGGTTTGATACCCATTGTCGGAGACGATTATCGACAGTTCTATCCCGACTATCTGGAGCTACTGAATCATCCCAAGGAAATGCCAATCAGGACGGCACACGCCGCAGGATTATGGACAGGCATGTGCGTCAGGTATGCAGACGACAACAACTATTCGACACTCATCGAAGGTACTTGGAGAAACGCTGACACGGTTCTCAACGAATCCAAATACGCGAAAAGCATCGGACGCAGTACTCACGCGATAATAGTGGCCACTCCCCCTGCATTAAGCCGAATAGGCATGCTTTCCAGATATTACGGAAGCTTGGCTGCGGGAAAATACGCCCGGTGGACACCCATTGAAGCTCACGATACGACAGTTGAAGCCCTCGAAGACAATGTATATACGATTGCGATAGATGATTCTATCGATCGTTTTACCGTAACCAATCGGCAAGGTGACATACTCGCCGATGCAACAGGAGACGATAAGGACGAGTGCTGGAACGCCTGGTCGGACGCTTTCAATAGTCCACTGGATGATGCTGAACGCGACCAAATGAAGAAGTCCATAAATCTCATACGCGAATACTTATCCGAACATGACGATGACGGAAAGGAAACCGCCCTCAAGATCATGAACCAATTGGAAATCGAAGAAGAGCTCATAGAGCCGCCACGTCCCGTAGCGGATAAGGGTATATGGGTTCCGAACCGAACCAAAGATGGCAAGTATACTGAAGGCGGACACTGGCGTTAATCAGACATAAGTTCTCCGAAAAGGAGGCATCGGGCAATCCGATGCCTCCTTTTTTCATGTTCGGTTTTTCATGTCGATGTTCGCTGTTGCGGTGTGGCGTTACTGCAGTGTCGTACAAGTGTTTTTGTGGGTGCCACACCCGCCACACGTCTGCCACACCGGGTGTGGCACCTGTTAGCCCTACTCCTGATTGGGTTTTCGGGGTGTTGCCACACCGCCACACCGGTTTGCATGTAAAACAGGTTGCGATGATGACGTCGGGTCGATTTACTTGCATTCCGGTGTGGCGGTGTGGCAGTAGCCTCTAATCCCTTGTGGGAGTAGGTGTTTCGTCTGCCACACCGGGTGTGGCACCGATGTTACGCCGTGGCAGTTCACAGTTCCTTCACATTTGAGTGCCACACCTGCCACACCGCTGCCACACCCGCTGTGGCACCCGTCAGCCCTACTCCCATATAGTATTAATAACCCCCGCCACACCGTAACGGCGGGATGTATATAGAAG
>NZ_QFFM01000034.1 GCF_003129905.1 Bifidobacterium callitrichidarum
GGACATTGCCGTGAAGCAAACAGCGGAGCTGTTTGTAGGCAATGTGCGAGACGACAGTCGAGCCAACAGAACACGAATGAAGTTCGTCCTCAGTTGCGGGACGAGCTGGCGGCGAAGCCGACTGAGGGGTAGCCCAAGGGAATTCATGTCAATCTTGGTTTAACAGAGCTTTCAGCAATCGTTTCAGGATGGAAGCGGGCGACTTCTGGTACCAAACGTTCGCTGAAACGGCAAAATGCAATCGTTTGATGCCAGGAGCAACCGTCTTCTGGCATCAAACAACCGCTCCTTCTAGGCACAAGCCTGTCCTGCTCCAGCCTTTGTAGGGTGAAGCGCCACCATTTGCCGAAAATCGCCAGAGGCAGTCTCCCGTGGAGTAGATTGAATGCCATGCATGACATGAATGATTCAACTCTGGCACTGGCAATCGGCGGATTCGGAGCGGCGCGCGGTTCCACCTGCCCCGGCATCGAATCTGTATCGCTTCAGATTACGAATACTGACGGTGCACACACTGATGGCACGCACGGGGCACCGGACCCTGCGACTCCGTCCGTGACCTTGGTCAAGGACGGTCTGCTGGCCGACGTACCCTCCCCCACGTGGCTCGAGCGCGATGGCGATCTGCTGTACGCCGTGCTTGAGGATGCGAACGAAGTGGCCGCGTTCCGCATCGGACGAGACGACGCCGCAAACGTTGGCAATGCGGCCGACGATGCCGCCACGAACGGTTCCGACGAGCGCATGGCCGCGCCTTCCCTGACCGAGTTGTCCCGCGTGGCGGCGCAAGGCGTCAGCCCGACCCATGCGGCGATCGCCATCGACGATCTCGGCGCTAAGCATCTCATCGTGGCCTGTTACGCCGATGGGCATGTCAGCGTATTCCCGATCGCGTCCGACGGCTCCGTACTGGATGCCACGCAGGTGCTGACCGGCGAAGGCCATGGCCCGCTGCCGGCGCAGGAGGGCCCGCACGCGCATTGGATTCTGCCGTTGCCGGACGGCCGCGTGCTGTCCACCGACCTGGGCGCGGATCGCATCTACGTGCATCGGTGGAACGCCGGAGTGCTGGAGCGCGTTGGGGCGGTGGTTTTGGCACCTGGCACCGGTCCGCGGGACATGCACCTGTTGCCGGTCGCCGGTGATGCGGCAACGCAGTGGCGTGTGGCCGTGGTCGACGAATGGGGCGATACGGTCACCTTGCTTGGCCCGAAGCCCGTCGACACAGGCGATTCATGCAAGGCCGGCATGAACCTTGGCGTTGTTTCCGAACATACCGACGATCACGGTGAGGCCGTTGCCGTCAGGGGCCACTCGGATGGCATCGTCGTCCTGCAGACCGTCGACCTCGGCGGCGACCCCCTCGACCAGGCGGCATCGCTGGCGTTTGTGCCGTGGTCTTCGTTGCGTAGTGGTGCTTCTGACGGCAACGGCAACGGAAGCGGCAAGGCCGTCACACATGAACTTGCGTCTGATTCCGAAGCTGGGTCGTCGGTGGCCGGCATCGCATACGTAGGCCTGCGCGGGTCGGAACGTATCGTGGCGTTGAGTTGGGACGGCGAGCGCCTGTCCCGTCTGGCCCCGACCAATGAGCCTGGATGGCAGGGACGCGGCATCGACTGCGGTGGTAGCCGTCCACGTCACATCCTGCCGGTCGGCAACCTGCTGCTGGTGGCCAACGAGGTCTCCAACAACCTGACCGTATTCCGGCTCGCCGCCGACGGAACGCCCATCCATGCCACCGATCTTCCGTCCGGCTCACCCACCGTGTTCGTACGGCTGTAATACTGGGGTTTCATTCGTAGGACATCGCCGGGAGGCTGCCCGGTGATGTCCTACGATGACGGGTATGAGTGAATACACGCATGTCGAGCACGGGTTCGGGCCGGTGTGGGATGCGGAATCGCGGTTGCTGATTCTGGGCTCCATGCCGAGTCCGAAATCCCGGGAGGCGGCGTTCTATTACATGCATCCGCGCAACCGGTTCTGGCCGGTGATGGAGGCGGTGTTCGCCGATGCCGGCGCTGATGGAACCGCACAGGATGCTGCCGGCGGAACCTCACGGGATACCGCCGGCGATACGCCGGAATCCCGCCGTGCATTCGCCTTACGTCACCATTTCGCGCTGTGGGATGTGATCGCCTCCTGCGACATCACCGGGGCGTCCGATTCCAGCATCCGCAACGCCGTGCCGAACGATTTGACGCCGATACTGCGCACCGCGCCAATCGTCCATATCTTCACCACGGGCGCGAAATCGGCCCAGCTGTATCGCAAGCTCATCGAGCCGCGTCTGGCGGAAGCCGGCATTGCCGTGCCGATGACGCCGCTGCCGTCCACCAGTCCCGCGAACGCCTCGATGCGACTGGATGATCTCGTGGCCGTCTATCGCAGGGCCATGTGCGCCGCGCTGTCAGACCTGAGCTAACGAGGGTTTTCTGGCAGCCAATTCTCCGATAATGCGCGACAGCGGCAGCAGATGCAGGAAGACCGCGGCGAACAGACTGGATGTGGGCGCGTTGATGGTGGCCAGTGGCACGGCGCCGGCGATGGCCCAAGGCACCAACGGCGCGATGACCACAGCGGAATCCTCGATGGCGAGCGCCAGTCGAGCACGGTTGTCGGCATCAGTCGCGGCTGCGGTATTGGCGGGACTCATTGTGCCGGTAGCACCGATAATGCCGGCAGCATCGATTGTCGACTCGCTCTCACCGGGATCGTTCCCGATATTCGACGCGGAGCCCGCCCCATCGTCCGGAATATCGGTAATGTGCCTGCTTCCATCGCATACGGCATCGTGACGATACAATCCTCCGCACAACTGATGGGTCAGCATGATGGCCAGCGTCTGGTTGCAGGCGAGCATGGCCGCGCCGACGGCTGTGATGATGGTGGCCGTAACGGTTCCGACGCGCCCGGCCAACGCCGATATCGCATGCTGCAGGTGGTCAAGCATATGCGTCTGCGCGAAGATGCCGGAATAGGCCGCGGAAATGCATACGATCGCCATCACGGTGAGCATGGAGACCATACCCCCGCCATTGAGCAGCGCGGCGACCTGCGGATTGTCCGAACGGTACCCGAATACCAGCAGCTGCAACAGGTCCGGCACGCCCATGCCCTGAACACCGATGCAGACCACCGTTGAGACGGCGATGCTGGCGAGCATGATCAGGCGTACGTCAAGCCGCATCAGTGCAAGCGTTATCACGACGATTGCCGGCAGCACCGTGAGCCAATGCAGGTGGAAGGCGGAGGAGAAGAGCGCGGCGATATCCGTCGTACCGTCCGCGGCAGCGGATTGTCCGGCCACGGCCACCGAAGCCGCTGTCTGTGATGCGCTGGATCCCGAACCGTGATGCGCTTCCGCCACCGCGGCCGCTCCGTAGACAAGGCAGCTCAGTATGAACGGTATGGCACCGGTGCGCACCATGCGCCTGAGATTGTCGAACAGGTTGGTGTGCGTGAGCTGCGCGACGAGCAGGGCGCTGGTGGATACGGGCGAGCAGCGGTCGCCCACATAGACGCCGGCCAGAATCGAGCCGCCCAATATCACCGGATTCGCGCCCATGGTCAGCCCGAGCGACATGCAGATCGTACCCATCGTGGCCGCGCTGGCGAAGGAGGAACCGGTCAGCACGGACATGCCCGAGCATAGGAGAAAACTGAGTGGAATCACCGTCACGGGATGAATGATCGCGACCGCGTGAGCCACAATGTATGCGATGGTGCCGCTGGCACGCCACAGCGATGTGAGCAGTCCGATCAGCACGAAAGTGATCAGCACCGTCGATGCGGCACGCATACTGCCTGCGGCATGAACGGCTATACCTCGCAACGGGACTTTCCGCGCCAGACCGTAGCCGGTGAACAGCAGCACGCCGATAAGCAGAGCGGGGATGATCGACCAGCCTAATCCCACGCTGACGAACAGCACCGCGCAGAACATCAGCATCGTCAGCGCTTCCGCCATATGCCTTTTCCTTCCCGGTGTCAGCACCATGATTTCCTCAAGGCTCTGTTACACCAGATTGACGCGCTCCCCCTGATTCTCGCCCCTCCCCTGTCAGAGGAGCTGGCGGCGAAGCCGACTGAGGGGTAGTCCGCTGGCGTAACGGAGCCGTCCGCAATGGGTATGCGACAGGCCGTCACACCGATACCGCACACCAAGATACAAGAGCAAAGCCGTCGAAGCGGCCAGTTGCTCATCCGGCGCGGTCATGCGAGGCTGATGCCCATCCAGGCGCGACACGCGCGGAGGCGTCGCGGGGGTTTGCGTTCAAGTGCGGTTGAACTGTTTCAATATGAATTGTTAGCGTTCACGGAGACACCGTGATATTATCGATAAATGGCATGTGCACGTGTGGAAGCCCACCGCAAACCATAGGGCGCATCTACATAGCGACGAAGGAGCAACAATGAAGTACCGCAGCGTTGGCAAGTCCGGTTTGAAGATCAGCGAAATCGCACTGGGCAGCTGGGTCACGGACCTCAAGGGCACGGCGGCCGAGGATGTGGCTAAGCAGACCGTGAAGCTGGCGTACGATAACGGCGTCAACTTCTTCGACTGCGCCGATGCCTATTCGGGCGGCGCGGCCGAGTGCTTCCTGGGCGAAGTGCTCAAGGAGTACCCGCGCAAGGAGCTCGTGATCTCCAGCAAGGTCTTCTTCCCCACCGGCGAGGGCGTGAATGACCGCGGTCTTTCGCACAAGCACATTTTCGAAAGCATCGACCAGACGCTGAAGAACATGCAGCTTGACTACCTCGACATGTACTTCTGCCACCGTTTCGACGAAACCACCGATCTGACCGAGACGCTGCGCGCGATGAGCGATCTGGTGACACAGGGCAAGGTGCTCTACTACGGCGTTTCCGAGGAATGGGGCTCCGCCCGTCTCGAAGAGGCCCAGCGCATCATCGACCGTTACAACCTATACCCGATCACCGTGGTCCAGCCGCAGTACAACCTCAACGACCGCTACATCGAGCATGAGATCATGGGCACCTGCCGCAAGCTCGGCATCGGCATCACCACGTTCTCCCCGCTCGCCCAGGGCCTGCTGACCGGCAAGTACCGCAAGGGCCAGCCGCTGCCGGCAGGTTCGCGCGCCACTTGGCAGTCCGATCACCAGATCAACGACCTGCTCACCGACGAAAATCTCGACAAGGTGGAGCAGCTGCGCACGGTGGCCGACGAACTCGGCACGAACCTGCCGGTGCTTTCGATGGCGTGGATCCTACAGCACCCGGAAATCAGCTGCGTGATCGCCGGCGCATCCAAGCCCAGCCAGCTGGAGAACAACCTCAAGGCCTCCGGCTTCGTGATTCCGGCCGACGCCATGGCCGAAATCGACAAGATCACCGGTTTCCACCGCTTCGAGCGTCACGTGGGCTGACGGTTCAGGAATGTGGCCATAGCCATAAACCGATCCGATGGATATGGCCACACCCTTTTCCGGGAGGGCGTCCCCATGGAGGAGCGCCCTCCTGTTTTATGCTCTTTACGTTCTCTTATGCGCCGAAATCACGGTCATACTGGTTGTTCTCCCGAGTTATGGCCTCCTCCACATCATGGGCGGTCTGCGCGATGACCTGGTCATAGCCGGACAGGGCCGCGAAAGGCATGAACTGCGCCGCCCGTTTATGCCGGGACATGTGCGGATGCCTGCGCGACTGATGATGCGGCATATCGATGATGTCGTCGTATCGATGCGTTTCCTGTAGTGTCATGCCCGGTGTCCCCCAATCTGATTGTTCCGCTCGATGCCGGTGGCCCCTTTCTCCATGTTCATGGCTTTGACCACAGAGTTCTTGCCGAATCGTTGTTTGATATCCAGTAGCGTGCGCTCGATGTCCTCCGCATGCGAGTCTTTTCCGCCAGACCGAGTCACGGCGGCCGGCTCCTCCCGCGCCGATTCGTCGGCTTCGACCGCCTTCTCGCACATTCCGGCTTCCGCTGACGAGGGCTCCAGCCCGGCGAACAGGTCCAATTGTTCGTATCGTTTGCCGGCGGCCAGCTCTTCGGGCGTGGCCAGATCGTCCGCGATCACGGTCAGACGGCGCACCAGCAGCAACGGATCGGCAATGCGTTCGAACAGCATCGCCATCGCCATACGGATACGGTCGGCGGACGCGGTGAAATCACCCAACCCGATGGACCCGACCGCAGGCTTGGGCACCTTGCGCCCGTAATGGTCATAGGCCACCGGTCCCTTGTATTCTTCTGCCGCGCGTTCGGCCAGCCTATGTATCGCCGGTTCCTCGCAATCGTCCAGCCTGTCCGGATCGAGGCTGCCGGCGTCATATCCCACAACGAGCATCAGGCGGTTCGTCCTGACGCCTTTGCCCACCAGATCGAGGGCGAGTGCATCCGCCATCTCCTTGGTGATAAGCCGTGCCGTATGCCATACGGCGGGCCCGGTGAGCACCTGACCGATGCTGGTGCTGTGCGCATCCGGCTCATAGGATTGAATGTCCGCGATGGTGCATGGCTCCCAACCCCATGCATGGTCGATGAGCAGCTCCGCGTTCACCCCGAACATGCGGTACAGCAGTTCCTCGTTGTAATAATCCGAGGCCCGACCCACCGAGCATCGGGCGATATCCCCCATGGTGAGCAGTCCGGCTTTTTCCAGCTTGCGGGCATACCCACGTCCAACCCGCCAGAAATCGGTGAGCGGCCTGTGGTTCCACAGCAACCGGCGATAAGACATCTCGTTCAGTTCGGCCACACGCACGCCATCCCGGTCCGCAGGCATATGCTTGGCCACGATATCCATGGCGACCTTGGCCAGGTACATGTTCGTCCCGATGCCGGCCGTGGCCGTGATGCCGGTCGCATCAAGAATGTCGCGCACGATGGCCCGGGCCATCTCGTGCGGCGTCATACCCAAGGCCATGAGGTACGGCGTGGCATCGATGAACACCTCATCGATCGAATAGACGTGGATGTGTTCGGGCGCCGCGTATTTCAGATAGATGCCGTATATCTGCCCGCTGATCTGCAAATAGTGGGCCATGCGGGGTTTCGCGATCACCATCGCGGCCTTCAGCAGCGGCGTGCGCTCCAAGTCGCGCACGTCGCATGATTCCCCGGCAAAACGGCCGCCGGGGATCGCCGCCGCCCGCACGGCGTTCACCTCGCCCAGCCGCTGCTTCGCCTCGAACAGACGCGGACGGCCCGGAATGCCATACGCCTTGAGTGAGGGCGACACGGCCAGGCAGATGGTCTTGTCCGTTCGGGTTTCATCCGCCACCACCAGATGCGTGGTCAACGGATCGAGCCCGCGTGCGGCGCATTCCACCGAGGCGTAGAAGGACTTCAGGTCAATGGCCAGATATGTGCTCTGACGCCCGCCATGCGCCGATGCAGTCATGACCATCACCCCCTTCCTTGCCATGCGCAACCATCCGGTGTTCGATTCGTTGTCCCAATACCATAACACAACCTTCGAACATTTGTTCGACACGCCGCGAGCGTCGATGTAGTCGCCGATTGGTAGGGTTAACAGGTAGTGAACCCCCTGCTTGAAAAGGAGCTTTGGCTTGTCGGCTGAACTCGAAGACATTCACGAGGAATGTGGCATCTTCGGCGTATGGGGCCATCCCGACGCCGCCCGACTCACCTATTTCGGCTTGCACGCACTGCAGCATCGCGGTCAGGAAGGCGCAGGCATCGTCTCCAACGACCACGGTCATCTCATTGGCCACCGCGGACTGGGCCTGCTGACCCAGGTGTTCGGTGACGAGCGTGAAATCGAGCGCCTCAAGGGCGATCGCGCCATCGGCCACGTGCGGTATGCCACCGCCGGTTCCGGCACCACGGACAACATCCAGCCGTTCATCTTCCGCTTCCATGACGGCGACGTGGCCCTGTGCCACAACGGCAACCTGACCAATTGCCCGTCGCTGCGCCGCAAGCTGGAAGACGAGGGCGCGATCTTCCACTCCAACTCGGATACCGAAGTGCTCATGCACCTCATCCGCCGCTCCCTTCAGCGCACCTTCATGGACAAGCTCAAGGAAGCACTCAACACGGTCCACGGCGGCTTCGCCTACCTGCTCATGACTGAGGACGCCATGATCGGCGCGCTCGACCCGAACGGCTTCCGCCCGCTCTCCCTGGGCAAGATGAAGAACGGCGCATACGTGCTGGCCTCCGAGACCTGCGCTCTGGACGTGGTGGGCGCCGAACTCGTGCGCAACATCCGTCCCGGCGAGATCGTGGTGATCAACGACCACGGCTACAAGATCGTCCAGTACACCAACAACACGCAGCTGGCCATCTGCTCGATGGAGTACATCTACTTCGCCCGTCCGGATTCGGATATCTACGGCGTCAACGTGCATTCCGCCCGCAAGCGCATGGGCGCACGTCTTGCCGCCGAATCCCCGGTGGACGCGGATATGGTGATCGGCGTGCCGAACTCCTCCCTGTCTGCCGCTTCCGGCTACGCCGAGGCCGCCGGCCTGCCCAACGAAATGGGCCTGATCAAGAACCAGTACGTGGCCCGCACGTTCATCCAGCCCACGCAGGAACTGCGCGAGCAGGGCGTACGTATGAAGCTGTCCGCCGTGCGCAGCGTGGTCAAAGGCAAGCGCGTCATCGTCATCGACGATTCCATCGTGCGCGGCACCACCTCCAAGCGCATCGTGCAGCTGCTCAAGGAGGCCGGCGCGGCCGAAGTGCACATGCGCATCAGCTCCCCGCCGCTCAAGTACCCGTGCTTCTACGGCATCGACATCTCCACCACCAAGGAGCTCATCGCCGCCAAGATGAGCGTGGAGGAGATCCGCGAGTTCATCGGCGCCGATTCGCTAGCCTACCTCTCGCTGGACGGCCTGGTCGAGTCCATCGGCCTCAATGCGGACGCCCCGTACGGCGGTCTGTGCGTCGCCTACTTCAACGGCGACTACCCCACCGCTCTGGACGATTACGAGGCCGACTTCCTCAAGTCCCTCACGCCCGAAGATCGCGTGCGCCTGCCCGAATTCGCGCTGTATAAGAGCAAGTACATCGGCAACGAGTACAACACCGTGCAGCCCACCGAGTCCAAGTGACCGTCATCCAATCGATTCAAGCGTATACACATTTCAACTAATGACTACCCCTCAGTCGCGCTTCGCGCGACGGCTCCCCTAACAGGGGAGCCGGGGTGTGAGCAAGAAAGGCCCACCAAATGCCAAAAGCATATGAGAACGCCGGAGTGAGCGTCGAAGCCGGATACGAAGTCGTCAGGCGCATCAAGTCACACGTGGCCCGCACGAACCGTCCCGGCGTGGTCGGCGGCATCGGCGGCTTCGGCGGCCTGTTCGACCTGGCCTCCCTCGGCTACAAGGAGCCGGTGCTGATTTCCGGCACCGACGGCGTGGGCACCAAGCTCATGGTGGCCAAGATGATGAACAAACACGACACCATCGGCATCGACTGCGTGGCCATGTGCGTCAACGACATCGCCGCCCAGGGCGCCGAACCGCTGTTCTTCCTCGACTACATCGCCTGCGGCAAGAACGACCCAGCCCTGCTGGAGCAGGTCGTGGCCGGCGTGGCGGACGGCTGCGTGCAGGCCGGCTCCGCACTGGTCGGCGGCGAAACCGCCGAGATGCCGGGCATGTACGACGAGGACGAATACGATCTGGCCGGTTTCTCCGTGGGCGTGGCCGAGAAGTCCGCCATCGTGGACGGCTCCACCATCGCCGACGGCGACGTGCTCATCGGCCTGCCCTCCACCGGCATCCACTCCAATGGCTTCTCCCTGGTGCGCAAGGCCCTGTTCGAGCAGGCCGGCTACACCGTGGACACCAAGCTGGACGAGCTGGATGGCAAGACGCTCGGCGAGGTGATCCTCACCCCCACCAAGATCTACGTCAAGGCCCTCTCCCCGCTGTTCAAGGCCGGTCTGGTCAAGGGCGTCGCCCACATCACCGGCGGCGGCTTCATCGAGAACATCCCGCGCATGATCCCGGACGGTCTAGCCGCTGAGATCGAGCTCGGCACCTGGCCCGTGCTGCCGATCTTCAACGTGCTGGAGAAGGCCGGCGACATCGACCACAAGGAGATGTACAACATCTTCAACATGGGCATCGGCATGGTGCTCGCCGTCTCCGCCGATAGCGCGGACGAGACCATTGAGCTGCTCAAGTCCAACGGTGAGGCCGGCTACGTCATCGGCCGCATCGCCCCGGACACGGACGGCACTCAGATCGTACTGAAGTAACTTCAAGGCTCCCCTCTCTGAGGGGAGCTGTCGCGTATACGGCTGAGGGGAGACACGGTTCGTTATCCGACTCCTCCCCTCAGTCAGCTTCGTTGGCAGCTCCCTCGGCGAAGGGAGCCAGAATATTCTCGGAAAGGACACATCAATGGGACAGAAGGTTCTGGTCATCGGTTCCGGCGCGCGCGAGCACACCATCGCTTACACCCTGCTCAAGGGTGCCAGCGTGGATGAGGTGACCGTGGCCCCCGGCAACCCGGGCATGATCAGGGATGGCATCCATATCACCGCGCTGAGCGAATCGAACCACGCGGCGCTCATCGACTTCGTGAAGGACAACGGCTACGACTGGGTGTTCGTGGGCCCGGAAGTCCCGCTCATCGAAGGTCTGGTGGACGATTTCGCCGCCGCCGGCATCAAGGCGTTCGGCCCGCGCAAGGCCGCCGCCCAGATCGAGGGCTCCAAGGACTTCGCCAAGCAGCTCATGGAGCGCCACAACATCCCGACCGCCAAGTACCAGACGTTCTCCGATCTGGAAGGCGCCCAGAACTACGTGCATGAGCACGGCGCCCCGATCGTGATCAAGGCCGATGGCCTGGCCGCTGGCAAGGGCGTGACCGTGGCCATGGACGAGCACACCGCCCAGCGTGCTCTGGAGGACATCTTCGTCGATCACCGTTTCGGCTCCGCCGGTGCCAAGGTGGTCATCGAGGACTTCCTGGAGGGCCAGGAGTTCTCTCTGATGAACTTCGTGAACGGCACCGAGTTCTGGCCGATGCCGATTTCCCAGGATCACAAGCGCGCCCACGACGGCGACGAAGGCCCGAACACCGGCGGCATGGGCGCCTACAGCCCAGTGCCGCAGATTCCGCAGTCCGTGATCGATGAGGCCATCGAGACCATCGTGCGTCCCACCGTGGAGGGCATGGCCGAGGAAGGCACGCCGTTCACCGGCATCCTGTACGCCGGCCTGATCGCCACCGCCGACGGCCCGAAGGTCATCGAGTTCAACGCCCGTTTCGGCGATCCGGAAACCGAGGTGGTGCTTCCGAAGCTCACCTCCGACCTGGGTCAGGGCATCAGCGAAATTCTCAACGGCGGCACCCCGGAGTTCACGTGGGACGAAGAGAACGCCACGCTCGGTGTGGTTCTGGCTTCCAACGGCTACCCGGAGAACGTCATCAAGGGCGCCCGCGTGCCCAAGATCGAGGTTGATGAGGATTCCCACGTCTACTACGCCGGCGTGGTGTCCGATGGCAAGGGCAGTCTGGTGGCCAACTCCGGCCGCGTCCTGCTGGTGGAGACCTCCGCCCCGGACATCAAGGCCGCGCAGGACAAGGTCTACGCGATTCTCGACAAGCTGGAGACGCGGGGACTGTTTTACCGCCACGACATCGGCTTCAAAGCGCTGAATGCGTGATGATGGAGCGTTAGCTGCGTTGCTCCTCGGTCGACGTACCTTCGTACGCCTTCCCTCGGTGCGCCTTGCTACCGCACACATCATCACACATTCAGCAAGCTGAAATAGGCTGAAATAGGCTGAAATGAGGGAAGCTCCCACATGGGAGCTTCCCTCATTTTGACTGATGTGAGGCCGTTGTCTCGGCTCCCCTCTCTGAGGGGAGCCGTCGAGCGTAGCGAGACTGAGGGGAGTCACATCCATATCTAGCTCATCTTGGTGATGAGGTTAAAGAGGCGCTGTTTGGCTTCCGTGAAGGGCGGATAGACGGCACGGAGCGTGTCCGGGAACTGGGGTTTGACCACCACGGTCTTGATATGGCTGAATGTGTCGAAGCCGGCCTTGCCGTGGTAGGCGCCCATTCCGGAGAGCCCCACACCGCCGAACGGCAGCCTGCTGGATAGCAGATGCCCCAAGGGTAGGTTGAAGCCCAACGCGCCGGAACTGGTACGACGCTCGAAGGCGAGCCGAACCGCATGGTCGCGGGAGAATACGTATGCAGCCAACGGCTTCGGACGGCTGTTGATGAACCGGATGGCCGCATCGGCGTCCCGCACTACCAGAATCGGCAGGATAGGCCCGAAGATCTCCTCCTTCATCACCGCCGCATCCGGCCGGGTGCCGTAGAGCACTGTCGGCGCGATGTAACGAGCGTCCCGATTCACCTTGCCGCCGCAAACCACACGCCCAGCCGAATCGGTCACGCCTGGAACCTGCAGAATGCCGGCCGCAGGTTCCTCATCAATCGGCTCCGAGACCGCATCGGCATTCATGGCCGTCTCTTGTGGCGTCACTCCCCCACTGACATCGGCAGCAGACGTTTCATCCGCTTTCGGAGCCGTGCCACTGGCAAGCGCGCTGACCACCTCCGCGACGTTGCCGCCGCTTCGGTTGGCCGCGGCGACTCCCGCATTGATGCGTCTGCCGACCATGTCCATCGCCGCACCGACCGCGGACGCGGCCACCACAAGCGGCGAGCTCGGCGTCTCGGGCGGTACGGTGCCGTCCGGCAGCAATCCGATCAGTCGTTCCATATGCCGGTCGTTGATGATGCGACCGTAATCCCGCGAATCCTGCGGATTCTCGCCGAAGAATTCGGTGATCGCCACTGCGATGCGGCGGGCCAACGCTTCGGCCACGTCCGGCGTGGCGAGCACGTAATCCGGTGCCACGCAGGTCTGGCCGGCGTTGGTGAACTTGCCCCAGACGATGCGCCGAGCGGCCACATTGATGTCCGCCGTACGGTCCACGTAGCACGGCGATTTGCCGCCCAGCTCCAACGTAACCGGCGTCACATGCTCGGCCGCGGCCTTCATCACGATTCTGCCGACCCGTTCGCCGCCGGTGTAGAAGATATGATCGAACGGCTGCCTCAGCAGCTCACCGGTCTCCTTGGGACCGCCTTCGACCACGCATATGGCCTCATGGTCAAGATACTGTGGCACCAGTTCGCTCAACAGACGGGCGGAGTTGGGCGCGAGTTCGGACGGTTTCAGGCACACGGCGTTGCCTGCCGCAATCGCATCGGCCAGCGGAGCCAAGGCGAGCAATACCGGATAGTTCCACGGTGCGATGACGAGCACCACACCCTTGGGTTCAGCCACGGTCCAGCCGGCGGCCGGTTGCAATGCCAGCGGCATCGGTTTAGGCTGTCGGGCGGTCCATCGTCCCAGACGGTTCCGCACAAATCGCGACTCGTCGGCCACGAGATTCAATTCCATGAGCACGGTTTCGGCGGCGGGCTTGCCCAAATCGGCGGCCACCGCGGCCACGAAATCCTCCCGGTTCTCCGTGACCATCCGCCGCAGCGCGTCCAACTGTGCACGTCGCCATGTCAACGGGCGTGTTCGTTCGGAGGAGTAGGCGTTGCGCAATCGCGCAATTGACATATCCGTCATCCTTTATGCAAGCCTTTCGTCAGTTCCAGGTAGCAACGTCAGCATCAGCAAAACCCATCATCATGATTCCACAAAAGACCGTTACGCCAAGACTGATATGCGTCCAGATGGACTACCTCTCAGTCGGTTTCACCGGCAATTCCTTGAACAAAGGGAGCCAGGAATAGGCGCTTGCTGATTCCCATGCAATAGCTCATGATTCCATAGTCACATGGGAGTGAAGCGGCACACCGGTGGCCACCCGCCAGACGGCCATGGCGCGGCCGAAATAGGTGGTGCAGGTGGGTCCGGCGAGCTCGTCCGTGGTGATGGGGTTGCCGCTGGCCACGCCCAACAGCTCCGCGTCACGGATGGCACAGGACGGGGCATCCGGCGCATCACCCCGCGCCGGTTCCGAACTCACCATGATACGCCGGTCACCAGTCGTATGAACCACGCCATGCCCATCGGTCAAGGCGATGGATTGGAAGACCAGTTCGGTGTCGTCCCAGCGGGGATCGTCCTGCGGATACGGGTTCGGCACACGTTCGCATCGCGTGCTGACCACAACCTCCGGTCCGGCGGAGACCAGCACATCCCGGCCCAGTTCACGCCCGTCCGCCGCATAGGCCACCGCAGTCAGCTCACCCGGTTCGTACGGCACACGGAACTCCGCCATGCACCGGCGCACCGGCCCCGTGCCTCCAACGGGCCGACCATTGAGCAGCAAACGTACGCATCGCCCACCGGAATACACCTGAACCAGCGCGTCACGCCCCTCATACCCGTCCCATGACCAGCTGGCCACACCGTCATGCCCTCGCTCGATGAACCGTGAGGTGCGCCCCGGACGCGCCGCTCCCCCGCCGTACAGCAACTGCATGGGCCGCACGGTGATGGCAGGCCGGCGCCGCACGCCGGTGACCACCTGACGGTAGAGCATCTGCCCAGTCGGCTCACCGGTGATGTCGATGAGTCCGGAGCCGCCCAACAGGCCGGGATACCGCCGATACGGGCCGGTCAGGTGGCCGCGTAGGGCGGCACGGTTGCCGTATTCGGCCGTCCAACCGTCCGGTTCGGGCTTCGTGTACGCCCATGCGCTCACCGATGCCTCGCCGATGTAGTCCCAGCCGGTCCATACGAAGTCGCCGATGAGATACGGCAGCCGGCGGATCTCGGGCCAGGTGTAGGCGATTTCCTGCGGATACGTCTCGCTGGCGCAGAACACACGGTTCGGGTGGCGGCGGTGGAACCATTCCGGCCCTTGACGGCAGTAGTTGAGACCGGCCACGTCCACCTCGCGGAAGACGGCATCGGTCTGGCGGTCCATGATGCCCGTGGCGAGCGCAAGCGGCATCAGCCGGTCGATGGCCGCGAGCAATGCCGGACCGGAGGCGTGTTCGAGCGTGGTGTTGAGGCCAGGCTCGCCCTCCACCTTGGCGTCGTGCTCGTTCATGCCGGCCTTGGTTTTGGCGGCGAGTGACAGGGATATCGGATTCACGCAGTCGATGACTGGTCTTGACGGGTCGATTTCCCGGATTATCGAGCGCATCGAGCGTGCGGCTTCGGCGGCACGCGGCGACTTGGTGTCCGCGATCTCGTTGCCAATGGAGTAGAGCACCACACTCGGGTGGTTGCGGTCCTTGCGAACCATTGCAGCCAGGTCGGCGGCGTAATGGTCGCGGAAGGAGCCGGCATAGTCGTAGCTGGTCTTGTGCATCCACCACATGTCGAAGGCCTCGTCCATCACCATGAGGCCCACCTCGTCGCAGGCGTCAAGGAAGGCTTTGGAGAGCGGGTTGTGCGCGGAGCGGACGACGTTGAAGCCCTGTTCCTTCATGATGCGGGCGCGGCGGTATTCGGCCTGGGGCAGGGTGGCCGCACCGAGGATGCCGTTGTCGTGGTGCACGCAGCCGCCGTTAAGCAGCATACGTTTGCCATTGAGTCTGAGCCCGTGCGCGGCGTCGCAGGTGAGCGTGCGAATGCCGAATCGCTCAGTGTGGACGTCGAGTACCGTGCCGACTTCCGTGCAGAGTTCGATACGTGCGGTGTACAGCGCGGGAGATGCAGGCGACCAGAGCCGGGCGTGCGGAATCATGCCCGTTGTCCCGCGGAATCGTGCGACCGTGGCTCCGGAAGCGTCCGCAACCGTCGTCCAGAGGTATTGGTTCGGGCCGATTGGTTGGTCAAGGTCAATGGCGATGGTGGCGGAATCGTCGTCGGCGATGGCGACGGTGCTGATACGAGCGGCGTCGGGGCGGATTACGTCGCACGGTTCGGGCGAATCGGATGGGGCCGGCTTGGTGACGTCGGCGGACGGACTGCGAGTGATGGACGGGCCGGACAAGCCTGACAGGTCGCGCGAATCGGCCGTGTCCCCGGTATCGGCGACCCACAGCCATACGGGCCGGTAGATGCCGGAACCGGAGTACCAGCGCGAGTTCGGGCACCGGGAATTGTCCACCAGCACGGTCAGGGCATTGGCACCGGGCTTGAGTAGGGCGGCGATGTCGAGATAGTAGTCGCCGTAGCCGTATGTGAGCTCGCCGGCCGGTTCGTCGTTGACGAGCACGGTGGCTCCCGGGTAGACGCCTTCGAATTCAAGGAGCGCGGCGGTGGGCGGAGTGGCGACGTGCAGCGTGGTGCGGTATTCGTAGGTGCCGCCAAGATAGTAGCCGGTGTTGTAGCCGTTGGGCGTGTTCGGATCGCGCGCCTCGCGGATCATCGCGTCGTGCGGGAGCGTGACCGATTGCCATGAGCCCCCATCGATTGAGCGGAACTGCCAGTGATGATTCACGTCGATGCGCTTCATGGCTTTTATTGTAGGTCGGGCGGCATGGGTGGAACGGCATGATTCCGGAGTGGATATCGCAGGTAGCAGGGTGCCATGCTGGTTGTGAGGCGAAGGCCCGATTACGTCGAGCATCCCTGGAGGGACTACCCCTCAGTCGGCTGCGCCGCCAGCTCCCCTGACAGGGGGAGCCGAGGAGAGGGGCTGTTTGTTTTACGGTAACGGTACTGCAATTATGGACGGGCTTTGCCCGCGGCCTGTTGATCCTTCTATCGACTCGCGCACTGCCTAAAAGCCCGAAATCCTTACGGATTTACATCGCGACGCAGTCGCTCCCCTCACCTGCGGACAGCTCAGTGGGCTGTTTGCTTTACGGTAACGGTACCGCAATTACGGACGGGGCCCATGGCCCCGCGGTTTGCTGGCTCGACTGTCGTCTCGCACGCTGCCTACGGACAGCACACTGTGCTGTCCGTTTTACGGCAGCGTCATAAAGTCCGTGTCTTTGAGGTAGTTTTTGCCGGCGGTGATGTCGTACTGGATGAGCTTGTAGTCGGCAAGCAGCTGCTTGGTCGCTTCGTCGAAGTCGTCCTCGCTCATCGGGTTGCCGGCGTGGTCCAGATAGATCGACTGGCCTTCGGGGATGCGGTCCCAGCCCTGGATCTTGTTGACCACCGGCGGTTCCATGGCGGCCACCTTCGCGTGCATTTCGGTGAGGAACGCGAGGTACGGCGAGACCTTGGCGTTCATATGGTCGGCGGCCTGGGCCACGAAGAAGTTCGGCGAGGAGTAGGCCGAACCGCCCGTCTTGTTGCCCTGCGTGCCGGATGCCTTGTTGGACCAGATGAAGTAGTCGGTCAGGTGCAGCGCGAGCGAGTTGTCGTCGTCCTGGCTGGCGGAGGAGTAGATGCCGGGCAGATGGTCGCCGTAGAAGACCACGGTGACGGGCTTGTCCAGTTTGTCGAGCTCGTCCAGGAACTCCTGCGTGGCCTCGTCCGTGATGGACGCGCCCTTCTGGTAGGTCTCGATGGACTCCTTCTCATCCTCCTCCAGCGGTGTGCCGGTGGTGGATTCGGCGGTGAAGTCGTTGTTCTCATACCACTCGTGGTAGGGCATGTGGTTCTGCATCGTGATGATCTGGATGAACTTGCTCGTCTTGCCGGACTTGATTCCCTCCAGCGCGGAATCGTAGGTGGACTTGTCCGAGACGTACGGCGATTCGTCGATCTTGTCCTGGTACTTGATCACGTCCGGGCCGGTGAGCGTGTAGAAGTGCGAGAAGCCGAATTTCTTGTAGTTCGTGGCACGCGAGTACATGCTGGACTCGTACGGGTGGTAGCCGAGCGAGTTGGCGGGCGCGCCCCACAGCTGGTTCACAGTGGGTGTCCAGTGTTCGGACGGCACGAGCTGCTGGTAGGGGCTGGTCAGGGAGGAATCGAAGTTGGCCATGCTCAGGCCCGTCAGTCCCATGTACTCGAGGTTCGCGGTGCCGCCGCCGTAACCCGAGGAAAGCATGAGGCCGGAGGTGGTGGATTCCTTGATCTTGCGGATATTGGGCATGGAATCCTTGTTCACCTTGAGACCGGGCACGCGGCTCGGGTCGGAGAACGATTCGGACAGCACGTACACCACGGTGGAATCGTTGAGATCGTTCGCACGGGAGGCGTTGATCTTGGCGGCGGCCTTCTTGTAGCGTGCGGCCACCTGCTTCATGGTTTCTTCGGAGTAGTTGTCCGGCTTGTTCATAACCTTCGGGTGGAGCTGACGGGTGAATGCCACGAGCGGGCCATTGCGCTGCGCGTCGTAGACGGAATCCCACATGGACGGCTTGTCGCCCATGGCGTGCGAGAACTTGTTGGCCCACGAATCGGTGGTGCTCACCTGCATGCAGTACAGGGAGAAGGCGAGGATCGGCAGCAGGATGAGCACCAGTCGCGTGCCGAGGTTCAGGCCGATGTTGCCCGAACGGATCATGCGGCCCTTGCGACCGTCGAGATGACGCAACACCAGAATCAGCGCAAGCAGGGCCGCGAACACGCCGAGCGCGATGAGGATGGTCACATGTGCGCCGGCCGGAATGAACGTGAGCATGTTGCCGGTGTTGGAACCTAGGAAATTGAGGTCGGCTGGCAGGATCGCCTCATAACGGATCTCGATCTTGAAGTGCTCGATGGCGGCCACGAAGATGGCCACGCCCACAATCACCGCGCTGGCGGTCCAGAAGCGGTTGAACAGCATGAGCAGCATGAGATACAGCAGCCCCACGAGCAACACGTTGAGCAGCACCACGGCGTTGCCTTCGCTCCACAGCTTGGTCACGAAGTTGAAGCCGACGTCCGGGCTGGACAGCTGCACGCGCGTAGAGCTGGTTGACACGCCCACTTCGAGTGCGGCCACGGCCACGGCGTCGAACACGATGAAGAGGATGGCGTACAGCCAGCCGGGGAACGGCCTGTGCGGATGCTTGGGAGTGACCTCGTCCGCCTCGGCACGGTCCTCCCAGAGGCGCCAACGGGACCTCGATACGCTGCTACTGCTCGTGTTAGTGGTGTTCTCGCTCATTCGCCTGCTTGTCCTGTGATGTTTTTCCGTGGCATATTTTCGCCACCGAACCTTGGAGAATCAGCGTTCTCCCCGGTTTCCTCACGGTTCTCTAACTATTGGGACCGGTTCGGGGGCCTTGCGCCGTTTCCCGGCCATTCACTCTGAAGCAACCTTAACGCAAAGGGTGCCTCGGGTCAGCCCCGAGACACCCTGAGTATGGCCCTGATTGGCGTGATACGGTACGGAATCACACTACTTCGCGGCCGTCGCGAACTGGTCCACGAGCGCGCCCATCCAGTCGAGCAGGTCGCCATACTTGGCGGGCATCTGCTCGGTCAGCTCCACGACCGGCACGTCGGCCTGCTTGGCGGCATCGGTGATCTGCTCGGTGGTGGAGTTGGATTCCTGCGTGTTGAGAACCAGCAGCTTGGCGTCGCCGGCCTTGAGCGCGTCCTGGAAATCCTTGATGTCGGCCGGGGTCGGCTCGCTTTCGTTGGCGGAGGCCTGCGCGTAGCCCTGCGGCGTGGCGTCGGTCATGCCGAGATCGTCGGCCAGATACCAGGCCACGGATTCGGTGGCCGCGTACGGGAGGTCCTTGGTCTTGGCCGAAGCGTTCTTGATTTTGGCTTCGAGCTGGTTCTCCTTGGCATGCCAGTCCTGGTTGAGCTTGGCGTAATCGGCCTTGTGGGCGGGGTCGGCCTGCTGGTAGGCGGCGGTGATGACGTCCGCGGCCGCCGTGCGAGCCTTGGCGGAGAACCAAACGTGCGGGTTGTCACCTTCCTTGATGCCGGCGGTTTCGGCGGCGTCCACCAGCGTGGCCTTGGTGGACTCGGCGGCCTTGGACGCCCACGGGTCATAGTCGGCGCCGTTCACGATGGCGACCTGCGCGCTGCCAAACCTGGCCACATCCTTGGCCGTAGGTTCGTAATCGTGCGCCTCGACGTTGGTCTTGGTCATGATGTTGGTGACGGTGATGTGCTCGCCGCCGAGATCTTTCGCAACGGAGCCCCACTGGTTGATGGAGGCGACGACCTCGATGGTGCTGGAGGCATCGGTTGCGTCGCCGGACTTGGCGGCTCCAGCGGCGGTTCCGGCGCCGGCGGACCCGCAGGCTGCGACGGTGAGTAATACGGCTGCCGCGGCGATTCCCGCGAATGCACGCTTGACATAAGATGCGACGGACATAGTTTTTCCTCTCTATCTGGCATGTTTGCGGCCGGTCTGCTGGCAACCGCCTGGTTCGCAGCGGTTCCGCATGCAGTCGTTCGGCCGACTTCGAAGCGATCCGAACAGTACCGTCGCGGTGCCATCGCAGTTCCCTCAGTCCGCATCCGAGATGGACCTGAAAACCGTGCTCCGAACATCGCGGCACATCGCTCTGACGTTCTTCGCCGATCTTCGGGTAACCGCGTGATTCCCGTGAACTCGGACCTCTTCAATCGTTTTCAGAAGACAGCATAACACATATTGAGAATCATTTTCATTAGCATTAAATCGGCGTGTCACGCATCTTGCGCTCAAACTGCTTCCATAGCTTCAAGGACACAATCGTCAGATTCACCCAGACTTCTCGCCAATCGCGTATACGGCTCCTCGAGTCGTCCTCCTCGTGCCGATCCACACCAATCCTGGAGCGGCCAAGGCGGCAGCCCCCCCCCTACAGACGGCCGACTCCGACCGGCGGAGCCGTCCTCCGTTGCCTCCACGCACCGCACATTTCGTATCCAAAAGCGTCGCAGCTCATCATCAGCGGCTGCCCCCACTCAAAAATCAACATCGACCGCAATGCCCCAGCAACAATCCTCGAGAGACCATCATCGGCCGGCGACGACCTTTCGACGACACCCCCTATCGCTTCCGTCGCGGTCATTTCATACCAGTACGCCATGTATTCTGTACTGAAAAGACCGCCACAACGGCGTTCTGCGGTCTTTTGAGTACAGGAACATGAGTCTTCTGTACTGAAAAGACCGCCAAACAGTCCTCCAGAGGTCTTTTGAGTACAGAAGGGCAACTCTTCTAGCTCCAAAAGACCGCAATGCCACCTTTCAGGGGTCTTTTGAAGCCAGAAAGCCGATCTTCTAGTCTCAAAAGACCGCCACGTCCTCTCCAACCAGCAGACACTCCGCCCAGCACTCCTCCGCCTCAAGCATTTCGCGGCAATCCGGCAGCACACAACTTGTCAATCAACGGCTGTCTCCGCATAACATCGTCATAGCTGAGACGAACTATGCGGCTCACACCCCACTCATACAGCTTGTGCTCCCGCTCACCCTGTTGATTGACCACGGCCTGGATGGAACGGTGGCCCGTCATCGCAGGATCCGTGTATTTGACCATACCGTCATATTCCGCGACAATCGTGTATCCGCCTGGGAACGACCACGCAAAATCAACCCGGTACCACTCACCAGGATTTCCGGGCGCCTCAAACACCCGTTGCAGTTGCGGCACCGGGAAACCCTCCTCTATCATCACCGCCCGCGCCGATGACTCACCACCATTCTCGCTGAGCGGATCCACATACTCCAGCAACCGATTTATCGCTGAGGTATCACGACGAAGTCCCGCACATAGGGAGCGCAGCCCGCCCACAGCGCAAACACCTCTCCTAAAGGCCGAGTCAAAGATGGGCAGCGCACTGGCAAACGGAAGGATCAGGGCACAATCCACCAGTGTCCGATCCACTGACGTCACTTGCACACCCTGCACTCGAGCAAGCGGTATTTCGGACATAAATATATGGCGTATACCATTCGCACCAGGGCGGGACGTGTCCGTAGATGCAAGATACAACCCCGCACGATGAATCGACCACTGATGATCAAATCCATACAGGGCAGCTGCCGTGGGCCCGGCGAACACCCATGACGGATATCGCGCCGCCAAACAACGCGCGAGATGCTGAGCCCGCTCGGCGTCGTTCAGCGAGTCCCAATAATCCGCTCTGACGAATATCCCACGATACGGGCTGACCAATTCCCCGGCGCGCACCCGACGCCTCAGTGCCTTGCCCTCGGCGATGTTGGCCGCAAACACGCAGCTGCCTCGTTGCTGCGCTTGCGCAAGTTTGTCCGCGATGATGTGATGCGTCTTCATGAGCCCGACGCTAACCGGCCGCGTATGCGTCCGTCTACCTGGGCCGACCTATGTGGATGCAGCTTTCTGGTTACCGGCGTGTTGTGGATTACTCCACATTTCGGCGCATCGCCGCCCGTCTCATTCCTGACCAGTCACGACCTCGGCAGCCACAGCCAGGGCCAAAGTCACTGGCGATAGACGTATCCGACAGAACAGGCCCGTCTGACGATGCCCGACCTAACCACCGCAAAAGGAAAGGCCCGGCTGATGAGGCCGGGCCCGAGGAGAGAGGAAGAGAAGAAGGAAGAAGAAAGGTTCGTTCAGTTATGAGATTCTGCGGAAATCCCGCCGGCTCGCTTTTGTTTGCCGACACTCATATATAACCGCGCGAACCTTCGCATAACGATGCGGGATTCGGCATATTCCCTCACGCCTTCCTGAAAGTCCACTGAGCCTCGCGTCAAATCATCGCGAATGAATGCGTACCAAATTACACGAATGTACACCGATGTACACCATTGCGTACCGTTGTGCACCATTGCCCGCCGCACGCGGGAAGCGACTGACGTAGGTAGGCCTATCGAACGTCAACGCACGTTTGACGTACCTACGGCACTCGCCGCTGGGACGTGGCCGCGAACTCGACGAGTACCACCACACGTCTAACGCCGACACAGGTACGGTGACCGACCTGCACCGGCCCCGACAACCGCCCATCGCAGACTCGACGAACGTTCCACGCAGACCCAGCGAACGCTCAGCAAGAGCTTGCAACGACTGCGATGAACTAATGCCGGCGCACGACTCCGGCGAGATCGACATCCACAAAGTAATGACCGCTGACGGTCCGCCTGAACAGCGCACCTTCCCCGGCCGCCAGCTCGTCCGGGAGCGACCGCGAGGAATACGCCTCCTTGACCAGTTCGGGAGGGATGCGGTCGAGTCCGATGAGTCCGAGCCGGTCGCCATCGATGGAGAAGGTGAGCCAGGCCATGAGATGACGGTGACGCCAGTCAGCTATAGGATCGGGGCCGAACAGTTCCTCCCACCGGTCCGCCCGGAGGTACGCGGGGATGCGGATCGTGCGCGGCGCCTCGTCGCACCGGAAGACGATGTGGATGAGCGGATGCTTGACCGGGTCGCCATCGTTGTCCGTGTCGTCCGGGGACACGACCATGTCGCCCGAGTCGAAGGCCTTGGTCCGCACGCCCACGACGTCCGGGTTCAGCGAGGCTTTGTGGATGCGACTCCACCTGATTTCCGCGCGCACGCACTCCACAGCCAGAATCGCCGCGACGACGGCAAGCAGCAGAAACACGAGTCCGACGCCAATGTTGCGCCAGTTCGCGGCAAAGAGGCTGAAATGCGCGTCGTCGCCGTGGTTCGTGACCCACATGGAGCCCACTTCGGCGGCGATTCTGCCCACGCCGGCAATGGCGCATCCGACCGCAGCCGCCGCGCCAATCACGATGCCGGCCGCATCGCCCAAGGCGTTGCGATTGCCCGCCGCAAACGATTCGCGCGCCACGTCATTCGTGCCAGTGATCCAGACCGGCGATTCCAACGGATACGTCAGCTTCTGCGTGGAGTCCGGCACCTGGTTCTTGGACGATTGCGTCATGCGATTCCCCTCTCCCCTCGATTGTTGCATTCCATTATCGAAGCAGATGCAAGGAATCACCGGACCGCAAGATGACCATACGATGAACTTTAGAAAGCCCATGGCAGCTAAGAACGCATCAACAATGCCAGCATTCCGAACCCATGACACGAAACCCAGCGCTTCGACATCGACGAACACATTTTATATAGTCATAACTATTATTGTTTAGACTATAAAAGTCACGACTATATAAAGGAGGCTTCGGAAATGACCTTCATAGGACGGAAAGACGACCTCGCCTTTCTTCAAGACTGCTACGACTCCCCCAAAGCACAGCTCGTGATCCTGTACGGGCGCAGACGAATCGGCAAAACCGAGACATTGTCGCATTTCTCGCAGGGCAAGCCCACACTGTTCTTCTCCGCGCAAATGGCGACCAAAGAAGAGCAACTCGGCGAATTCTCCAAACGCATGTTCGAAGCAGGAGCGCCGGCAGGAAAATATCTTCGCCAATATTCCGATTGGCAAACCGCGCTTGGCGAAATCACCACGCTGCCGGCCGTCAGCGACGGTTCACGTAGGCTTGTCATCATCGACGAATTTCCCTACCTCGTGAAATCGGATCCGGCATTGCCGTCCATCTTGCAGAATCTCTGGGACCACTCGCTCCAACACTCCGACATCATGCTCGTGCTCTGCGGCAGCGCCATGAGTTTCATCGAAAAGGAGCTGCTCTCGGAAAAGGCGCCTCTGTACGGACGTGCGACAGGCATTCTGAAAATGCTACCGCTCCCCTACTGGGACGCCATGCAGTTCTTCCCCGGCTACAGCGACGAAGACAAAGTCCTGGCCTATGCCGCGCTCGGAGGCATTCCACAGTATCTCAATTCGTTCGACCCCGACCAGCCACTCGCATATAACATCAAGCGGCACTTGCTGCGCAGAGGCACCGCGCTCTATATGGAACCGGAAATCCTCATGCGCGAGGAATTCCGCGAAACAGCGAAGTACAACACCATCATTCGGGCCATCGCTCTGGGAGACACCAGGCTGAATGACATCGCCACGCACACCTTATTGCCACCAGGCACTTTGGGCTTCTACCTGTCCAATCTCATCGAGGTCGGCATCGTTCGCCGGGAGTTCCCCGTGACAGCATCGACCGGGGAACAAGCAAAAGGCACTCGTGGACTGTACCAGCTTGACGATGACCTGTTCCGATTCTGGTATTCCTTCGTGTACCCCAACCGTTCGGAACTGGATCGCGGTGATATCGACGGCGTGTATGAGGAGGATGTGGAACCGGCGCTGCATGATTTCGCATCACGCGCCTTTGAACATATCAGCGCGGAATGGCTCATGCGGGAAAGCCGGGACAAGCGTCTGCCGTTCAGGCTCAACCGTACTGGACGTTGGTGGGACAAGACCGACGAAATCGACGTGGTGGGATTGAACCGCGCCAGCACTCAGGCGATCGCCGGTGAATGCAAGTTCCGCACCACGCCGATGGATCCGTCCATGCTGGAGACGTTGCGCAACCGAGCCGCGAAGCTCAAGGCCAATCATCGACTGCTGTACCTGTTCTCGCTCAGCGGGTTCACTCCCGCACTACGCAGCATCGCCGATGCGGATGACTCAGTACGACTCATTGGCATTGGAGAGATGTTGGCAGTAGATTGAGGTGCCGGACCGATACAAAACTCAGCTGCCGTCTTTGAGACTTTTGATTCCCTTGAATTCTTTGATTTCAGGTGTGACGAGGAATCAAAGGACTCTTTTTTCCTATCGACAGCTGAATCACAAGGAAACAAAAGTGGGTGCATACCATGTTGGTATGCACCCACCTGAGCTATGCCGGATTATCTATATCCCACGGAGCGCCAATCAGGCGTTCAGCATGGCCTTGGTCTTGCGAGACTTCAGGAACACCGTCACGCCCGCGCCGGCGAGCAGGGCGGCGACCACGAAGAACAGGGCGATGCCTTCGGCACCGGTCTTGGGAAGCTGTGAGGTACTGGTGACGTTCTTGTACCTGTAAATACCGCCATCCTCAGTGAGCAGTTTGTTCGGGTTGAGATCGGTAATCGTAAAACTCGCCTTCGCTCCCTCCTCGACATGAATCTTGAGATAGGCGCGAAACTCCTTCAGATAGTAGTTGCCAGTGGGCATACCACTCTCGACCACGTAATAGTCACCAGCCTCCCAATTGTTAATAGCGACGTGACCATCATTATTAGAGGTGAGCACACCGTTCTTGCCGATGGTGGTGACAACCTCGAACTTATTAGTGTCGATGCTGCCAGACGACTTATCGCTTGGGACAAAGTCGGAGTCTTGCACAGTATTGTCCTTGACCTTGTAAACGGTGAACTCAACGCCCTGAAGTCCCTTACCGTCGGGTCCAGTCTTCTCGAAGTAGCCGTTCGGCTTGCAGTTCGTCGTAATGTTGGTCTTCGGCTCACCCGTGCCAGCGGCGAGATTCGATTTCTTACCTTCGATGATGAGCGTACCGTCCGCATTCTTCACACTGGCATCCTCAATCTTGGTGCCGACGAGCATGGCTTGCAGCTTGCCGTACGTAATCGTACAGTTGTTGGCGTTCGGTCCTTCAGCCGGGAACTTGGTCGTGGTATCGAGCAGCACGTACAGACCCGGACCAGAGACAGGGTTTGTACTGTTGAAGTCGAACTTCGCGGTCGCCGGATTGGTGTCCGTTCCAGCAGTAACGTCGGGCTTGATGGTCGGAAGCGTCGTGCCAGTGCCCTCCGCCAGTTTCTTGCCGAGATTCGTGATGAACGTGCGCCACGTGGTTTCGTCGATGGTCTTGGTGGTCGCCCACACGAGCGGATCCACATCTGCGGGAACCGTTTCACTAGGCCATGTCGTTGTAATCGCGTCCTTGATTTGAGTCTCGTATGCGGTATTCGTCACCAACGTGAGGTACTTGGTCTGACCAGTCGTATTAGTCTCAGGCGTGAGCTTGTAGCCTGCGAGTTTGATGTACTGAAACACACGTGAATTGCCATCGGCATCCTGAAAATTCTTGACGTTATCCGACTTGAGGGTAATCGTGCCATCACCAAGCGACGACACCACACCAGTCTCGCCGTCCGCATTGGCGGTGGTGACGCTGAATGCCATGCCGCCGAGCAGGGTGGCGACGGCGGCTAAGCCGGCGAACAGTTTTCTCATTTGCATGAGATACTCCTTCTTCTTTGTTTGTTCTTTCGATGTTCTGTTGGGATCACGGAGACTGGCACCGTTGTGGCTCCATGATCCGCAAAATCTGTATTGGGGGTTTGCGGCCGGCATCCGTTGATTGAAGAATGCCGGCCGATGTGCTTCCATCACCGACGACTCATGCACTCGATGACGGAAGCACAGTCATTCACAGCTCACGACGCTTCACCCGTCCCGTTGCCAACGCGGCGAGCGCCGCCATCAACGCCAGTCCACCGCCAATCAGCATCCAGCTACGGGCGTCGCCGCCCGTCAACGGCAACTGAGTGACAGACTTGGCATTCGGAATCTTGTTACTGGTTACACCGCTTAGAGCGACTTCTTCCTGCCGGTAACCAATAGAGAACGTGTAGTCAGTATTGGACTCCACATATCCCTCCGGAGCTTTCGTTTCAGTCAGCTTGTACGTGTACTTGACACCCTCATTGGACGGCATCGTTAGACCTTTAACCCTGAACTGTCCAGCTACGCGATCCACGTCGGCGTAGGTCTTCTCGCCCTTGCCATCCGTGCCACCGGTCAAATCATTGGTCTGAGTGTCGCAATAATTATTATCACTCTTACAGTCCGTCACCTTGGCTCGACGTGCCTCACGTTTTTTGAGCGCGTAGGGTGTGGTGGTGCCTCATCGGGAATGAGCGCGAACGGTATCGGTCC
>NZ_QFFM01000035.1 GCF_003129905.1 Bifidobacterium callitrichidarum
TCGGGGGCTCGGAGAGGGGGAGAAGAGACAGCCCCGCAAGCGACCCCGCCGCCGCGGCCACCATGCTCTCCCAGTTGGATCAGGACCGTTCTCTCACCGCCGCGCGAATCATGGCGCCGAAATGGTATTACCCGCTCAATGGTTTCCTGTCCGCAAGCGTGATGGGCCTGTACGGCAAGTGGGCCGCACAGATGAATATCCAATCCAGCGGCGAGGGATGGTCAGCAGGCATCAGCACCTCCATATTCGAAGCGTTTTTCGATATGTTCTGGATCCTCACACTGATCTATGTCGGGTATCTGGTGAATGCGTGGCGCAAGGAGCAGATCGGGGCCGATTACGACATGATCTGGGGATTCATCAAACCCCGAAATGCCGTGATGTGGTTCTGGTGGTCCGCTTTCATGCTGGTCTGCGGCATCGCCGTGGCATCCGTGGTCGTCTGGGTGCTCCTGCTTCAGGGAATCCCCGACCTGCCATACGCCATCGCGACGGTCGTGGGCGCAATAGCCTGGTTCGGCGAGCACGCCTATGACCGGTATTTCTGCAAGCTGGTGGAACGGGGCCAGGCATGAGCCCACAGACCTCCCGCTCCCCCGCTTCACGTGCCACATCAGTGATTCCCAAATTCGACGAAGTAATCCACGAGCCTATGCGCCTGCGCATCTGCGGTCTGCTCTCGAGCCTGCAAGAGATGCAGTTCGCCACGATTCGCGATACGCTCGGCCTCAGCGACGCGATGTGTTCGCGACACCTGAAGACGCTGGCGGACTGCGACTATGTGAGGCTGACCAAGCGCCAGGGGGAATCGAATCGCCACATGGTTACATGGGCCAGCCTCACCCCCACCGGGCATACGGCGCTGCAGGGCCACTTGGCCGCCCTGCGAGCCATAGCCGCTGGCGATATGCTCACGTGAGGGGCCATATCACAGCCAGTACAACGACGGTGCCGGTCTCCCAAAATCACCCAGGAGACCGGCACCGTTGAGTTCTTCTCAGCCCCTCCGCAGCGAGCGCAGCAGCGCGATCTCCTCGCGGTGTGTGGAGGGCGTCTGTTCCTTGGTTTCCAGGATCATCGGCAATCCGGAGAGCACGGGGTCGTTGACCAGTCGGGTGAAGAACGGCATGCCGAGTTGGCCGTCGCCGATGTTGGCGTGGCGGTCCTTGTGCGAGTTCAGGCCGAACTGCGAGTCGTTGACGTGGATGGCCTTGACGTTGTCGAGGCCGATGACGCGGTCGAGCTCGCCCATCACGCCATCGTAGTCGCCGGTCAGGTCGTAGCCGCCGTCCAGCAGGTGGCAGGTGTCGATGGTCACGCCGATGCGTGCGGCCTGTTCCACGCCGTCCATGATGGTGGCGAGTTCCTCGAAGGTGCGTCCGCATTCGGTGCCTTTGCCGGCCATGGTCTCCAGCAGCACCATGATGTCGGTGCCGTCGGTGGAGTCGAACACCTGGTTGAGTCCGTCCGCAATCAGTCGCAGGCCGGTTTCGGCGCCCTGTCCCACGTGGGAGCCGGGATGGATGTTGAGGTAGACCTCCTGGCCGGCCTCCTTGATCAGGGCAAGCAACCGGATGTCCTCCGCGAGCGCGCGGATGGCGAACTCTCGCTTGTCCGGGTCCTTGGCGGCGAAGTTGTAGACGTAGGGCGCGTGGACGACCAGCGGCCCGTAGCCTTCCTCCATGAGCCGGGCGGCGAATCCGGCCGCACCCGAGGGCGTGAGCGACTTGGATACGCTGCCGTACGGCGAGCGCGGGAAGAACGCGAAGGTGGTGCCGTCTTCGTCATGCGAACGTTTGAGCAGCGCGTTCCATCCGCCTGAGGCGGACAGGTGCGATCCGATGAACAGTTTCGTCATATGCGTTCTTTCCCTTCCTGTGCTCCGCGCGTTCCCAGGGTTTCCTACATGCTGACTTTGGTCAGCGGCATGGCCGAGTCGATGGCGAAGTCGGGTGCACTGGGGGCCACGCCGGCCTCCACGAGGTTGACGCCGAACATGGCCACCATGGCGCCGTTGTCCGTGCAGAGTTTGATCTGCGGGATGCGTACCTCCACGCCGTGCTTCTCACCGTATTCGAGGAGTTTGGCCCTCAGCTGCGAGTTGGCGGAGAAGCCGCCGCCCACGATGAGCGTGTTGGAACCGTATTGTTCGCAGCCGCGCATGGCCTTGCGGGCGAGCACGGTGGCCACGGAGTCGGCCAGCGAGGCGCACACGTCGTCCACGGGGATGTCATGGCCGGCGGCCTGTTCGCTTTCCACCCAGCGGGCCACGGCGGTCTTGACGCCGGAGAAGCTGAAGTCGTAGGGGTGGGCGGCGCCGGCCTTGCCTTGGGTGAGGCCTTGGGGCACGCGGATGGCGTGCGGGTCGCCGTGCTGGGCGTGGCGGTCGATGTGCGGGCCTCCCGGGTAGGGGAAGCCGAGCAGGCGGGCCACCTTGTCGAAGCATTCGCCGGCGGCGTCGTCCAATGTGGTGCCGACCACGTCGATCTTGCGGGGCATGTCCTCCACGTGCAGCAGCGAGGTGTGGCCGCCGGAGACGATGAGGGCCAGCGTGTCCGGCGGGAAGGCGCCGAACTGCAGTTGCGTGACCGCGATGTGTCCGATCACGTGGTTGATGCCGTACAGGGGTTTGCCGGACGCCCATGCGAGAGCTTTGGCGCCGGAGACGCCCACGGCGAGGCATCCGGCGAGTCCGGGGCCCGCGGAGACGGCGATGGCGTCCACGTCGGCGAGTGTCATGTTCGCGTCGGCGAGCGCCTTGGAGACGCAGGGCACGAACGCTTCGGCGTGCGCGCGCGAGGCGATTTCGGGGATCACGCCACCGTATCGCGCGTGTTCCTCCATGGAGGAGGCCACCACGTTGGACAGCAGTTCGCGGCCGTGTACGATGGCCGCCGCGGTTTCGTCGCAGGTGGATTCGATGCCCAGTACGATCGGTTCGCTCATGATTGCCGCTCCTGTTTCTTGTCTTGCCGTGCTTCGTCTGCCGTTGCCGTGGCCGCCGATGATGCCGAGGCCTGTATTACCGGGGTTGTTGTGTTCGTTTCGTCTGTCCCGTTCGCCGTGTGCGTCGCGCTTTGGAAGCCGACCACGCGCGGTTTGAGGTCCAAGGCCATCACGTAGGCGTCGATGCCTTCGGGCTGGTAGTAGCGTTTGCGCAAGCCGATGCGTTCGAATCCGAAACCGTGGTAGAGGGCGATGGCCGGTTCGTTGACCACGCTGACCTCGAGCAGCATGCGTCGCGCGCCCTGGGCTTCGGCCCGTGCGATGAGTGCCGTCATCAGCGTGCGGGCGATGCCCTTGCGTTGATAGGCGCGGCCGACGCCCACGTCCATGATCTCAGCGTCCTCGCCGTCGTACCAGTAGCCGGCGAATCCGCGGACGATGCCGGCGTTCGCGTCACTGGCGTCACCAGTGTCACCAGTCTCCTCGGTACCGTCATCGGCGATGTCGAACACATACGTGCGTCCCGTGGCGGTCAGTTCCTGACGGACGGAAGCCTCGCTCCACGCATGGTTGCCGAAGAGTTCGACCTCCAGCGCACGCATGGCGGCGACGGCCCGTTCGTAGTCCAGTTCGTTCAGGTCTGCGATCATCAGGCCGTACGCTCCGCGCCTTCATGGCCGAGCACGTGCTTGAGCGGGGCCGGCACCTCGGCGTCCGGACGGCGCAGGTACAACGGTTCGACCGGTGCGTCCGAGGTGCGTTCGGCGTTGAGTGCCGCTTCGGTGGCGAAGATGCCGAGTCCCTGCGCACCCTGGTCGAGCACGGAGGAGTCGGTGATGTCGCCGACCGATTCGATGCCGCCCAGTACGGCCGCGTATTTTTCGGCGCCGTGGCCGATCACGTCCACCGCCACGTCGCCCTCAATGGTCTGGCGGTAGGCGCGCACGGCCTCGTTGACGCGCTCGACGATGGAGGCCGGGTAGTCGATGTCCATGGCGATCAGCGGCGTGGCGAGGCTCGGCCTGTCGGTACCGGCGCCTTCCACCGGGCTCGAGCACAGTTCGAAGTACAGCTGCTTGCGGCGCGCGTCGTTGACGGCGAGCGTGAGCACATGGAAGGTGCGGGGGTCGCCGAGCGTGCCGTCCTTGCTACGGCGGATGAGGTTCCACTGGGCCTGCGGTTCGAGCACATTCTGGCCAAGCAGTTTCGCACCGGTGGCGAAAGCCAGCGCCTTGGCGGCCACGATGCCGGCTCGCAGGCCGGTGAACGGTGCGGGGCCCACGCCCACCACGATCTCGTCCAGATCGGAGGGTGTGAGACCGACGTCCGTGACGGCGCGGGCGATGTTGCCCTGCAGCTTCTCCACATGGGTGCGCGAATCGGTCTCCACGATGGGCTCGTGACCGGCCACGCCGACCGTGGAACCGAATGAGGTGTCAATCACCAGCGTATGCGTCACCATGCAATCCTCCTGCGTCACATCGGCCACCGGCCGCGAAAAAGCCTTTAAGAGTCTACAACCAGTCCTCTAGGAATCAGAGCGCGAACGACTCCCAACGCGCTCCCACCGGCACGAAGGTCACGGTACGCTCGCCGTCTCCGGTCAGTTCGCCGTCCTCATCCGTGACCGCGGCGGCGTCCAGCGGTCGGTCGATGTGGATCTCCAGCCGTTCCGGCGCCAATGCGGTGGCCATCTGCTCGCCCCATTCCATGAGCACGACGGTGTGTTCGCCGGGATCCTCCAGCTCCTCATCCAGGCCCAGCGATTCCAGTTCGTCCAGGAGTCGGCCAACCGCGTCCTGTCCGGGCGCGTAGGAGGAGCCGCCGAGACGGTAGGCGTCCACATGCACCAAGTGGGCCGGAGTACCATCCGCGAACCGTCCGTCGAGTTCACGGGCGATGGTGAAGGTGGGCGACACGATGGGTTCGGTGATGGCGAGTCCCGCGCCGAATCCCTGCGCAAACGTGGTCTTGCCCGCCCCCAGCGGCCCGGACAGCAGCAGCACGTCGCCGCCGCGCACCTGTTCGGCCACGCGCCGGCCCAATTCCCGCATGCCCTCACCGGTCGGCACCGCCACCGTGATGTTCTCCGTATTCATGTTCAAGCCTTTCCTATCTTTTTCAGCACCCAGGTTTCCCGCCATTATTATGTAAGATTCGCTACCGACCCTTACGGGCGATATCCTCGATGCACCGTTCCAGCGCGTACATCGGGTCGCCGCCGTTCGTCTTGCTCTGCTCATCCGCCCAGGCGAGCATGCGGATGCAGTGCGCGAGCCCCGGCGAGGTCCATCCACCGAGCTGGCGCATCGCGTTCTTCAGCACCCACGGGTTCGTCTTGGCCTCGGCCTGGGAGATGGTACCGGCCTTCACCGCGGACGCCTTGGCGATGGTCCTGAGCTTCATGGCGAGCGCGCCGATCAGCGCTATCGGGTCGGTGCCCTGTTCGACGGCGGCGCGCATCATCACGATGGCTTCGGCAGTGCGTCCTTCCACGGCCTTGTCTGCCACGGCGAAACCGGTGACCTGCGGGTTGGCCGTCAGATACTGGTTCACACGGTCCAGGCCGATGGGGTTGTCGTCGAAGTCGAAGCACAGCTGTTCGCACATGGCGGCCAGTTCGCCGGTCTTGCCGCCGAGCACGGAGACGAGCTGTTGGGCGGCCATCGGTTCCACGCGCCGGCCTCGTTTCTCAAACTGGGCGATGGTGAAGTTGAGCTGTGCGTCCGGCTTCTTGAGGTCCGGCACGTCCTCCTTGCGGGCACCGGCCTTGACGAGCTGGTCGAGCACGCGCTTGCCTTTCGCGCCACCTTCATGCTGGCAGATCACCACGCTGGAGTTCGCCGGGTCCTTGACGGCCTCCTTGGTGTAGGCCACAATCGCTTCGGCGAGTTTCTCGTCCGCGTTCTGCAGGTTGAGGATCTTGACCACGGCCACGTCCGAGAGGAGCGAGGGGCTTACGACCTCGTCGAAGGCGTACCGGTCCGCACCGGCGGCGTCCAGTTCGATGAGTTCGGCGTCCGGACGGGCCTTGAGCGCTTCGGCGCACAGTTCCTTGACGCGCTCGCCGTTGAGGTACGAGTCTCCCCCGGGCACCACCGTCACCGGTGTCTTCGCTGCTGATTTGGCCATGCGTCCATCTCCCCACACAGCTTGGACAAGCGCCGCCAGCCGGCGCATTCGACGGATCCCACGCCTCGGCGCATCGATGTGCGGGATTCACATGTCATCGGCGCGCATAATAGGTGGTGACACACTCGCCAATTCCGGCAGTTTGGAGGAATCATGAGCACATCATTCACCGTTCGCAGCCTCGCCAACGAGGGCGGCTCCGCCACGGTCAGCGACCACGGCGCGCACGTGCTGCGCTGGGCGCCGAAAGGCCAGACGGACGTGGTCTGGCAGCCGCGCGCCATCACGTTCAAGGAGGGCGCGGCGATCCGCGGCGGCGTGCCGGTCATCTTCCCCTGGTTCAACCAGGGCTACGAGGACGGGCATATGGCCGACAAGAAGCCGAAGCACGGGTTCGCCCGCGTCTCGCCGTGGCATGCAGACGCCGATACGCTGTCCGCCGACCACATCCGTTACACGCTGGGCTCCGCGGCCATCGATGCCGCAACACTCGCCCAGTTCATCGGCAACCCGAATCCCCGCTTCCACGCCGTCTACGAGGTGACGGCCGGCGAGACACTGGAGATGGCGCTGACCGTCACCAACACGGGTGACGAGCCGTTCTCCTATGAAGCCGCGCTCCACACGTATTTCCACGTGGGCGACGTGACGCGCTCGCAGGTGATCGGCCTGGACGGCGCACGGTATCTGGACGCCACACAGCCCGGTTTCCCGGAATGTGGGCAGGCAGGCCCGGTCGCGTTCGACGGCGCGATGGTGGACCGCATCTATCTGGCGAACGGCCCGCTTGAGGTGCGCGACGAGGCGCTGGACCGTACGATCGCCATCAAGGCGGAAGGCTCGACCGCCACCGTGGTGTGGAATCCGGGTGAGACCGCCGGCAACGCGATCGGCGACCTCGCCACCGGCGAATGGCGTGACTTCGTCTGTGTGGAGGCGGCGGCCAACCGCGAGCGCATGATCACGCTCGCGCCCGGCCAGTCGCATACGCTGGCGCAGTCCGTCGCGGTGCGCTGAACATCGTCTCCGGTCTTTAAGCCTGTCACATGAATTTGGGGGTGTGCTTCCCACCGATGGAAGCACACCCCCATATTCGTATCAATTCATAAATCAGTCGTACGCCTCGTCGAGCAGGGCGTCGATGTCGGGGAAATGACGCGGGTTCGGCCGCCAGACCGGATGTCCCGCGGCGACCACCCACACCGGATGGTCCAGGACGTGCAGGTCCTTCAGCGGGTTGTCCCCGAGCACCAGCAGGTCCGCGGATTTGCCCGGCTCCAGCGAACCGGTCACGCCGTCGACGCCCAGGATGCGCGCATTCCCCTGCGTGGCGGCGTGGATCGCCTCGGCGGGCGTGAATCCGGCGAACCGCACCAGCAGCTCCAGTTCACGCCATGTGGCGTATTGCGGGACGAACGTCATGCCTGTGTCCGTGCCCACGCCGACCACGAGCCCGGCCTCGTGCGCCTGTCGAGCACCCGTGACCATGCCTTCCACCACGGTTTTGGAGTTCTCCAGTTGGATGTCCGTGACGCCGGTCCTGTCCTGGCCGATCAGGGTCAGCGGCAGTCCGGCGGACAGCGTCGGCACCAGTGCGGAGTAGCCGCGCAGGGCGTTCGGATTGTGGCGGAACAACGTGATCAGTTCATCGTCCAGCACGCTGCCGTGTTCGATGGTGTCGACGCCGGCGGTGAGCGCCCGACGTACGCCTTCGGGGCTTTGCGCGTGTGCGGCCACGATGATGCCGTGCGTATGCGCCTCATCGCAGATGGCGCGCATCTGGTCCACGCTCATCTGCGGGCTTCCGGCCTCGCCTACCTTCTGCGCGTCGGTCACGCCGCCGGTGGCCGCGATCTTCAATACATCCACGCCGTGCGCGATGTTCTCGGCCGCGGTCCTCCTCGCTTCCTCGGGGGTCGAACTGGTCAGCGCGATCAGCGGCGCGCCGTGCCCTTCGGGGATGGCCAGCAACGGCCCGGAGGCCAGGATGCGTGGACCGGGCGTCTCCCCCGTCTTGATACGGTCGCGCAGGGCCGTCACCTCATAGCCCACATCACCGAGCGTGCGGATCGTGGTGACGCCGGATTCCAGCAGCGTCTCGGCGTTGCCCTTGGCCGTCGTGTCCAGGTATGGCTTGCCAAGCGGCGAGTGCACGAACCGGGAGACCATGCGCTGGCCTTGGGGCGTGGCGAGGCGCGGGTTGAGCGGTTTGCCTTGGGCGAACAGGTGCGTGTGCAGGTTGATCAGGCCCGGCATCACGGTTTTGCCGGTGCCGTCCAGGTAATGGTATTCCTCGGGGATGCTGGTCTCGATGCTGGGCGCCACCTGTTCGATGCGACCGTTCGCACCCACCAGGATGGTCATGTTGTTGCGCACGGTACCGGCCTCGTCTCCCGTGACGACGCGCACGTGGGCCAGCGCGAACGGTTCGACGAGGGGATTGTATGGGAACTTACGCGAGAACTTCATGACCTGCTCCTTTGTCCGGTCGACTGTCACGTTCCACTGTAGCGTCCGACGCGCGGGACCCGGCGATACGACGCCCGTGCCGCGCGCACCCTCCTTACTTGCCGAACGATTCGGCGCGTCTGCCGGGGTTCACTTCGTTGAAATAAGTGGCGTACGCCTTCCGGAACTCCTTGGCCAGGGCCTCGTGTCCTCCTTGCCGATCTCACCAACGGCGACGGAACGTGGGTACGATGGGCGGTATGAGCGATATCGAATCCACGAATGCCAGCGAAACCGAACTGCCCGCACGCCTTGAACCGGGGCAGGCCGCACCGGACTTCACCCTGCCGGCCGTCGAACCGGATGGCACGGAGGGGACGGTCACGTTGTCCGAATTGACGGCGACCGGCAGCAAGGTGATCCTGTACTTCTATCCGGCGGCGATGACGCCCGGCTGCACCACCGAGGCCTGCGATTTCCGTGACAACATGGCACGTCTGGGCTCGCTCGGCTACACGGTGCTCGGTGTGTCCAAGGATCCTGTGGCCAAGTTGCAGCGTTTCCGGGAACGTGATGGCCTGTCCTTCCCGCTGCTGTCCGACCCGGACCTGACCGTGCACAAACTGTACGCGGCATACGGCGAGAAGAAGCTGTACGGCAAGACGCACGTGGGTGTGCTGCGTTCCACGTTCGCCATCGATACGGACGGGATCATCGAACTCGCCCGCTACAACGTGCGCGCCAAGGGTCACGTCGAGTCGCTGCTGAAGAAGCTGGGCTAGGTTCGGTCCCCGGCGGGAAGGAAAAGCTTACGGGTTTCCTGCCACCAGAGGGACATGCGTACGCGACGGGCGGAGCCGAAACGCTCGCCGGGCGACCTGTCCTCGCCCGGTTCCGAGTCGGCCGTTGCATCCATTCCCAAAACCATATCCCTCATGAGACGGTAGCGGACGAACCGGGCCGTCAACACCGCGAGCGCAGCAAGACCGCATTCCGCGAGCAGCATCAGCAGGGCACCCGTCACACCGTCCGGCCAGGGCAGCGCAGTCCACTCGCCGCCGCCAAGCCACATCGCCACCCGTTCCATGACGAGCGTGCCGAGCGAGGCGATCCACGCGAACATGCCCGCCAACCATGGCACACACCATGCGCAGGCCAACGCCATGAGCCCGGTGACGGTGGCGAAGCCCACGAACGGCGAGACCAGCAGGTTCGCCGGTACGGACAGCAATGGAAGTTCCGGCTCCATCAGTATCTGAATCGGCAGCGTGAACATCTGCGCGGCCATGGTCATCGCCGTCATCTGCGCGATGGTCTCCGGCAGCAGTTTGACGAGCGTCCTGCCCAGAATGCCGGCGAACAGCACGATGCCGAGCACCGCGGCCGAGGAAAGCGCGAATCCATAGCTTTGCGACATATCGGGGTCGAAGATGAGCACGCCGATCACCGTCCAACTCAGGGCGCTCAATGATTGCGTTCGCCGTCCGATGCCGTATGCGGCGGCACCCAGCAATCCCATGACCAGGGCGCGGGTGACCGAATCGCCGGGGAACATGAGCAGGGCGAGCAGCACGTATGCGAACGCTATCAGCGCCGCGCTCGGTTTCCGGCCGAGCAGGAACCGCATGCACAGTCGGCGTACCATGTCGGCCAACAGCACGAAATGACCGCCCGAGACGGCCATGAGGTGCATGATGCCGGAACGTCGGAACCGGTCCTCCAGGGTGTTGGCGTAGGTCTCATTGACGGACGCTGTCCAGCTCTCCTCCCCCGCCGGTTCGGATGCCGTACCGGTTGTCGAATCCGTCGTCACGCTCACGTAATCCTGTCCGAGCACGCCCAGGGTGAGTCCGGGGACCAGCACACGCCCCTGGTCAGGCAGCCGTTCGGTGACATGGAAGAACGATTGCTGCATGTGTTCCACCACTGCGCGATGCCAGGGCGGTCCCTTGACCCGGATGACCGGTTCCTCGCCTTCGACAAGCAACCAGAGCGGCATGCGACCGTATTCGGCCTGCTCAAGGGTGCCGGTCAGCCGGTAGACCGCTCCCCTGTTGAGTTTCGTGCAGTATCGTTCCTCGGCGTAAACGCGAACCTTCGCCTTGGAGTGCAACATGGTTTCCGAGGATTCGGATGAGTCGTCAGCATAGGTGGCAACGTTCGCACCCACCGCCGCCCCGTTCCGGACAAAAGCTCCATCCGTGGCGTCGGTTCCCATGATGATGCCGTTCAGTCGCACGTCCGCCTGGCAGTCGTATTCCCGTTGGTCGGAGGCCACCACGGGCGCGGTGACGGTGGCACGCACCTGCGTATGCGACCCCTGGCTCCGCGCCCATACCGCAGCCGGATCCCGCCATGCCGCGGCATCGGAGGCGATGGCGGTGATGCCGCCGATGCATGCCACCGCAAGACATACCGCCACCGTGCCCGACCAGCGGATTCCCATGCGGAGCGCGATACCCAACGCCATCAACAACAGCACGGCGACGGCTGCCAGCATCACCTGTGACGTTACGCTTGCGATGACGGCTCCCGCATCCTCGGACACCGGTACCGCTCCCATATGGACCGCCGCTTCACCAGCGCTGATACCGACCGCGTCAACACCGCCGACCATATCGGCCGCCCCTGATTCCGCCGCCGCGCTCCACCAATCGAAAACGAGATGGGCGGCGAGACTGGCGGCCCACATGGTCAGGGCCACCGGCAGCAGACGCCAATCGCGGCTGCCTTGTTCGCGCAGCATCCAATCCATCAGCCCACCTTCACCTGATCGCGGATCTTCTCCAATGTTTTCGAGCCGATGCCCTTCACGTCGAGCAGCTGGTCCACGGACACGAATCGGCCGATGGCTTTGCGGTGCTCGAGGATGCGTTCGGCGGTGACCGGTCCGATGCCATTAATGGTCTGCAACTGTTCGGAGGTGGCGGTGTTGAGATCGATACGGCCGTCGTCCGGTTCGGGTGTAGTGGTTGCATTCGCGTTTTGTTCCGATTCAGATTTATCGGAAGTGTTTGGATATGCCGGTGTGCCGTTTGCATCGTCCTCTGCGACATCACTGTCCGTCGACGAATCAGTTTGCAACTGGTTCTGCCCGTTCTCGGATTCATTGCCGGTTACTGATGATGAAGTATCGTCCCTCTCTGCCTCGTTGCCGGCGATCCGCGTGGTGCCGCCAGCGGACAATGCCGCGAGGCTCATCGACTGTTGCACCAGCATCGTCAGGCTCACGCCGAGCGCGGCGATGAGCAGCAGGATCACTACCAAGGCCTGGTTGACGGTGAAGACGAGACGGGGCCTGTCACGTTTGCGGCGTGACGTTTCGTCCGCGGCGTCGGATGGACGTACGCCGATCAGTTCGGAGAGCGGCTTTGTCGCAGTGCGGGAGATGGAGACAGCCGAAAGCTCCCGGATACGCGCATGTCCGGGCGGCGGAGGCGGCGAGCCTGTGCTGGTATCACGCCATCGCTTCGCGGCTGATGAAGGCTGCTTCACCAACGTCACACGGGCGGGCGCGGTATGGCGGTCCCATTCGGGGATGACGGCGGGCCGTGTATGCGGGAGCCGTTCGGAGGTAGCGTGATCGCCGGCGCGCGACGGCCCGCGAAGGTCGCGCAGACGGCCGGCGGCCTGTGCGGAGCCGGAACCGATACCGCGGCCGCGGCCCCCGGCGGTGGTTCTGCCGGTTCCGGTTCCGGTTCCGGAAGCATGCTTGGAAATACGAGAAACGCCCATGAATCCACGCTGGGGGATTCATGGGCGTTTGTCCAGCCGGAACGGGGTATGTGGTTCCAGCTTGCTGAGTGTCGAAAAATCAGCAGTCGCGAACCCGCCACTCCGGCTCTGCGACTCCCCTCAGTCGGCTTCGCCGACAGCTCCCCTCAGCGAGGGGAGCCGGGAAAACGGGGATTTATTCGGCCGGGACGATGGAAACGATCTTCGGGGCCTTGACAATCACCTTGCGCGGCTCCTTGCCACCGAGGCGGGAGGCCACGGCCTCGAGAGCCTGCTTCTCCAGGTCGGCCGGGTCGATGTCGACCGGCACCTCGAGCTTGGCGCGCACCTTGCCCTTGATCTGCACCACGGCGGTCACGGTGTCGTGGCCCACGTAACGCTCGTCGGCCACCGGCCACGGGGCCGCGGACAGGGATTCGGTGTGGCCGAGCTTGGACCACATCTCCTCGCAGATGTGCGGGGCGATCGGCGCGAGCATGAGGATCAGCGGCTCGACGGCGGCGCGCGGCACGGGCGTCAGGGAGGTCAGGTGATTGTTGAGCACGATGAGCTTGGCGATGGCGGTGTTCGGGCGCATGCCCTCCATCTCCTCGGTCACCTCGGCAATCGTGTTGTTGAGGAGCTTCAGGGTCTTCTCGTCCGGGGTGTCCTCGGAGACGTGCGCCTCGCCGGTGGTCTCGTCGATCACGTTGCGCCACAGACGCTGCAGGAAGCGCATGCCGCCCACCACGTTGCGCGTGTTCCACGGACGGGACTCGTCCAGCGGGCCCATGCTCATCTCGTACAGACGGAACGTGTCGGCGCCGTAGTTCTCGTACATGTAGTCCGGGGTCACGATGTTCTTGAGGGACTTGCCCATCTTGCCGAACTCGCGGTTGGCGTGCTCGCCGTTCCAGGTGAACGTCGGCTCGCCGTCGGGACCGGCCGGGCCTTCCACCACTTCGTCGGCCGGCACGTACTGGCCGCGGTCGTCGGTGTAGGCGTATGCCTGGATCATGCCCTGGTTGAACAGCTTGTGGAACGGCTCGGCGGAGTCCACGTAGCCCAGGTCGAAGAGGATCTTGTGCCAGAAACGGGAGTACAGCAGGTGCAGCACGGCATGCTCCACACCGCCGATGTACAGGTCCACGCCGCCTTCGTCACCGGAGTACTTGTTGTGGTTCGGACCCATCCAGTAGTCGAACTCGTCCTTCTCGACCATGTGGGCCGTGTCGGTCGGGTCGATGTAGCGCATGTAGTACCAGCAGGAGCCCGCCCAGTTCGGCATGGTGTTGGTGTCGCGGTAGTAGGTCTTGACGCCGTCGCCCAGGTCGAGCTCGACCTTGACCCAGTCCTCGTTGCGGCTCAGCGGGGCCTCCGGGTTGGATTCGGCGTCCATCGGGTCGAAGGTGCGCGGCTCGTAGTCCGGCACGTCCGGCAGGTTGATGGGCAGTGCGGAGTCCGGCAGCAGATGCGGGGTGCCGTCCTCGCCGTAGACGATCGGGAAAGGCTCGCCCCAGTAACGCTGGCGGGAGAACAGCCAGTCGCGCAGACGGTAGGACACGGTGCCCTTGCCGACTCCGGCGGACTCGAGCCATTCGTTCACCTTGGCGATGGCGTCGTCCACCCTGAGGCCGTTGAGGGAGAGCGCGTCGCCCTTGGCCTTGGTGGCCTCGACGGAGGAGTTGATCACGATGCCGTCATGGGAGACGAACGGGGCCTTGCCTTCGTAGTTGTCCAGGGAGTCGCCGGATTCCGGCAGCGGCTGGACGGTGTAGATGACCGGCAGACCGAACTTGACGGCGAAGTCGTAATCGCGCTGGTCGCCGCCCGGCACGGCCATGATGGCACCGGTGCCGTAGTCCATGAGCACGTAGTCGGCGGTGAACAGCGGCAGCTTGACGCCGGTGATCGGGTTGGTGGCGTACAGGCCGGTGAACAGGCCGGTCTTCTCGCCGGCCTCGTCCACACGGTCCTTGGCGGTCTTGGATTCGGCGGCCAGGCGGTAGGCCTTCACGCCTTCGGCCGGGGTGGCGTAGCCGCCCTTCCAGGCCTCCGGGGTTTCGGCCGGCCATTCGGCGGGCACGTCCTCGAGCAGGTGGTGCTCCGGGGAGACCACGGCGAAGGTGGTGCCGAACAGGGTGTCGGGACGGGTGGTGTAGATCTCCATGTCCTTGACGCCGGCCGGGGTCTCGACCGCGAAGTGCACGGAGGCGCCGTGGGATTCGCCGATCCAGTTGCGCTGCATGAGCTTGACCTTCTCGGGCCAGTTGATGCCGTCGAGGTCCTCGATGAGGCGGTGGCCGTACTTGGTGATGCGCATGGACCACTGGCGCAGCTCGCGCTGGAAGACCGGAAAGTTGCCGCGCTCGGACTTGCCTTCGGCGGTGACCTCCTCATTGGCGAGCACCGTGCCCAGGCCCGGGCACCAGTTGACCGGGGACTTGGAGATGTAGGCCAGGCGGAAGTCGTTGAGGATGTCCTGCTGCTCGGCCTCGGTGAGGTCGGCCCAGGCCTTGCCGTCGGTCTCATGGCCGGGGATGGCCTTCTCGCCGGACTCGAACCGGGCGACGAGCTCGCTGATCGGGCGGGCGGAGCCCTTGGTGCCGGACGGGTTGGTGGCGTCCTCGTCGTACCAGGATTCGTAGATGCGCGAGAAGATCCACTGGGTCCAGCGCACGTAGCCGGGGTCGATGGTGGCGAAGGTGCGGCGGTTGTCAAAGCTCAGGCCCATGCGGTGCAGCTGACGGGACATGTTGGCGATATTCGCCTCGGTGGTCACGCGCGGGTGCTGGCCGGTCTGTACGGCGTACTGCTCGGCCGGCAGGCCGAAGGCGTCGTAGCCCATGGCATGCAGCACGTTCTCGCCCTTCATGCGGTGGTAACGGCTCACCACGTCGGAGGCCAGGTAGCCCAGCGGGTGGCCCACGTGCAGGCCCTTGCCGGACGGGTAGGGGAACATGTCCATGGCGAAGTAGGCGGTGCGGCCCTCGGCGTTGCGGCCGTTGCCGTCCTTCAGATCACCGTTGACGTTGGCGGCCCAGAAGGTGCCATGCTCGTCCCAGTACTTCTGCCACTTGCTCTCGATGTCCTGCGCCAGCGCGGCGTTGTAGCGGAAGTTGGGCTCTTCGGTTTGCGTGCTCTTCTCGTTGTCACTCATAAACAAGCAAGGTAGCCGCGCAACTGGACACGCCGCACGCCTCAGTCGGACTCCGAGTCAGCATCCGAGACGATGGCTTCGGGATCGCCCACGAGGGTCGTTTCCAGCCCGGTGCGCTCCCTGAGCGTGTCCTGTGCGGCGGCCATGGAGCCGTCCTCGACCATGTCCTGGAGGGCTTCGGCGATTTTCCGGGCGAGCTGCGGGGTGCCTTTGCTCACGGCGATGCCGTAACGCACCGTGCCGCGATCCTCGAGCACGGCCATGTATTGCGGACCGTTGGCGGAGCGCAGTCCGGAAAGCACGGCCATGTCGGAGGCGATGGCGTCGGCCGAACCCACCTGCAATGCTGTGACGCATTGCGCGTAGCTGTCACGTTCCTGCAATACGGCCTTGGGATGGTTGGCGTGGAAGAGCGCGGAGGTCTCATCGCCCTTGACGGTGCAGATGGTGCGGTCGGCAAGGTCGCTTCCGATGCCGTCGGACGGGTCGCCGGTGCCGCCCGCCGTGCCGAACGTGGCGCGTTCGTTGGCTCTGACCAGCAGTCCCACGCCGGTCTCCAGGTATGGTCCGGCGAAGTCGGCCTGTTCGCGGGATTCGTCGGTCACGGGCCAGGAGGCCACCACCATGTCCACTTGGCCGTTGTCCAGCATGGAGGCGCGGTTCTCGGGGCGTACCTGTTTGAAGACGATCTGCTTGTTCGCGTATCCGAGTTCGGCGGCCACGTATTTGGCCACGGTCACGTCGAATCCTTCGTATTCGCCGTCATGCCAGGCGCCGACTGCCGGTTCGTCCGCCGCGACGCCGATGGCGATGGTCGGCCCTTCGGGGGCGCCGGACACCGTGGTCACGCGCACCTGGCCGCAGCCGGCGAGCGTCAGCGCCGAAGCGAGCGCGGAGACGGTGGCGGCAGCCGGACGCATGAACCGGCGCACCCGCCACGCGAGCCGGCGGACGGCCTGCCACCGCACGGGCGATACGGACGGTTCCGGGGGCGTAAACGCGCGACGGTCGGGAACGTGCTGCGGCATGGGCGCGTCCTATTTGAACATGCGGGAGCGGGTGAGGAACCAGGTGACCACCATGGACAGCGCCACGGAAATCAGGATGATGGCCACGAAGCCCCACGGCTTGTCGCTCAGGGGCATGCCGAGCATGCCTTCCTGGAAGTTCATGCCGTACATGGAGAAGATGAGCGTGGGGATCGACAGCGTGATGGAGATGATGGTGAAGATGCGCATCACGTTGTTCAGGTTGTTGGACACGATCGAGGCGAAGGCGTCGGTCATGTTCGCGAGAACGCCGCTGTAGATGTTGGCCATCTCGATGGCCTGCTTGTTCTCGGTGATGACGTCGTCGAGCAGGTCCTCGTCGTCCGGGTACTGCTTGATGCGTTGTAGGGTGGTGAGCTTCTCCATCACGATTTCGTTCGATTTGAGGGAGGTCGTGAAGTACACCAAGGTCTTGGAGAGCTCCATGAGCATCACGATCTCGCGGTTCTGCATGGAGTGGCGCAGCTTGAGTTCGAGCTTGTCGCTTTCGCGGTCGATGATGCGCAGGTAGCGCAGGTACATCGTGGCGTTGCGGTAGAGGATCTGCAGGATGAAGCGGGATCGCATGTATGTGTTGAAGCCGCGGATTGTGCCTTCCATGAACGGGTGGAGCACGGGCGTGTCCTGCATGCAGACGGTGATGATGAGGTTTTCGGTCACGATGATCGACAACGGGATGGTCTCGTACCAGTCGCGTCCGCCGCGTTCCTCGACGGTGGGGATGTCGACGATGATCATCGTGTAGTCGTCCTCGACGTCCACGCGAGATCGTTCCTCGTCATCCAGAGGGGCACGCAGGTCAGCCAGGTCAATGCCGGTCTGTGAGGCCACGGTGGCGAGTTCCACGTCGGTGGGTTCGCTCAGACAGAGCCAGGAACCATTCTCGGGTTTTTCGATTTGCTCCACTTGGCCGTTGATCGAGCTGAAGATTCTCAGCATGACGTTTCTCACCCGCCTTTCGCGCTTTCCAGTGTTCTATCGCTGTACGGTGTCAAACCGAGATAAGTCTAGACCCACCGGGCGAATTTGCGGTTCGGCATGGCGCGGCCGCCGGGATGGCTACCAGACGATGGGTTGCCAGTCGGGCGTGTGCGGGCCGCGCAGGTCAGCCGGCCCGTTCTCCCAATCGGCGTTGTCCGCGATGGCGGGCGCCTTGTTGTACTCCTCCAGTTCGAACAGCGGTTCGGCGATGGTTCGTCCGTTGACGGTGTGGCGCACCTTGAGCCGGCACCAGCAGGCGTTGCGCATGCCGCCGAGCGCGTTCATGCCGTCCGGGTCGAGGCCCAGCAGCGTGCCGATGGTGGCGGTGATCCACGATCCATGGCCCACGATCATCAATGTGGTGGGCGTGTCGCCTGATGCGGCGTCCATTGCGGCGATGATGTCGCGCACCGCCCGGGCGCCGCGTTCGCCCACCTGTGCGCGGCTTTCCACGCCGTATCGGGTCTCGCCTCCGGTGTGCCGCTTCCATGAGGCGTACGCCTCGGCGTCCTGCGCTTTGATTTCGGCGCGGGTCAGGCCTTCCCACCGGCCGAAGCTGCGTTCGCGCAACCGCGGGTCGAGCGTCACGTCGAGGCCCATCAGGTCGGCGAAGGCGTGGGCGGTCTGCTGGGCGCGGAACAGGTCCGAGGAGTAGACGACCATGCGTCGGGCGGCGGCGGGCGCCTCCTGCCATTGGCGTATGTCGCTGCGTTCGGCGGCCCCGGCCCCCGGTTGGGCGATGGCTTCGGGATCGGCTGCCAGGCGGCTCACCTTGGCCCAGTAGTAGTGTGAGGCGAGCGCGTACCCGGTCTGGTCGGCCTGCCATTGGCCCACGATGTCGAGCGGCACGTCGATCTGCCCTTGCAGACGGTGTTCGAGATTGTATTGCGTACGTCCGTGGCGCAGCATCATCACTTCGTCGATCATGTTCCCTGCCTTCCGGTTTGCCGGGATGGTAACGCTCGTCCCATCTCACCACGAGCCATGGAGACGAGCCCTCCCCCGCGTTCCCTACAATGGCGTACGTGGAGATTACCGAACAGACCTGGGCGTTCATCGCCGCTCACCGGAACGAGGACGTGCGCGATCTGGCACTGCATGCCAGGCGCGGGGATGGCGTTGATGTGCCGTTCGCGCTGGAGCAGATCGCCGGGTGGCAGCGAGCGTGCGTGAAACTGCCCGACTGGGCGGCGACCGAGGGGCTCGTCTTCCCGCCGCAAGTGCCGATGGAGCAGTGCTCGTCGCAGTTCACTGCGGGGTACAAGGCCCGTCTGGCCGCCCGGCTCATCGGAGACGACGGCGAACGGGCGGCCGATGGCGACGCCGTATCCCCCGCTCGCGCCGGCGACTCCCGTGACGGTTCCGCGCCGCGCCGGACCTCGCTCATCGATCTGACCGGCGGGTTCGGCGTGGACTTCTCGTATATGGCCCGCGTGTTCGACCGGGCCACCTATGTGGAGCGGCAGCCGAACCTCTGCGAGATCGCCCGTCATAATCTTCCGCTGCTCGGCCTCGCGCACGCCGATGTCGTCAACGGCGATTCCGTCGAGGTCTTGGATTCGCTGCAGCCGGCCTCGCTGATCTTCCTCGATCCGGCCCGGCGCGACGACCACGGCGCCCGCACCTATGCCATCGCCGACTGCACGCCGGACGTGCTCGCGCTCAGGGAACGGCTGCTGGCCAAGGCACCGGTGGTGATGGTCAAGCTCTCCCCCATGCTCGACTGGCATAAAACCGTGGCCGATTTCGCGGGAGCGGTGGCCGAAGTGCACATCGTCTCCACCGGCAACGAATGCAAGGAGCTGCTGCTGGTGCTCACGCGCGGCCGGTGCGATGATCCGCTGGTGGTCTGCGTCAACGACGGGCAGGAGCTGGCGTACCGGGACGGGAACGATGGGGATATTGACGGCGACGATTCCATGGTTGCGCCATCCTCGTCCGCGGCATCACGCCATTCCCCCGACGATGATGGCGACGTCGCCGCCGATCAAAGCCGCTACCTGTACGAGCCGAATGCCTCGATCATGAAGGCCGGATGCTTCGATGTGCTGACGCGACGGTTCGGCGTCACGGCCGTCGGCCCGAACAGCCACCTGTTCGTCTCGGCGGAACCGGTGGCGGGCTTCCCGGGCCGCTCGTTCCGCATCGAGGGGACGGCGACGATGAACAAGCGCGAACTGAAGCCACTGCTGGGGGGACTCACGCACGCCAACATCGCCGTGCGCAACTTCCCGATACCCGTGGCGCAGCTACGCAAAAAACTCAAGCTCAAGGACGGCGGCGACACCTACCTGTTCGCCACCACGGACCGCTCCGGACACCACATCGTACTCCGGACGGTCAAGGCCTAGGCGGCCTGTCTGGCTCCCCTCTTTGAGGGGAGCCGTCCGCGAAGCGGACTGAGGGGAGTCATAAACGCGAGGGGCCGTTCCACCGAACTCCGGCGAAACGGCCCCTCGCGTATGAATCAAATTAAATATGCCAATCAGTCCTTGGCGATGGTCTTGCCGGCGTTCGGACCGGAAGCAAGATCCTGAATCTCGGTGACCTCGAGAACCGGGATCACGGCCGGCTTCTTGGTGCCCTTCTCCTCGGCGACCTTGACCTGGGCCTCGTAGATGGCGTCGTCGGAGTGCAGGGTCACGTTGCCGCGGAAGCGGTAGCCCTTCTTCTCGGCGAGGTTGGCGAAGGCGACGACCAGCGGGGAACCGTTCTTGAGGTTCTCGTAGGCCTGGCCGGCGGTGCGCTCATGGTAGGCGATGTGCGTCTCGTCCAGCACGAACAGGGACATCTTCGGGCCGAGATCCAGCTCGCCGTCCTTGGAGATGGTGGAGACCCAGCCGAGGTTGTTCTCGATGAATTCCTTGATTTCCGGGGTGATGACTGCCATGGTGCAGATCCTTTCTTGCAACGTATTGCCGACGCTACCAGCCTAGTCGAACACCACCGCGCACGGGCCGGATGTTCGCTGTGAGTATGCTCACGTGCGCCCGCGCGTCCTACCGGTTTTTGACCGGCCGTCACCGTACCCTTGTGAGGCGAGAAACCCGAGAATCTTGAGGTGCATTATGGGATTGGCCGACCGTTTCAGCTCGTTGCGCAGCCGTTGGTCACGCTCGTTTCCGCCGAATCTCGCCCGTCTGATGCTGCTGGCCTGCGCGGCGTTGTGGGGCGGCAGCTATCTGCTGGCCAAGTTCGCCATGGAGGCGATTCCCCCGCAGTGGCTCATGGGTCTGCGCATGGTCGGCGCGTGCCTGTGCATGCTGGCCCTGTTCCACAGGCACATCGTGCCGTATCTGACGCCGAAGATCATCGTGCCGGCGCTGGTGGTAGGCCTCACGTATTGGGGCACGATGGTCACGCAGACCATCGGCCTGCAGACCATCGAACCGGGCCGTAGCGCGTTCCTGACCGCCGCCTACTGCGTGCTGACGCCGTTCGCCACCTGGATCATCTCGAAGACGCGCCCGAAGGCCATCAATCTGGTGGCCGGCGTGATCTGTCTGGTCGGCGTGGGCTTCGTCTCCCTGAAACCCGGCGGATCGCTGTCCCTGAGCACCGGCGACTGGCTGACCATCGCCACCGCCATCATCTTCTCCTTCAACCTGACGTGCCTGGGCGTGTACACCAAGCGGTTCGACCCGATCGCCGTGACGTTCGTGCAGTTCGGCGTGGCGGGCGTCCTGTTCCTGGTCGGCGCGCTGTTCACCGAGCCGATGCCGAATGCCGAATGGCTGGCACCCTCGGTGGTGGCCAGCGTGCTCTACCTGTTCCTCGGCGCCACGATGAGCGCGCAGATCATGCAGAACATCGGATTGGCGCACGTGCCGGCCTCCCAGGCCTCGATCATCATGTGCACCGAAAGCCTGTTCGCAGTCTCGTTCTCCGCGCTATTCTGGGGCGAGCGCATCATGTGGAGCTCGCTGGTGGGCTTCGCGCTGATCTTCGCGGCCGTGCTCATGTCCGTGATCAAGCCGACGAAGCACTCGCTGCACCGCAACTGACCGATCGGATGCCATCGTGCGGCGGGGCGCGGCCGGACGGCTAGTATGGAACCGCACTAATCCGCCCGTATGCGGGCATACGTATAGGCAATGTATTGAGAAGGACTGTGATGAATCTGCTTGAGGCCATGGAAGAGCGCCATGCGGTGCGCGACTACACCGACGAGCCGTTGACCGCCGACCAGATCGCCGCGCTTGAAGCCGCCATCGGCGAGGCGAACGCCGCGCACGGTCTGGATATCCAGTTGATTCACGACGTGCCGGATGCGTTCGGCGGATGCCCGACCCATTACGGACGATTCAGGAACGTGCGCAATCTCATCGCCCTGATCGGCAGGGATACGACCAACGGCGGCAAGAACGGTCTGGACGAACGCGCGGGTCATGCCGGCGAACTGCTGGCACTCACGGCCGTGACGCTCGGATTGGACACCTCCTGGGTGGTCCTGCATGAGACCGATGCACATGACGGCCGTTGGACGCTCGGCGAAGGCGGCCGCATGCCCGCGGCCATCGTGCTCGGCCATGGCACCCGTCCGGGACGCGCGCATCGCAGCAAACCCGCCGAGGAACTGGCCGCTGTGGAGCAGGGTTCATACGCCGAATCCCCCGCCTGGTTCCGTCATGGTATCGAAGCGGTGATGCTGGCTCCGAGCGCCCTGGGCAAGCAGCCGTTCCGTTTCACGCTGCTGGCCGACGGGCATACGGTGAAAGCCGAGGCGTTGGAGGGCGTGCAGGCCGAGATCGGTCTGGGCATTGCCAAGCTGCATTTCGAGCTGGCCGCCGCCGATGCCGATTTCGTGTGGGCATAAGCCCATTCACTTTGGCTCTGTTAAACCAAGATTGACATGCCCCTTATTCTTGGCTCCCCTTGTCAGGGGAGCTGTCGGCGAAGCCGACTGAGGGGTAGTCCAAGGGAATCCATGTCAATCTTGGTTTAACAGAGCCTTCATTTTTGTCATACCGATTGTGAAGGTTTTGAAGGTCTCGTGTAAGCATTCCGTTGCTTTCATCGAGCCTTCAGGAACTTTGGAGCGGAAACGTCTAGGTTCATCATTGTGAAGAAGTTTTTCCAAGGTCTTTCCCTCTCCTCGATCGTGGCAGGCACCCTTGCGGCCGTCACCTCGTTCCTGTTGTCAGCGAAGATCGGTCTCGCCGGTTCCGTGATCGGCGCGGCAATCAGTTACATCGTGTCCTCCGTGGCCACGAACATCTACAAGAACGTATTGACGGCGTCCGGCGAGAAGCTGCAGGCCGTCAGCGGCGGCGGCAATTCCGACGACGACTCCGGCTCGTCCGACGGGAAGGCGTCCGATAAGCCCGGCGAACCCGATGAATCCGCCGAGGGTGCCGACGGTTCGTCCGAATCGAGCGAAGGCGAACAACATCACGCCGATGCGGACGAATCCGCGGATGCCGACGATCAGACCCGCACGGTCTCCGGTATCGAGGCCGCCGCGCGCAAGCCGCGTGAGATCATCTCCAACCGTGAGGCCGGCCGCACCTATTCGGTGGCCGAACTGCGTCGCGCGCGCAAGCCACGCAACCCCAAGCGCATGGCCGTCATCGTCACGCTGGTCTCCGGTCTTCTGGCCGTTGCGATCAGTGCCGGCATCGTGATGCTGCTCACCCGCGGCCAGGGCACGGACAGTGTGGTGCGCGATTGGAGCACGCCGACCGTCACCACGCCGACCGATACGGACACGGACACCGACACGCAGACGAATACGCCCACCCCGCCCAGTGATTCCACGAACCAGCAGGGCACGGACAATTCCAAGGATTCCACGTCCAACGGCTCCACCGACGGCACCGATTCCTCAGAGTCGGACGGCACCGATAGTTCGACCGATTCCAATGGCACGAACTCCGGCACGAACAGCGAATCCACCGAGACGAACGGTTCGACCAACTCCGGTACCAACAGCGGCTCCACGGGCACGAACAGCGGCTCGACCGACTCGGGCACCACCGATTCCGGCACGAATTCCGGCACCACGGGATCCACCGATTCCTCGAACGGCTCCACGTCCGGCGGAACGAGTTCCGGCTCCGGCACCTCCTCGAACACCGGCAGCGACAGCGGCACCGGCATCAAATCCATCGGCTGAGACGCCACCGAAGCCAGGCCTCGGCAGTCTCACCAAGCCCGTCGGATCCAACGATCCGGCGGGCTTTTTCATTCCCCGATGTCATAGCCGCATGTGATTTGACGTGGGGCAATGAGAGACTGGAACACTATGAGCACTATCATCATGCGCACCTCCGAAGGTGACATCACCATCAACCTGTTCGACGACAAGGCCCCGAACACCGTGGCCAATTTCCTGGGCCTCGCCACCGGCGAGAAGGAGTGGGCGGACCCGTACACCGGCCAGCCCTCCCACGGCAAGTTCTACAACGGCCTGACCTTCCACCGCATCATCAAGGACTTCATGATCCAGGGCGGCTGCCCGCTCGGCACCGGCACCGGCGGCCCCGGCTACGAGTTCGACGACGAGATCGACCCGAGCCTGAAGTTCGACCGCCCGTACCTGCTGGCCATGGCGAACGCCGGCCTGCGTCGCGGCCGCGACGGCCAGATCCACGGCACCAACGGCTCCCAGTTCTTCATCACCACCGTGCCGACCCCGTGGCTGGACGGCCACCACACCATCTTCGGCGAGGTGGCTGACGATGCCTCCAAGAAGGTCGTGGACAAGCTCGAGGCCGTGGCCACCGATCCGATGGACCGTCCGCTTGAGCCGGCCGTGATCCTGTCCGTGGACGTGGCGGAGTAGGGTTCTTTTCTTCACGACGAATAGACGAAATAAGGGCTTCTGATGTCAACCATCAGAAGCCCTTATTCGTTTGGATATATCCGAGAGACGACGTGCGTCAGGTGATGCTCCCCTCAGTCGCCATAGGCGATAGCTCCCCTCGGAGAGGGGAGCCAGATTAACGGCAAGTACTTATCGACCCGCCAGTATCTCGATTACTTCATCTTCCTGAGGCGCGGTTCGGCGGATTCCTTGGCACCGGTGATGCGGTAGACGTCGAAGACGCCGTCGATCTTGCGCACGGCGGCCAGCAGCGTGTTGAGGTGCTGCGGGTCGGCCATCTCGAAGCTGAACTGGCTGGTGGCCACACGGTCGGAACCAGTGGCGATGTTGCCGGAGATGATGTTCACGCCGTGATCGGAGAGCACGCGCGTCACATCCGAAAGCAGGTTGCGGCGATCCAGCGCCTCGACCTGGATTTTGACCATGAACAGGCCCTTGGTACTTGTCCACTGGACGTCCACCACACGTTCGGGCTGCTTGGCCTTCAGATCGATCATGTTCTGACAGTCGGTGCGATGCACGGAGACACCCTGGTTGCGCGTGATGAAGCCGATGATCGAGTCCCCCGGCACCGGCATGCAGCAACGTGCCAGCTTGACCCACACGTCACCCACGCCCTTGACGGAGATGCCGGTGGAGCTGCTCGGCGACTTGCGTTCCGCGGGCTTGAGGGGCAGGACCTCCTGCTCCACCTCCTCATCCACCTCATCGGCGCCGGCATCCTTGACCAGATGCGAGATGACGTTCTGCGTGGAGATCTGGCCGTCGCCGATGGCGGCGAACACGGCGTCCGCGTTGGGGAAGTTGAGGTCGTCCGCCACGCCGACCAGCGCCTCGGGGGTCAGCAGCGAGTTGACCGGCAGGTTGCGCTTGCGCATGGCGCGGGTCAACTCGTCGCGGCCCTCTTCGATGGCCTCGGTGCGGCGTTCCTTGGAGAACCACTGACGAATCTTGTTGCGCGCCTTCGGGCTCTTGACGAAGCTCAGCCAGTCACGCGACGGGCCGGCGGTGTCCGACTTGGAGGTCAGGATCTCCACGGTGTCGCCGTTGTCGAGCGTGGTGTCGAGCGGCACGAGACGGCCGTTGACACGCGCGCCCATCGTGCGGTGGCCCACCTCGGTGTGCACGGCGTAGGCGAAGTCCACAGGCGTGGCATGGGCGGGCAGGGAGACGATCTTGCCCTTCGGGGTGAACACGTACACCTCGGCCGCGCCCAGATCCTCCTTGAGGGAACCCAGGAATTCATTGGAGTCCGGGGTTTCGGAGGTCCAATCGGCGAGCTGCTGAATCCACTTGAGGTTGTCCGCCTCGGAAAGTTCCTGGTTGCCGGAGTCGCGCTTGCGGTCGGACTTGTCCGGCGAGCTCAAAGCACGGCCGGCCTGGCCGTTCTCCTTGTACTTCCAGTGCGCGGCGATGCCGAACTCGGCACGACGGTGCATGTCCCACGTGCGGATCTGGATTTCCACGGGCTTGCCACCCGGGCCCACCACCGTGGTGTGCAGCGACTGGTACATGTTGAGCTTGGGCATGGCGATGTAGTCCTTGAACCGGCCGGGAACCGGGTTCCATCGCGCATGCACGGCGCCGAGCGCCGCATAGCAGTCCTGGATGGTGTCGACGATGATGCGCACGCCCACCAGATCGTAGATGTTGGCGAAATCGTGGCCGCGCACGATCATCTTCTGATAGATGGAGAAGTAGTCCTTCGGGCGTCCGGTCACATACGCCTTGATGTGCTGCTCGTCGAGATCCTCGTTGATTTCGGCAAGGATCTGCTTCAAGTACACGTCACGCTGGCCGGCTCGACGGGCCACCAACACCACGATCTCGTTGTAGATCTTCGGGTAGAGCACCTTGAAGCTGAGCTCTTCCAGCTCGGTCTTGATAGCGTTCATGCCGAGACGGTTGGCCAATGGCGCGTACACGTCGAGCGTCTCGCGCGCCTTCTTCTGGGCGGAGGAGGTCTTCACGTAACGCCAGGTGCGGGCGTTGTGCACACGGTCGGCGAGCTTGACCACCAGAGTACGCACGTCACGGCTCATGGCCACCACGAGCTTGCGGATGGTCTCGGCCTGCGCCGAATCGCCCACCTCCAGCTGGCTCAGCTTGGTGACACCATCCACCAGACCGGCCACGGTGTCGCCGAATTCGGCGCGGCACTGGTCGAGGGTGTAGTCGGTGTCCTCCACCGTGTCATGCAGAAGTCCCGCGGCCACCACCACCGGTCCCATGCCCAGGTCCGCGAGGATCTGGGACACGGCCAGCGGATGGATGATGTACGGCTCGCCCGACTTGCGGCGCTGCGCCGAATGCTGGATCACCGCACGACGGTACGCACGGTCGAGGATGGACAAATCCTCCCCCGGGTGATGCGCCTCACATACCTTCTTGATCGGCTCAAGCGGATTGATCGGATCTGCGCTGATCTCACAACCCAGCTTGCGGGCGGCATACTGCTCGCCATCAATCTCCGACATGCCAGTCACCTCCCTCATGTGAAGTTCATTGTAACCGCGAACCGGCGCATTGCGCGCGCGACTGTCCGCGGCCGGTCATCACCCGGCCGCACGAACCGTACCTTGCCTACGCCATGCCGTCATGCAGACACCGTGGAACGGGGTCGCCGTCCCATCCCGTGAGACTCCCGCAATCGGCGACGAATCAGGACGCGACGCCGGTCGATCCGAACCCGCGTTCGGCGCGGTCGGAGCCGGGCAGCGTCTCGGCCGGCACGAACCGGGCCTCGACGTACCGCTGGATCACCATCTGGGCAATGCGATCGCCTGCATGGAAGACGGCAGTGTGTTCGGGGTCGAGGTTGATCAGCGGCACCTTGATCTCGCCGCGGTATCCGGCATCGACGGTGCCGGGCGCGTTCAGTACGGTGACGCCCTGCTTGACGGCCAGGCCGGAGCGCGGGTGGACCAGCGCCACATAGCCCGCGGGCAGGGCGATGGCCACGCCGGTGGGCACGAGCGCCCGTTCGAATGGCTTCAGCGTTACATCGACGGTGGTGATCAGGTCGGCGCCGGCGTCGCCCGCGTGGGCGTAGTGCCGCTGG
>NZ_QFFM01000036.1 GCF_003129905.1 Bifidobacterium callitrichidarum
GCGGACTAGGATTTCACGCTCACCACAGGTGAGGCACCACTCCGGATTACGCGCTCATTTTCAAATGAGGCACCTCGGGCTTTAACCGCGATTGATTTGCCGTTGACTTCGATTTCATTGCCGCTGTCATCAAGAGGCCCGTAAATCTCCCACTCAGAATCATCAAGCAGTTCATCGGTATCCGTAGCAACCTTCGACCATGACACATTTGGCTGTGTGTTGGTGATGTCGTTGTTCGGAACCTCGGTCTTACCATCCGACGTGTAGATCTGAACCTTCTCATCGGAGTTGGCATCCACGCTGAAGAAACGGTAGGAGGTGCCGTCTGCCGGCATCCAGTATCCATTAGGCGAGGTCTTTTCTACCAGCTTGTAGGTAGCCTTGGGCTTGTCAACCGTGATGTTGAATTTGCCGGCAGTGCCGTCGGTATCAGCAAAGGCCTTATCCTTGTTATCAGCTTCGCAATTCACGGTGTCCGAATCAACGCAGTCAGTCACGTCATGCGAAATCGCACCGGCTATCGCTGAACCATCGTTATTGATTTGTGTAACTGTCCATACAGAGCCAATCAAATCCGCGCTCTTAGAATCAGCATCCACCTTGCCCCACGAAACACCTTTCAGCCCCGTGTTGGATATTTCCTTATCGACGGAAGTGGTGCCATCATCATTAGACCACTGCGCTTGAGCATTGTTCACAGTAAACGTGTACGTCTTCTTGTTGCCGTTAGTATCCAGGTCCGGCGTATATCCCGTAGGAGCCGACGTTTCGACCAACGCATATGTACCATTGCTCAAATTGTTTATGTCGAATCCACCGGCGTCAGGGTTGTTGTCGACGCCGAGATAGCTGTCGCCACCCTGGTTGTCGATGATGCGCATCGAATTGGTGACGGTCCACTGGTTAGTCGTTGAATCCTCAGAGGCCTCCTGCTTCCAGCAGGTACCGCTGTTCCATGCCTTCGTACCGGCTTCGGTGAGGTTGCCAGATGCATCAGCAGAACACATGCCAGGTTCGAAATCATCACTGAACGGGCCACCGAGCGTGCTGCTGGCAAGCGCTTTTTCCTTGGTCGCACCAGTACCAGTAGTGCTCACCGTCCACGTGGCACCACCGATCTGGTGCTTGTCCTTGGCATCCACCTTCGTCCACGAAGCCGTATACGGTGTGGAGAACTTCACGTCGCCGTTGGTGGCGAACGCGCCGCCAGAAAGTCGGGCGGAGTTACCAGTAAGCTGCACAGCAGCAGAGCTCCAAGCACCGGCCTTGGCAGACTCCCACTCCTCGTCAGTCATACCGTCGGCCTTGGTGGCCTTAAGCGCAATGCCTGTGGTGATGCCCTTGGAGCTGTCACTCGTTCGGGTCATATTGATGACATGCGTGTGAGTGTCATCCATCATCATCTTGGTGCTTGTGTTTGACCCATCGTCATAACGGCCGCCAGTTTTGGTGACGGCAAGGTTGGTGCCGCCCTTTTCCGCACCTGCATGCCAACCCGGTTTCGGGTCTGCAAAGTAATCTTGGAATCCGCTGGCCGACTTGATAGGCGTGCCATCCGCATACCAATCGACTGCAGATTTTGTGCGGTCAGTGAACCACGTATCCATCAGCTGGAAGCTGGTGCTTCCAATTTCGCCCTTCCACATTGGGTTCATGATGGCGAAGTCGGCACCGGCTTCCGTGCCATCCCCACCAGTAACAGCACCAACGATCCTGTCGTCTTTGCCGCCGGTCTCCCAAGATGTCAGCGCCGTTCCACTGAATGCCTTGTCATTGGGATACGGAGATTTATTGACAGTGTTATTTGGATCGATAGACTTGTTCACCGAGTTCTCGAACAACGCGATATTGCCGCCCTTGGATGCGGTACCGGTACCAGACGGGCACAGCCACAGACCACCACCGAAGTGTCCAGCCGTATTTTTAGTGGCCGCAGCCTTGGCTACATAGGTCACACTGTTCGATTCAGTGTAGATAGCGCCACCGAGGTAACCGGAGGTATTGTTCTCAAAGTAGCCGCCGAGAATGTATGCACGAGAGGCGTACTTCTTGGTCTCGTCGGTCTGGGTGTTGTCAACGGTGCCTTTCTGCAGGAAGATGGCACCACCTGCACCGCCGCGGTATGCGGTACCGTCACCCCCTCGTTGTTCCACACCGGCGTAGTTGTTGATGAACTTCGGCTTGGTGCCCTTGACGTCGTTCTGCACCCACAGCTCACCCTTCATGTAGATAGCACCGCCACCATCCATATAGCCCCAAGCACGGGAATAATTGCTGTCGAACGTCACGGCACCTTGAATATTCACCTTGCCACTGGACGCATAGATGGCACCACCGCCAACATCGGCATTGTTCCTCCAACAATCATCCGTGTCTCCCGTGGTAGTGTTGCACTGCTTCAAATTGCCTTTCGCATCAAGCGCGACGGTGTGAGCGTTGTCCTTGAACATGACCGACTGACCAGTAACGGGATTCGGAACGATGGCAATGGAACCACGATCCTGCGAGATCGCGCCACCGCCATTAAGAGCTTGATTACCGGTAAACGCAGCCGAAGTGATGGTGAGCGTGCCATTGTTATGGATTACGCCACCTTTGGAACCGGCCTTGTTATTCGTGAATGTGCCGCCATCCACGGTCATGGTGCCGGACGTGCTGTTCTGCATGAACACACCAGCAGCCATGTTTGAGGAGTTGCCGTCAAAGGTGCCGCCATGCACGGTGATGGTGCCGGCGTCGCTGTACGCCACACCGCCACGCCAACCCTTGTTGTTCTTGAATTCACCGCTATTGATGATCAGGGAGCCACTGTTCTGGTAATACACGCCGCCCTTTTGCCCGTCTTCTTCATTTGCGGTGTTGTTGGAGAACGTGGCGTTGTTAATCGTGGTAGAACCAGAGAACTGATAGAACACACCGCCATTGGCAGCGCTGTTATTACTGAACGAACCACCTTTAATAGTGAGCGTGCCACCATCGTTGACCGCAACCGATCCACCGTTGTCGCTACGCACATGATTATTACCTTTATCATCTTTTTCGTATGTCAACGGGGTTTTGATGCTGTCGAACGTGCCATTGTTGATGACGAGCGCGCCGGTCTTGCCTGCCGCATCCTCATTCACGAGGGCGAGCCAACGCTGGGCGTTCTTGTAGGAGAAGCTGGCGTCGCTGGCATCCTGGCCGATGGTGAGGGTGTGGCCGCCGTTGACGATGAAGATTGCGCCACCGGTGGAGGAAGTCAAGGCCGGGTCTACGCCGGTGGCCGCGGTGAGTGTGATGTCGCCGGCGATGGTGGCCTGGGCATCTGCAGACACCGTGATGGTCTTGGTGATGGTGACGAGGCCGGACTGGCCGCTGGTCACGCAGTCTACAAGGGCTGTCCAGCCCTGCACATCTTGGCAGTTGGCGATGGGAGCGACCGCCTGAGGAGAAACAGGAACGTTGTTGGTGTCGCCGTTCGCATTGGCGTCATCGGATGCGTTGCCGTCCGTGTTGTCCGTGCCGGTCGTATTGGAGTCGGTACTATCAGTGCCACCATCGGGAACATCCGAGACCTCGCCGTCGGCTTGGTCGGCCCAGGTGCCGGTGCTGCTGGAATCGTTGGAGTTGGTGCCGGGGAGGGTGAAGTCGTCGGCTAGGGCGGAACCGGCGTAGGTGAGGCCCAGGGCGGCGGCGGTCAGTACGCCTACGAGTTTGATCCAGCGCTTGTTGGGCTTGTTGTTGCGCTTCATTGGTTGCGTCCTTCCATGGCTGCGGCCTTGGTCGTCGTGCTGTTCATGTCTGTCTTGGATGTGCGGGTGGGTACGTTGCTATATCGACGTTCGGGTGGTTTCGCCGGTGTCATGGAGCGGAACCAGCGCTCGGGGACGCAACGGCTCCTTGCGCGCGAAACGTCATGTCCGGTGATTCGCGGGATACAAGTCGGACTGGTGTTCGCTGCTATTGCGAATCCGGAAATTCGATCTGCAATTGCCGTGGTGTCCTGATGAAGGGGTGTGGTGAGGGTGGTTGGTGCGCTTATGGAAGCATCCGATAGGACCATCGGCATGTTTCGGCTTCCTCCCGCCTTTTTGTCACGCGCTAGCACCACAGCGCTCATCCGTGAGCGCTCACAATCGCGGGCGCACTTCGTTCTCTACTAGGTTCTTATACCCCCCTTAAGGAGGGTTTGTCAAAGAAGAATGCGTGTTTGCAATGAATATGCAGGGCGTTTGTGCAAGTGGGATTTTGTTAGGGGAATTGACTATTTGGTGGGATTTGTCGGGTGGGAGTGGGGATGGGGATGAGCTCCCCTCAGTCAGCTTCGCTGACAGCTCGCCTCAGAGAGGGGAGCCTTGGGCTGCGCCCGCTTTTTCTTGCGGCTTTGCCGCGGGTCTCTCCCCCAGTCGGCTTTGCCGACAGCCCCCTCGTCAGAGGGGGCCAAGGGACGTACAGATACGAAAAGTGGGTTGAGCCGATTGGTTCAACCCACTTTTCGTGTAGCTTTCGTTAGCGATTAGAACAATCGCAATCAGGCCTTGGCGACCTCGACGGACAGCTCCTTGGCGTCCGCGTCGGCCTTGATGTCGAGCGACGTGGCGAGCGTTTCGTGAGCGATGAGGTCACGGAACTGCTCGGCCTTCGGTGCGTCGGCGGCCGGCACGGTCAGCGTCAGGGCGATGCGGTCGGCGATATCGAGACCGGCGTCCTTACGGGCGTCCTGCACGGCGCGGATGGCGTCGCGGGCGTAACCCTCGGCCACCAGATCGTCAGTCAGCGCGGTGTCCAGGATCACGAAGCCACCGGTCGGCAGGGCGGCAGAGACGGAGGCCGCAGCCTCGGCGGCGTTCTCCTCCTCCACGCGGTTGATGAGCTCGTACTCGCCCTCCACCAGCGCAACCTCGCCGTTCGGGGTCTCGACCACCGGGGCGCCGGAGGCGTCCACATGCCAGGCACCGGTCTTGGAGGCCTTGATGGCGAACTGCACCTGCTTGCCCAGGCGCGGACCCGCGGCACGGGCGTTCACCTTGAGCTGGTGCACGATCTTCAAGCCCTGGGAACCGGCGTCCTCCATGGTGCAGAACTCGATGTCCTTGACGTTGAGCTCGGACTTCAGCACGTCGGCGTAGGCGCGCACGTCGTCCACGTCCTCGACCACCACGGTGAGCTTGGCGAGCGGCTGGCGCACGCGGATCTGCTCGGCCTTGCGCAGGGAGAGGGTGCCGGAGACGACCTCACGGACCTTCTCCATAGCCTCGACCAGCTTCGGATCGTCCACGAGCACGCGGCCCAGCTCGGTGGTCTCACCGGTCTCTTCGGAGACCACGAACGGCCAGTCGGCCAGGTGCACGGACTCGCCGCCGGTCAGGCCACGCCACACGGACTCGGCTTCCATCGGAGCCAAAGGAGCCAGCACGCGCATGAACACTTCAAGCACGGTGTACAGGGTGTTGAAGGCGTTGGCGTCCTCGTTCCAGAAGCGGTCGCGGGTGTTGCGGATGTACCAGTTGGTGAGCACGTCGATGAAGTCGGACGCGGCGTCGCAGGCGTCGGAGATGGCGAAGTCGTTGAGCGACTGCTCCACCTTCTCCACCAGACGGCGGGTGCGGGCCAGCAGGTAGCGGTCCATCTCGGGCAGGCCGGCCACCTCGTCCGCACGCAGGTGACGGGCATCGAAACCGGCACCCTTATTCGCCGCGTTGGCGTACAGCGTGAAGAAGTAGTAGGAGCTCCACACCGGCAGCATGACCTGGCGGACCGTGTCGCGGATGCCCTCGGCGGTGACGATGAGGTTGCCGCCGCGCAGGATCGGCGAGCTCATGAGGAACCAGCGCATGGCGTCGGAACCGTACTTGTCAAACACGCCGTTCACATCCGGGTAGTTGCGCAAATGCTTGGACATCTTCTGGCCATCGGAACCGAGCACGATGCCGTGGCAGATCACGTTCTTGAACGCCGGGCGGTCGAACAGGGCGGTGGCCATGACGTGCAGCAGGTAGAACCAGCCACGGGTCTGGCCGATGTACTCCACGATGTAATCGGCCGGGAAGTGCTGCTCGAACTTCTCCTTGTTCTCGAACGGGTAGTGGAACTGCGCGAAGGACATGGAGCCGGACTCGAACCAGCAGTCGAGCACGTCGGGGATGCGGCGCATCGTGGACTTGCCGGTCGGGTCGTCCGGGTTCGGGCGGGTCAGGTTGTCGATCCACGGACGGTGCATGTTGACGTTGCCGTCCTTGTCGCGCGGATAGTCGCCGAAGTCGTTCTTCAGCTCCTCGAGCGAGCCGTACACGTCCACGCGCGGGTACTTCGGGTCGTCGGACACCCACACCGGGATCGGGGAGCCCCAGAAGCGGTTGCGGGAGATGGACCAGTCGCGGGCATTGGCGAGCCACTTGCCGAACTGGCCGTCCTTCACGTTCTCCGGGATCCAGTTGATCTGCTGGTTGAGCTCCAGCAGACGCGGCTTGATCTTGGTCACGGAAACGAACCAGGAGGAGACCGGCTTGTAGATCAGCGGGGTGGCGCAGCGCCAGCAGTGCGGGTAGGAGTGGACGTAGCTCTTCTCCTGGAAGAGGATGGCGCGCTTGTCCTCGTCGATCTGGGCGAGCGGGCCGTCGCCGGCACGCAGGTTACGCAGAATCGGCAGGTTGGCGTCGAACACGAACATGCCCTCGTACTCCGGGCACTGCGAGGTGAAGCGGCAGCCGGCGTCGAGCACGTCGGTGCTCTTGATGCCCTTGGCGTTGAGCGTGTTCATATCGTCCTCGCCGTAGGGGGCCTGGTGGACCAGACCGGTACCTTCGACGGTGTCGACGTAGTCGGCGGTGAAGATGGTGTAGCCGTTCGGACCGGGCACGTTGCCCTCGGTCTCGGCCTTCTCGCCCGCGAAGTACGGGAAGACGGGCCAGTAGCGGCGACCGGCCAGCTCGGAGCCCTTGAGCTCGCGCACGACCTCGTAGTTTTCGCCGAGTTCCTTGGTGTAATGCGGCAGCAGGTCCTTGCCGAGGTAGAACTTCTTGCCGGCGAACTTGCCCTCGGTGGGCTGGACCTCGACGTAGTCGATGTCCGCGCCGACCACGATGGCGAAGTTGGTGGGCACGGTCCACGGCGTGGTGGTCCAGAAGACGGCGTAGGCGTCCTCGTCGCGCAGCTTGACGGCCACGGAGACGGTGGTGTCCTGACGATCCTGGTACACGTCGGCGTCCATGCGCAGCTCGTGGGCGGACAGCGGCGTACGGTCCTTCGGGCAGTACGGCAGCACGCGGTAGCCCTGGTAGGCCAGACCCTTGTCGTAGAGCTGCTTGAAGGCCCACATCACGGACTCCATGTACGGGATGTTCAGGGTCTTGTAGCCGTGCTCGAAGTCCACCCAACGGGCCTGACGGTGCACGTAGTCCTGCCATTCGTGCGTGTACTTGAGCACGGAGGCGCGGCAGGCGTCGTTGAACTTGTCGATGCCCATCTTCTCGATCTGGTCGACCGAGTCGATGCCGAGCTCCTTCTGGGCCTCAAGCTCGGCGGGCAGGCCGTGGGTGTCCCAGCCGAAGACGCGGTTGACCTTGCGGCCCTTCATGGTCTGGTAGCGCGGGATCACGTCCTTGGCGTAGCCGGTCAGCAGGTGGCCGTAGTGCGGCAGGCCGTTGGCGAAGGGCGGACCGTCGAAGAACACGAACTCGTTCTGGCTGTGGTCGCCGGAGGGGTTGCGCTCCACGGACTTCTGGAAGGTGTCGTCCTTGTCCCAGTAGTCCAGGACGGTCTCCTCCATGTGGGGGAAGCTGGGGTTCGGCGCCACGTGCGCGGTTTCGCCGCCCTCGTTCGCCTTGGGATATACGTTTTCGCTCACCGTAGATCTCCTCAATGGTTCTGTGTGGTCCATCAGGGGCGATTGGTGACGTTCGGTGCGATTGGCCGGTCCGACCGTTCGTGTGCGCGTGCGGTCCGCCGGCAACCTCGCCGATTGCCCTCGTAGCCGGAACCTTATGTTCCGTCCGGGGCGACCGTCGTGTCGTCGCTCCTGCTACGAGGACGATGCCGGACGATTCGTTCGCCCGCCACCGCGGTACCACCTCGCTTGCCGCCTCCCGTCCGGGTTGCCCCGGTCAGGCGCGACCGCTTGCGTTCGGCTGTCTCGGGCCGATCCCGTCGGTTCTACTGGGCGATTCCCTGGGATTCCTTGAGATTCATGAGACTCAGGAAAGCCGCCGTTCTTCCGAAGGCTCCCCGCTGATAACGGATCATCGCCCTACAACGAGGCACATCGTAGCACGGGCGCGGGCCAAATCCGACAGAGCGACCGGATCGTCATCCATCGGACCGGATTGGACAGGAAAGGCGAAGTCTCAATCGCATTCGTCATGGAGCGGCATTGCACACGACTGGCGCACAGGAGAGATACCGAAGCCCTTGGAAGCGAGTGTTTCCAAGGGCTTTCGAGTGACCCCGGCCGGGCTCGAACCGGCGACCTACAGATTAGAAGTTTCTGCCTTTTTCATCCGTAATGCCTTATTTTACAACGGGTTTCGGCTAGAGCTGCAACCGCTTGCACCCTCCGTGCACCTCTACGCTTCAAAATATTCATTACGCATAGTCTCGAACTGAGGACTACAGCAGAAAAACCGGGGTAGTCTAGGCGGCATGGAAACCATGCACGAGATCACGCCGAGCGATACACGCCGTATCGCTCACGCCGTCGTGCTGTGAAACGGCGGGACGGCCCACGGTTCACATTGTCGTGATCTCGTGGCGCAACTGTCCAAGGTGCTGCAATCCGTCGAGGTTGCCCCCGCCGACACTGCCACAGGAAAGATCACCCCCGGCCGCGCGGGTGCCTTGTTCACTGCCTCGGTGACAGGACTTGACGACATGGCCCGCCGTTGCGCGCTGTTCGTCGGCATGGCTAACGGTTCCATCTCCGTTACCGCCGCCGCTGAACTTGTGCTTGACGACGATTTACAGCTAACGGCAGAGGAAACCGCCGAACTGTTCAACCTGTGGAAGCTGGAAGTAAGGCAAACGCCCGCCCCGGCCGAAACTGTCCGCCAGTGGGCGCGTATGCACGCCTTAGCGGCGCTTGCCCAGTACGCCATGGAATACACCGCCGCTGGGTTGCTTGAACTCCGCGCCGACTGTCTGCGCATACTGTCCGATAGCCGGGCGCATGTGGCCCCCGCCGCGTCCGTCTTGGCTGCCCTTATGCTGCTCGCTGCGGTGCTGCAACAGCTCGCCGCGCTGCAATTCCCCGATACCGGGCTACCTCCTGACATTGTCCCCATTGTGTCTCTTCTGGTTATCGCGGCCATACTCGCGCCGCGTGCCCCTCAGTATCACCCCTCAATGGCGTGAATCTTGGGGGATAGTGTCGGACGTGCCCGCGTATCGGCCTTAAGGGCATGACTCTATGACGTTCTGACGCTCCCCCGCATACTTGAGGGAGTAAAAACCATGTCTAAGCAAGTCCCCGGCGTGCCCGCCTTGCTTGTGAATCGAACCAACGCCGCCGCAATGCTCGGCGTGGAAGCCGTGACCGTGGATAGGTGGACGGCTACCGGCGCGTTGCCTGTGGTCAAGGTGCCCGGTACAGGTAAAGCCGGGCGGCCCCGGAATATGTACGCCGTGGCTGATCTCAAGCGCTTTATCGAAGCACACACAACCACGATGCAGCATCCCAGCTCCGCCCCGATACCTCGCCCGTGCCGACGCGCCGCGTCTTCTGCCGCTGATCTGCAACACAGCAGCGCCGCCGCGATTCTCTCCATGGGAAAGGCGGGCGAGCGATGACTAAGCGCAGTGCGATAGATCACAAGACCGGGCAGCTAAGGAATTACGCGGTAAAAGAGCTGTATTTGTATATCGCCCGGCAAGTCAAGGGCACAAAAGGTTATCAGCAATTCGACTATGCAAGGTTGGCGCACCTCGTGGGGTTGCCGTGGCATTTTGATTTGACCAGCGGGCGCAATGCTCCCGTGATCGTGCAATTGCGGGCGGGACTCGAACGCTTGGAGCGCGAACGGTGGATATTGGTGAAGCCCCACACCTATAACACGGTGCTCGTGCTGCTGACCGCTAATCCCGCGAAGCTAGCGCGCAAGTATGGCGAAAACCACATAGACCGCTGCTTGGGCTTCTTGCCCGAACAACAGAAACGCGAATGCCCCAGCCGCGAATATGAGTCAGCCTGTGCCCTTGAGACAAGCGAGCGGAACTCACGGCATGTGCAAGTGCGATAGTGGCGGGAGGTGCTGTTATGGCGAACCTCCCTAGCCTCGGGCGCATGATAGATAGCCTCATGCCGTTCTATCCGCCCAAGGTGGTAACGCTCAAAGACTGGCTCGTGCTGCATTACATGGCCGATCATGTGAAAACGTCCGGCGACATGTGGACTGTCTATCGCTTCTTCGGGAGCCGTGACAAGTGGGCACGCAACATGTACCCTGACACGGCCCCGGCCAACGCTGTGCGCTACATCGGCAAGTCGTTACGGCATCTTGCCGCGGCCGGACTGATAGAGCAAACGCAAGACGCCGGGCGTGGCAGAACGGCGGAATACAAACTATTGATAGCCGAACGCTACAAGGAACGCCGCCATGTTGTCGCACTGCTGCAAGAAACGTCCCGAGTTCACTACGAACTAGGCATAGAGATAGCCAAGCAATGCCGGGACGGATTCACGCCTCGAAAAGGCCTTGAACCGGTTGCCTTGCCTCAGTGCCTAATCGCGGTGGATAACCCCGACTGGGAGTGTGGATAATCCACGTCGGGGCAACGTCTCACGGGATAACAGACATACACCAAACGGGATAATAAAAATCCCTATGGTGTATGTCTGTTATACACAATGGTGTATGTTCAATATCCCTAATGGTGTATGTCAGATATACACCCTAGTAAGAGATAGTTAGAGAGAGTAAGAGTTAGTTAGAACGTAGTGAGAGGAATCGGCGCGGCGGGCCGCCCGTTTTTTTAAAACGCTCTCCCCCGAAAAGACCCCGCGCATAGTTTTTCTTACTCTCGAACTTCAGAAAAAAAATTTTGATAATCATTATCAAAAACGGCTGTTTCTGGACATGACGGCGGTCGGCCATACTCCCCGCCGCCTCACCTCCCGCGGCATTCGCCCCATATTAGATATTGATAATCATTTTTAATTGTTGTAGAGCGCGGCCGTCTTCGGTATATGGCGGGCCGATCTCTATGCGCTGTGTCGTAAGATCGGCCCGCCGTGTGGCGTGGTGCCTATCGGGTTATCTTGCTTGTGTATTCGGACGCCAGCATACCGGCAAGGCCGCAGAGCGTGGGCACGTCAAAATTGATAGTGCCGCGTATCTGCCCTAAGTGGTTGGGCACGAGATCGATCATGCCGACCTTGCTGAGTCTGCGGGCCGCCGCCCGCACCACGCTTGAGCGCCGCGCGTATCCGATGGCCCGCACCCTGTGCAGCTCTGCGAACCACTCCGCCGAGATATCGAACTCACGCGCCCCGCCCGCTCGGTGCTCGGCAAGGTAGAGCGTGAGCATAAGCGCCATGCGCACGGCCTCGGGCGTGGTCTGCGCCGTCTCACGGCCGTTCTTGCCCTCATACGGGTAACGGATATCGCCGTTGCTCCGTCGCGGCGGCGCGGGGCTGTCTTGGCGGCTGGGCGGTTCCATGCGCACCTTGTCGCCTTGCATGGCCGCCGCATTCACCAGCGAACACAAGGCATACTCAGGCAATGCCACGTAATGCTCCGTGGTCTTGGTGCTCGCGTGCCCGAGCGCGCGGGCCACGCCCAGCATGTCATGAGACTGCGCATAGGCCACGGTGGCGAAGCGATGGCGCAATTTGTGCGCGCTCCACCCTTCGGGCAGCAGCCGAGAAATGTGTTTGCCCACGTAACCGTCGGCCACATGGCCGCCATATCGGCCGGGGAACACGTAGCCGTCCGCCGCTCTGAGACGCCGTGCCAGATCGTCACGGATAGGCAATATGCGTTGCTTGTCGCCTTTGCCGTTGACCATGAGCGCCCAGCCGTTCTCACTCGGGATAACATCGTTGCTGTGCACGCATGCTATCTCGCCGCGCCTTAGCCCATATTCGGCCGCCAGCGCCAGCATGAGCCGTTCAGGTTCCGTGGCCTTGCCCAGCGCCTCGGTTATGTACTCCTCGGGGCATGGCCTCGGGTGCGGGCGCGGCATCTTCATTTTCGGTATGGCTGCCGCCAGATCGTCGCCGCGTATCCCCTCCCGATAACACCATGAGAAGAACGTGACCAAGGCACTACGCAGATTGCGGCGCGTCTCTTGCGCCTTGGCCGCCGCCAGCACCTCCACTATCTGCGCCGCCGTGACCTGTTCGGGCGGCGTGCCCGTAATACGCGCGAAACGACATAGCTGGATGCGCCGTGTGTTTAACGTGCTGTCCGCCATGCCCTGCGCCTTCTCATACTCCAGAAAGCCGTTCACGGCTTCACGCCACACCTCGGGTATCGGCTGAGATTTCATGCTCACAGAGACTCACCGCCCTTCACTCGCACGGCTACGGCCGGAGCAGAACCAACGCCGAGACCTGCCGCCATCGCGTCCATACGTGCCACAAGCCTCAAGTCGTCCTCTTCGGCCGCATGCTGGTAGATCAACGCCGCCCGCATGCTGCTATGCCCCATGCGCCGCATAAGTTCCTTGGTAGTGGCCCCGGCCTTGGCCGCCAACGTCGCGCCAGTATGCCTTAGATCGTGAAAACGCATATCGGGACGCCCGGCGATTACACGCGCACGCCGAAACATCTTGCCTACGGTGCTGCTAGTCATGGGGGTACCGTTGCGCGTGCCGAACACATACGCCGCATTGTCGGCCCCGGTGAACTTCTCCATGTGTGCCGTAAGCAAGTCCGTGAGATGGGCCGGCAAATACACCACGCGACGGCCCGCGTCGGTCTTGGGCAATGCCTCCTCGTACAGCTTGCCGCCCAACCGGTATGCCTGTTTATCGACGTTCAGCCGGTAGCAGATCACTCCGGAACCATCGACAACAAGCACCGCGTCGGCACGCCGCAAGCCCGCAAGCTCGCCAAAGCGCAAGCCTGACCACGCTGCCACATGGATAAGCGCCCGGTAACGCTCCGGCATGTTCGCCGCTATCGTGTCTAGTTCCTCAAGGGTGGCTGGCTTGCGCTCCGTCGCCTTGACGCGGGCCGCCCCCTTGATGACGCAAGGGTTATGCCGTATCACTTCGTCGCGCACGCCCTCGGCCATGATCGTATGCAACAGCCTGTAAGCCTGAGACGCGCGCGTTTTGCCCGTGCTGCGCTTATTCGGCATTTTCCCAGCCTTGGCCCGAGCCTCGAACATCTCCGCGATCTTGGCCCACCACTGCTTAACCACGAGTGGCGTTATATCATTCATCGGCAGCGCTCCCAGCAAGGGCAACAACAATTGATCGAGTAGTTCCGCATACATGCGTGCGGTTCCGGGCGCTAGGTTATCTTTATGCCCCTTGAGCCACGTCAGCGCGTACACCCTGAACGTCTGACCGGCTAAACGCGGGTCTACCCACTCATTGCGGTTAATTGACGTTCGCACATCGCTAAGCCATGTGTCGGCGTCCGCCTTGCTGCCGAACGTATCGGGCGCGTTGAATCGCTCGCCGTTCATCATGTAGGAAGCCTGATAGCGTCCCGAACGCATCTTCACGACTTTTCCGAAACTCCGTCTTTTCTGCGGCATGTGTTCACCTCCGGCGTGTCGCGGGGCTTAGGGTGCTGAATAAGCCTTTGCACCCTCCGTGCACCCTAAGCCCTGTCGATTTTGGTTAATTTGAGATGAAAACAAGCAGAAAACGCAAATAGAAAAACCCTCGAAATCGGCATGATTCCAAGGGTTTCACTAGTGACCCCGGCCGGACTCGAACCGGCGACCAAATGATTAGAAGTCAGTTGCTCTATCCAGCTGAGCTACGGGGCCAAACCTGCCCCAGTCTACCCATAGGGGTGTAGAAACGTCCGGACGAAACGGATACGCGCATTTGCGCGGTGTTGCGCGTGTCCGCAACACAAGGGTACGTACCATCGAGAGCATGGGGACGAAGTCGCATATTCCGAATCAGCAGCCGGCGAATCAGGACGTACCGGATCAGGCCACGTCGGAGCCGACGGATTCGTTGCAGTCCATGCTGCTTTCGGACCAGTGCCCGTTCGTGACCAAGGTCATCGTGTTCGACGGCGACGCCAAAACCACCATCCGCGAGCGCCGCACGTTCACCGGTTCGCTGCTCAAGCAGCTCGACGAGGCGGGTGCGACGCTCAACCGGGCGAACGGGGACGGGCGATTCCCCGCCGTCGCGGTGCGTGAGGCGTTGGTGAACGCGCTGGAACACCGCGATTACGGCTATTCGGGCCCCACGATCGTCAACGTGTTCGACTCGCGGCTGGAGATCATCTCGCTCGGCGGTCTTGCGGCGGGGCTGGAGATCAACGACCTGCTCAACGGGGTCAGCCAGCCGCGCTATCCCGCGCTGGCCGAGCGGCTGGCGAACCTTGGCCTGTGTGAGGATTGCGGCGCCGGCGTGCAACGCATCATGGACGCCTATGCAGACCAGCCGGTCAGCCCGCAGCTGCGCGTCGGACCGACGTCGGTGGCGCTGGTGCTGCCGTCGCTGGTTCCTGCGGGCTCCGGGCCATCGCCGGACGGGCAGCGCACGAACAGAACCGCCGTCGAGCGGCAGGACGCGCCGGCCGAGGGTGACACAAGCGACACCCATACCAACGTGCTCCGCTTCCCCACCATCCAGCGCATGACCGATCAGGCGTCCGAGGCGCTGACGGGCGCACGGGTCATCGGATGCGCGCCGATGCAGATCCTGGTACTGGGCCGCGGATTCGATACGGAGCTGCTTGGCATGGCCGCGGAAGCCACGGATACCGGTGAATCGCAGTCGGCTTTGGACGTGAAGCTGATGGACCAGTCGAACGAGGCGCTGGAACAGGCCACGTTGAACCTGATATCCGGCAGCGGCGTGCCGATGAGCCGACAGTCCATCCAGAACCAGATGCAGCTCAGCAAGGACAAGGCCAATCTGATTCTGCGGCGGCTGGTGCATGACGGCAAGGTCGTCAGGAGCGGCAAATCACGGGCCACCACGTATTCGGCCGCAGAGGCGGGGCAGTAAGCCGGTCTTCTTCCCCCGGCTCGGCGGCCGGCCGCTCAGTGCGCGATCTCGGCCTCAGCCTTCGAAGACGCGGTCTCGGATCATGCGGCCGGATTCGTCCAGCGCGGTGGAGAACCGGCCGTAATCGGAGAGGATCACGCCCATGTACAGCATGTCCACGAGCGCGGTATCGGCCACGCGCGAGAAGATCGCATTGCCGTAGATGGTATGCGAGTCGCGCCCGGTCAGCAGCACTACATCAGCCCAGCCGGCCAAGGGAGCGCCCACGGCGTTGGTGATCGCGATGGTTTTGACCCCACGCGACTTCGCCAACCGCAGCGCCTTGACCGTATCGGCCGAGCTGCCGGAGTGGGAGAACGCGATGGCCACGTCGCCATGGGTGAGGTGGCCGGCACCGATCTGCTGCAGGTAGGCATCGGTATTGAGACGGCACGCCAGTCCCAGATACTCAAGCTTGGTGAACAGATCCATGGCCGGCGTCAGGGAGTTCTCCACGCCGAAAATGTCGATGAAACGCGCTTCGGCGATCAGCGAGATCGCCTTGCGGTAGGCCTTGCCGTCCAGCGCGCTGTACAGCTCGTCGATGAGCGACTTCGCGCTGTCCACGGCCTTGGCGGGGATGTCATCCGCGCTGTCCCACGGGTTCAGGTCGAATCCGGCCAGCGGATTGAACGCCACCTTGTGCTCGGCGTCCGGGTGACGCAGCACGTAACGCAGTTCACGATAGCCGCCGAAGCCAAGCTTGCGGGCGAAGCGGATCACCGTGGGCTGGCTTACGTGCGTGATCTCCGCCATCTGGCCCACGGTCAGGTCGGCAGCCTCCTCGATGTGGTCCCGAATGTACTGGGCCACTGAGCGCTCCGCCGGACGGAGCGACGGATACACGTGGTCGATGCGCTCACGTATTCCCACCGAGGATTGCACGGGTCAGCTCCTTGACATGCTTCGTCTTGTCATCTCTGTTTTACGAGCGTACCGGCTGCCGGCGGCGGATGCGCGGGATTGGATTGACTGCAATATGAACTGTGGGGAAACTTTCCCATTGCCGGCAGGCCCCGAGCGAGGACCGGGCGCATTAGAATTGACGCCATGGTGCGGATCAGCGTGGGTGCGCCCACCCATCACACAAGCGGCAGACTTTACGGCGTGTTCTTCGAGGACATCAACCACAGCGCGGACGGCGGTCTGAACGCCAACATGGTGAACAACTACAGTTTCGACGGCGTCTACCTCGACCATCACACCTGGAGGCTCGCCGGCGCGGACCGGTGGCGCACGCAGGCCGATCCCTTGCGGTTCTGGCGGTTCTCCGGGTGCTCGGCCATCAGCTGCGGCACCGAAATCCGGGGCGCCCATGGCCAGATCGTGGACACGTCCATGTCCTGCCCCGCTCCCCCGATCCACGCGCACAGCCGATACGCGCGCGTCATCGTCGGCGACGCGACCGGCGGCGATAATGCGATGTCCGGCGACAACGTTCGCACAGCCGACAATACTGCTGCTGCACCGGCTTCCAGCGCCGCGTTCATCGAAAACCTCGGGTACAACGGCGGCGGCATGAACGGCGAGGAGCCGGCGTTCTCCATCGTGGACGGGCATGTGTACGACGTGAGCCTGTGCGTCCGGCCGGTGTCCGAAGCAGCCGGACTGTCCGTCGCGGTGGTCGACCGGTCCGGCCGGCCGCTTACCGATGCCGTTCGGTTTACGCTCGATGGCTTGGACGGTGCCGTTGCCGCGGACGACGCCACCGTCACCGCCCTTGCTGACGGATGGTGGCGCGTCACGGGACAGGTCCATGGTCTGGCGACCGATTACGGCAAGCTGCGCATCGGTATCGGCGGCGGCGATGCGGCGGACAACGTTCGCATCAATGATGCAGCTGCCGATGGCACGGGCGGTCGTGACGATGCCGCGACCGCCGCATCCCCCATTGTCTTTGACTTGGACCTGGTGCAGGTCATGGACGCGGATTACTGGGGCGCGGGCGACCCGAAGTGGCGGTATGGCAAGCTCAGGCGCGACCTGGTGGAGGCCATCGGGGACCTGCATCCGGCGTTCATGCGTTTTCCGGGCGGTTGCATCGTGGAGGGCGTGACGCCCGGCAACGAATACCGGTGGAAGGATACGGTGGGCGCGCTGCAGGCACGCAGGGCGCAGTATTCGATGTGGTCGTTCAAGATGCCGGACGGGTCAAGCTACTGCCAGAGCTATCAGATCGGCTTCTACGAGTACTTCTGCCTGTGCGAGGATCTGGGCGCGAAACCCCTGCCCACGCTGTTCGCCGGCATCGCATGCCAGTCGCCGGGGCGTGACCCGCGGCATATGGACATCGATTCGGCGGCGTTTCGGCAGAATGTGGTGCAGGACTATCTGGACCTCATCGAATTCGCCAACGGCGATCCCGAGACAAGCCCATGGGCCGCGGTCCGACGCGACATGGGCCATCCCGAACCGTTCGGACTGGACATGATCGGCGTGGGCAACGAGAACTTCGGCGCCGATTACGTGGCCAAGTTCGACCGTATCTCGACGGCCATCCACGAGCGCTACCCGGACATGCTATGCGTGATGAGCGCCGGCCTGTTCCCGTTCCAGCCGGCCATGAAGCGCACGTGGGACCATGCCCGCGCCATCGCCGGCAACGCGCGTGACCCCAAGCTGGGCGCGGTCGGCTCGGCTACGGGCGACGCGATTCTGGTGGACGAACACTCCTATCACTCCCCCGAATGGTTCGAGTCGCAGGCCTCGCGCTTCGACCGGTATCCGCGTTGCGGGGCCGTCGTGTACTTCGGCGAGTATTCGGCCAATGGCTACTTCGCCGGACAACCGCAGACCGAAGAGGGCGCGAACACGTGGCGTTCCGCCTTGGGCGAGGCCGCGTTCCTGACCGGATGCGAGCGCAATTCGGACGTGGTGCGCATGACCTCCTACGCGCCGCTGCTGGCGCACATCCCCGCCAAAGGCTGGGCTCAGAACCTCATCGAGTTCAATCCCGCGCATGTGAATCCCACGGTGAACTACGAGGTGGAGCGGCTGTTCGCCGCGCATCTGGGGCCCGAGACATACGACGTCGCGGTGGAGCGCGTCGATGCGGCGAAGCACCTGTACGTGAGCGTCACCGGTTCGGATGGCGGAGATGCAACCGGTGACGGCGGAGACGCAACCGGTGACGGCGGAACCGCACGCGCTTGCGCCACCGCCGCGAATATCGCCGGCAGCACCCGCACGGACGCCAACGGCACGTGCCGGTACATCAAAATCGTCAACACCGGCGGCGACGCGGTGGACGTGACGTTGGAGATCGCGCATGGACTCGCAGGCCTGACCGCGAAACACCACGGTCCGGTGCGACTGGAGGTGGAGACGCTGACCGCCGCCCCGGACGCGAAAACCGTCATCGGCTATCGCGGCGAGGCCACCGAAGTCATCGAACACACCTGCAGGACGTACACGCTGCCTTCGCCCTCGTCCCTGCTGGCCATGAAAATCCGCCCCTACGGCGTCACGCTGGTCATCTCCCGATAGGAATCAGCCTACGGCCGATGCTGGTTTTCCGCGGCCGCAGGCCGCTCTTCTACTACCCCTCAGTCGGCTTCGCCGACAGCTCCCCTGACAAGGGGAGCCAAGAAAGCTACATCATGCCTACAAATCACACCTATAAATCACAGCATGCCGCGGGAGCACGGCGTTCAGTCCAATCAAGCTAATCATTGTTACTCGATGATCCAGCTGAGGCCTACCAGGGCGATGAGGAAGAGGACGTTGACGGCGGAGTAGATGGCGAGGTAGCGGCCCTTGCGGTCCGGGTATTGGCGCACCACGTTCTTGTAGGAGATGAGCGAGGCCATCGAGGCGATGAGGGTGCCCATGCCGCCCAGATTGGTGCCGATGATGAGTTCGCGCCACTGGTCGCAGAAGCCGGAAAGCAGGATGGTGGTGGGCACGTTGCTGATCACCTGGCTGGAGGCCACCGCCACCTCGAGCGGATGGCCACCCACCAGCGAGCGCGCCAGTTCGTAGAATTCCGGCACGCGCTTCATGTTGCCGATGAAGATGAAGAACATGCAGAACGTGAGCGGCAGGCCCCAGTCCACGTAGCGGAAGACACGACGGTCGGTGAACAGGAAGGTCACCACCACGATCACGCACATGAGCCACAGCGGGATCACGTCGGACACGGCCAGCAGGCACACGCCGAACAGCAGCGTGTAGACCACGGTGCGCCAGCCGCCGTAGCCTGCGCCGTAACCGGTGATGCGGATCTCGTCGGGCTGGTGCTTGTTGCGTTCCGGCGCCAGCACGCCGGTTTCGAGATTGCCGAGGTTGCCGACCTCCTGCCGACCGAACACCACGGAAATCACCACCACGAGCAGCACGGCGGCCACGCCGGAATAGGGGGCCATGATGCCGAGGAACTCCAGTGTGGGCATGCCGGTGAGGGCCTTCAGGTACAGGTTGTGCGCGTTGCCGATCGGGGTGAGCATGCTGCCGACGTTTGCGCCGATGGTCATGAGCGTGACCACCAGGATCGTCTTATCGCCCTGACCGGCCATGATGAGCACGGCCACGGCGAACGGCACGAACGTGACGAGCGCCACGTCGTTGGTGATGAGCATCGCGGAGAAGAACGTGAGCGCCACGAGCGTGATCACGAGCCCGCGCATGGTGCTGGTCTTCTCCAGCAGGCGGGAGCCGATGATGCGGAAGACGCCGATGCGCTGGAAGCCGCACACCACGATCATCAGGCAGATGAGCTGGCTGATGGTGCTCGCGTGGATGTAACCCTTGTAATCGGCGTCCGGCGGCACGATGAAGCAGGAGATCAGGGCGAGTACCGAAGCGACAATGAGAATCGTTTCACTTTTCAGCAGCTTGATCAGCATGCGCCGCATCGATTCCTCCGAGTTTTCAAGCGTTTTTGCCGTGGTCAATAGTATCGGAACACGCCGCCGATTACGTAGCTTCGGCGTGCTGTTTTCCGACCGATTCCGCGGAAATCGGCCGAGACGCTTACTGCTTTCTGGGCTCCGCTCCCGACTTTTTGGCCGGAACGTGGGTTACGGAAGGATGAATGGCTGGCAAATTATGAATATATGCATGATTGGGTTCGGTGTCGGCCGGGGCCGACCTTCGGCCGACTTGCTTGACTCCCCTCAGCATCGCAGCCAAAACTACGCCGGCTACATGTAATTCGTGTAGTTTCACTCGCTGTTCACCATCGATTCCCCGAACTTTCCTCGATGTAAGACTCCCGTCGCCCGCCGCTGCACGACTATGGAGGTATGCGGCGTGAGGTTCAGCCGTGATAATCGAAAAACCCATAACTGAAACACATCACGATTCACAACTGAACACCGATCACGATGCCGGCGATCAGCACGGCATCACCATAACGGGCCGTCGCGCGTTCATCGCGCACGCATGGCGGCCCGGACAGAAGGCAAGTTGACGAAATATGCTCGAACTCAAGAACATCACCAAGTCGTTCGGTGACACCCACGTCCTCAACGGCATCAGCCTCACGCTCGGAGACGGCCAGATCATGTCCATCCTCGGCCCCTCCGGCGGCGGCAAGACCACGCTGCTCAACATCATCCTGGGCATCACGGACGCCACCAGCGGCCAGATCCTGTACAACGGCGAGGACCTGACCCAGGTGCCGATGGAGAAGCGCGGCTTCAACATCGTGTTCCAGGACTACGCGCTGTTCCCGAACCTGACCGCGTACGAGAACATCACCTACGGCCTGCGCAACAACCCCGGCATCTCCTCCGAGAAGGAGATCAAGGAGCTGATCTCGCTGCTCGGCCTCGAGGAGCACCTCAACAAGCGCATCGACGAGCTGTCCGGCGGCCAGAAGCAGCGCGTGGCGCTGGCCCGCACGCTGGTGATGAAGCCGAAGCTGCTGCTGCTCGACGAGCCGCTCTCCGCCCTGGACGGCGTGATCAAGGAGTCCATCAAGGCCAAGATCAAGCAGATCGTGGACCAGTACAAGCTCACCACCATCATGGTCACGCATGATCCGGAGGAGGCCTGCACGATGAGCGACCGCGTGCTCATCATCAACCACGGCAAGATCGCCCAGTACGATACGCCGGAGAACATCATCGAGCACCCGGCCTCCGACTTCGTGAAGAAGTTCATCCTGCACCAGCTCGAAGTCAAGCGCAACAACATCTACTCGCTGTTCAACGAGGCCGAGGAGGACGCGGCGAAGGCCAAGGCAGCCGAGAGCGTCGCCGCCGCCCAGTCCGAGACCGCCACCGTGCCGGCCGCCGCCGGTCAGGAGGCCTGACATGTCGGTCGAATCGATTCAGGCGGGCAAGCAGCTGCCCAACATCCGCCCGGAGATCGTCAACTACGAGCGTCGTCCCTCCAAGCCGAAGCAGACCGAGCTGTGGACGTTGCTGGCGATCGTGGCCTTCTGCTTCGCCGTGTTCCTGGTGGCGCCGATGCTGCTGGTCATCATCCGCTCGTTCACCACCGCATCCGGCTCGGCCACGCTCTCCAACTACGCCGCCGTGCTCTCGCGCCCGGAGTTCGTGCGCTCGATCACCAACTCGCTGGCCGTCTCCGCCACGTCCGCGCTGGTGGCCGTGCTGCTCGCGTTCCTGCTGGCGTACACCATCAACTGCACCAACGTGCCGGCCGGGTTCAAGAAGGCCGTGGGACTGCTCGCCCAGCTGCCGATGCTGCTGCCGACCATCACGTACGGCTTCGCCATCATCTACTCCTTCGGCAAGCAGGGCCTGATCACCAGACTCTTCGGGCACCAGCTGTTCGACATCTACGGCTTCAACGGCCTCTTGATGGGCTACGTGATCTACACGCTGCCCACCTGCTTCCTGCTCATCAACAACAGCTTCCAGTTCGTGGACAAGAAGTTCATCATCGTCTCCCACATCATGGGAGACAAGCCGCTGACCACGTTCCTCAACACGGTGCTGCGCCCGCTCATCGGCACGATGGCCGTGGCGTTCATCCAGTCGTTCTTCCTGGCGTTCACCGACTACGGCATCCCGACCTCGGTGGGCGGCGAGTACGACGTGCTGGCCATGACCCTGTTCAACCAGATGCTCGGCTCCATCCCGAACTTCAACCGCGGCGCCGTGATCGCCGTGTTCATGCTCATCCCCTCGATCATCTCCATCATCCTGATGACCGTACTGGAGCGCTTCGCCATCCGCTACAAGCAGATCAGCCAGGTGGACCTGCCCAAGGGACCGCGCCGCGACTGGCTGTGCGGCATCGCGTCCGTGGTGGTGCTGGTGTGCACGCTGTCGGTGTTCGCGGTGATCCTGCTCATCCCGTTCGTCACCGAATGGCCGTTCAACGTGGCGCCCACGTTCTCGCACATCGCGAACATGTTCACCGATTCCGAACTGACGCAGGTGTTCACCAATTCGCTGTACGTGGCCGTGATGACCGCCATCGTGGGCTGCCTGTTCGCCTACGCGGCCGGACTCGTGACCTCCCGCTCCAAGCTGCCGAACTGGGCCAAGCGTTCGGTGGACGCGATCAGCGCGATCATCAACACCGTGCCCGGCATGGTGCTCGGCATCGCCTTCCTGTTCGCCTTCTCCGGCTCCTCGCTGCAGAACACGTTCTGGATCCTCATCATCGCCAACATCATCCACTACTTCGCCACCCCGTACCAGATGATCAAGGACTCGCTGTCCAAGATGAACGCCGGCTGGGAGACCACGGCCAAGCTCATGGGCGACAACTGGATCAAGACCATCGTGCGCGTGGTGACGCCCAACGCCCTGCCCACCATCCTGCAGGTGTTCGGCTACTACTTCGTCAACGCGATGGTGACCATCTCCGCGGTGGTGTTCCTCACCGGCGCGCGCACGCAGGTGATCACCACCAAGATCTCCGCGCTGCAGCACATCGCCAAGTTCGATGACGTGTTCGTGCTCTCGCTGCTCATCCTGGTGACGAACCTGGTGGTCAAGGGCGTGATCGCCTTCGCCACGCGCGACCGGTCCGCCGAACGCGCCAAGACCGCCGCCCGCGTGACGGTCAGGACGCCGCAGCTGGCCGCCGCCCGCTCCACGGTCGCCGCCGATACGCGACTGACCGCCGCTGCACAGACCGCGCACAACGGCACGCCCGACTTCCCGCTGCCGACTTCCGGCAACCGCAAGGCCCGCAACGCCTTCACCGCCGGACTGTCCGCGGTGCTCGCCGTGCTGCTGGTCGGCTTCGGATTCGGCGCCACGGCCACGGCCAGCACCAACGGCCAGGTGGTGATCTACACCAACGCCGACGACGAGGCCGTGGTGGCCTTCCAGCACGCCCTGGACGAGAACGGCTTCAAGAACCAGTACATCATCCAGAGCTTCGGCACCTCCGAGCTCGGCGGCAAGATGCTGGCCGAAGGCAAGGCCCTCGAAGCGGATATGCTCACCATGAGCTCCTACTACGTGGACTCCGCGCAGGAGCGCAACCACATGTTCGCCGACCTGACCGACGTGCACTCCAAGCTGCTCGGCAACTCCGAAAACTCCAAGGCACCCGCATACCGCGCCCCCACCACCGCGCAGGAAGGTGCGATCATCGTGAACACCACCGCGCTCAAGGAGGACGGCGTGCCCGAGCCGAAGAGCTTCAAGGACCTGGCCGACCCGCAGTACAAGGGCCTCATCTCCGTGCCGGACATGGAGGGCTCCTCCACCGGCTGGCTGATGATCCAGGCCATCGCGGACGCCTACGGCACCGGTGAGGAGGGCCGCGCGATCCTCACGGCGATCTACCGCAACGCCGGCCCGCACCTTGAGCAGTCCGGCTCCGGGCCTTTGAAGGCCGTGCGCTCGGGCGAGGTGGCGATCGGCTTCGGCCTGCGTCACCAGGCCGTGGCGGACAAGAAGAAGGGCCTGCCCATCGACTACGTGGACCCCGAGGAGGGCAACTACTCGCTCACCGAGTCGGTGGCCGTGCTGGACAAGGGCGCCAAGACCAACCCCAAGGCGCAGAAGATGGCCGGCGTGATCATCGACAAGGGCCGCGCCGAGCTGCTCAAGACCTATCCGACGCCGCTCTATCAGGGCGAGAAGGCCCCGGCCAACGCCTCCAAGCGTTCCAAGACCTTCCCCAAGCCCCTGACCGTGGACCTGTTGCAGGAGCACCAGGACTTCTCGTCCGAGTGCAAGCGCATCGCGCAGGGTAAATAGTTCCCCCTCATTGCGCTTGGTCAGTGTGAAGTGGGTATGTGTGTTGTGCGACACGCTCAAGGCCGTTCGGCCAAGCCTACGGTCTTACAACACACATGCCCACTTCGCACTTCCCCGTTCCATCAGTTCTTGATGACCCTTAAGGCCTCTATGACGAGCTGATGGTTGTGATGTGTGTCGGGCATCACACACCCCAACCGAACACGTCAATCTCCATCACATACAGAACTACATACGACACTCCGTCTTTCTTCAACAAACTACGTAGAAGATTACAGACACTACGCAACTGATTAGAATCAGCCGCAGCAACTCCAAGAAAGGAAATCCCCACCATGGCAAACGAATACAAGCTGCTGACCCCCGGCCCGCTGACCACCACCCGCACGGTCAAGGAAGAGATGCTCTTCGACCACTGCACCTGGGACGAGGACTACCAGCAGATCACCCAGAAGATTCGCCGCCAGCTGCTTGAGCTCGCCCACGTGAACGCCGACGATTACACCGCCGTGCTCATGCAGGGCTCCGGCACCTTCGGCGTGGAGAGCGTGCTGACCTCCGTGATCGGCAAGGACGAGAAGGTGCTGCTGTGCACCAACGGCGCGTACGGCGACCGTCAGGCCAAGATCTGCGACCACGCCGGCATCGCCTACACGCAGTACGCCGAGCCGTACGACCGCATCCCGGACGCCGCCAAGGTTGAGGAATACCTCACGGCCGACCCGTCCATCACCCACGTCTCGATGATTCACTCCGAGACCACTTCCGGCCTGCTCAACGACATCCAGGCCGTGGCCGCCGTAGCCAAGGCGCACGGCTGCACGTTCATGGTGGACGCCATGAGCTCCTTCGGCGGAGTGGATATCCCGGTGGCCGACTGGGGCATCGACTTCCTGGTTTCCTCCGCCAACAAGTGCATCCAGGGCGTGCCCGGCTTCAGCTTCATCATCTGCAACAAGGCCAAGCTCGAGGCCTCCAAGGGCAAGGCCCGTTCCCTCTCCTTGGACCTGTGGGACCAGTGGAACACCCTCGAGAAGGCCAACGGCAAGTGGCGCTACACCTCCCCCACCCACGTGGTGCTCGCCTTCTCCAAGGCGCTGGACGAGATGTTCGCCGAGGGCGGCATTCCGGCCCGTTCCGCCCGTTACGCCCTGAACAACCACCTGCTCATCGCCCGCATGAAGGCGCTCGGCTTCCGTGTGTTCCTGAACGACCACCAGGGCCCAATCATCACCACCTTCCTTTACCCGGAGGGCACCGCGTTCGACTTCCATGACATGTACGAGTTCATCAAGGAGCGCGGCTACGCCATCTACCCGGGCAAGCTCACCAATGAGGACACGGTCCGCCTGGGCA
>NZ_QFFM01000037.1 GCF_003129905.1 Bifidobacterium callitrichidarum
AGGACCGATACCGTTCGCGCTCATTCCCGATGAGGCACCACCACACCCTACGCGCTCAAAAAACGTGAGGCACGTCGCCGGAGTGTCAGTCCGGGGCTAGGCGCTATAATAGGCCAGTTATTCGCGCGCGCGTGGCGCCCTCTACACCCCGGGCCGCGAGGACACGTGGGTTCCGGCGAGCCGTGCCCCACACAGCATACCGAGAAACCACAAACCTAGTATTTACAAGGAGAGCCATTTTGGCAACCAAGATTCGTCTGAAGCGACAGGGCAAGAAGTTCTACGCCTTCTACCGCGTGGTGATCGCCGATTCCCGCAAGAAGCGTGACGGCAAGGTCATCGAGGAGATCGGCACCTACGATCCGAACACCCAGCCCTCGACCATCAAGATCGATTCCGAGCGCGCTCAGTACTGGCTTGGCGTCGGCGCTCAGCCGTCCGAGCCCGTGCTCAACCTGCTCAAGATCACCGGCGACTGGCAGAAGTTCAAGGGCCTTGAGGGTGCCGAAGGCACGCTGAAGACCGTTGAGGCCGGCCCGGACGCCGAGGCCCGCATCGAGGCCGTGGAGAACCAGGCTCAGAAGCTGAAGGCCGCCAAGTCCGAGGCTGAGGCCAAGGCCAAGGCTGAAGCCGAGGCTGCCGCTGCTGCTGAGGAAGCTCCGGCCGAGGATGCCGCCGAAGAAGCTCCGGCCGAGGCCTGAGTCATAACGGCGATAGCGAAAGGCTAGCAATCATGCTTGCACAGGCTGTGGAACACCTCATCAAGAACATCGTCGATTTTCCGGACGATGTATCTGTCAAGTCCCATGAGAACGCGCGCGGCGAACTGCTTCGCGTGCGCGTGAACCCGGAGGACATCGGCCGCGTGATCGGCCGCGGAGGCCGCACCGCCAATGCGATTCGTACCGTGATCCAGGCGCTGTCCGATCACAAGGTGCGCGTCGACATCATGGACGTGCGTCGATAAGATCAAGGATTGATTCACAGCATGGCAGAGCAGAACATGCACGACGACCCTCAGCAGCGCGAGTTGCTGAGGGTCGCTCGTATCGGGCGAGCGCAGGGCCTGAAGGGCGAAGTCACCGTGCGCGTTTTCACCGACGATCCGGAGTGGCGTTTCGAGCCGGGTTCCGTCCTGTACGAGGACGACGGTGAGACCGAGTACATCATCGAGAAGTCCCGCACGATGAAGGACCGTTGGATCCTGAAGTTCGAGGGCACGGACGACCGTAACGCCGCCGAGGCGTTGAACGGCGTGGAACTGTACGGCGAGGCCGACGACCCGGACGAGATGCTTGAGGCGGATGAATGGTATCCGAAGGATCTCATCGGGCTTGAGGCGCGTCTGGCTTCGGACAACGGCTTGGGACTGCCCGCCGGTCAGGTGGTGGGCAAGGTAGTGGATGTCCTCGACTCCCCCGCCCAGTCGCTGCTGAAGATTCGTCTGGTCGAGCCGGTGGTGACCGGTCAGAACGCGAAGGGCGAGGACGTGGTGGAGAAGACCGCGTTGGTGCCGTTCGTGGAGGAGCTGGTGCCGGACATCGACCTCGAGGAGGAGTATCTCACGCTCGATCCGCCCGGAGGATTGATTCCCGGGCTGTGATGCGCCGGCTCCACTTCACAACGTTGCTTTTTAAGGCTGACCTGAACGATTCCGTTCGGGCCGGCCTTTTTCGTTGGCTCTGTTACGTCAAGACCGGTATGGCCCCATTCTCGGCTCCCCTTGTCAGGGGAGCTGTCGGTGAAGCCGACTGAGGGGTAGTTCAATGGCATTCATGCCAATCCTGGTGTGACAGAGCCTTTTCGTGACTATGCGGCCGAGGCGGCATTGGTGACGCGGGTCATGAACCGGTCGAGGAAGCGGGGCACGTCCACGCCGAGCGCGACCTGCGTGTGCTTGTCCGCATCCTGCAAGCGGGACCGGTCGCCGATCGTGCGACCACGGAACGCACCCTCCAGATCGACCTGCAGGTTGAACCCGAACGTCGTCACCAGCCCCGGATCCAACGCGGCCGCCACGGCCAACGGATCATGCAGACCGCACCCGTGGATCTCCGGCTGGTTTTTGAGATAGAAATCGATGTAGTAATCCGTCATCGCCACCAGGAAGTCACCGGCCGGAGTGCCCAGCGACGCCCACTCATGGGCCTTCTCACGGGTCAACGCGGTCTGATGCGTCACATCCAGGCCGATCATCGTGGTACGCGCCCCACAACGGAACAGCCAGTCCGCGGCCTCCGGATCCTGACTGATGTTCGCCTCCGCCGCCGGACTCACATTGCCGGGCAGGGTCAACGCGCCACCCATCAACGTCACGTTCACACCCGAATCCATGAGATCCGGGGCATCACGGAACACGGTCGCCATCGTCGTCATCGCACCCGTGGGCACGATCGTCAAATCCGGCCCGTACTCGCGGGCGGCATCGATGATGAACCCGACCGCCGAACCCGGCGCCTCCGGGGCACGCGGCGAATCGGGAATCACCGCGCCGCCGACACCGTTGGGATGATGCACCGCGACCGAACCCGGCGACGGCACCCACATCGCGTCCACGGGCCAGCTGCCACGGCCGCCGGCACGCCAATCCCCGTACGCGGCGGCACGCCACTGCACGGTCGTGGGGCCGGCTCCCGGCAATTCGGCGGGCGCGATGGGATGATCCACGCCCGGATACACCGGCACGTCGTCACGGCCGAACAAGTGCAGCACCGCCAACGCATTGCGCGCGGCCAACGGCACCGCCACATTGCCATACGTGGCCGTGATACCGATCAGATCCGCCTCATCCACGCTGCCCAACGCATACGCAATCGCCATCGCATCATCGATACCGGTATCAAGATCGAGAATGAGCTTCCTACGCACGCATCCCACCTCCTTACGACGATGGCTCCTCCCGAGAGAGAAGCCGGAAAATAGCGAATCAGCCGAGCTTGGCGAGCTCTTCCGGGGAGAGTTCGAGCTGGTCGGCCTTGAGGGAGTCGAGGATGGTCTCGGGGCGGTGAGCACCGGGAATCACGAACATGTGGTCGCCCTTGGCGAGCTCCCAGGCGAGCGTCACCTGCTGGTAGCTCACGTGATGGGCTGCGGCCACCTCGCGGAACGGGTCGAACTTGGACTCGTCATAGGGGTGACGGTAGCCGCCGAGCGGGCTCCAGCACACGAAGGCCAAGCCGAGCTTGGCGCAGTAGTCGAGCGTATCCTGGGTCTCCAGGTGGATCGGCGAGTACTGGTTCTGCACGGCCACGAGCTTGTCACCGAGGATGGAACGGGCGATGTCGATCTGTTCGATGGATGCGTTGGAGACGCCAGCCACACGGGCCACGCCCTCGTCCACAAGCTGCTTCAGGGCCTCGATGGACTCGTTGTACGGCACTTCCGGGTCGTGGCGGTGCAGGTAGAGCAGGTCGATGGTGTCCACGCCGAGGGCCAGGGCGGACTGCTTGCCGTACTCGATGAGGTGTTCGGGCTTGCCATCGCGCGGCCACAGCGGTTCGCCATGTTCGCCCCACGTGCGGCGCAGGCCGATCTTGGTGGCCACAGTGACCTCGTCCTTCGGGCCCTTCCAAGTGGCGAGCGCCTCGCGGACCAGCTTCTCGCCGGTCTGCTCCTCCTCGCCCGGCGTGTAGTATGCCCAGGCCGTGTCGATGTGACGGCAGCCGGCGTCCAGCGAGGCGTGCAGCGTTTCGATGCCGATGTCGTGGCCGCGGTTGTTCTCGATGGTCAGCGGCATTTCGCCGTGGCCGATGGCGGTGGTGGAGAACGGGCCGAGGTTGCGGAACAGTGCCATGATGTGGTCCCTTCGTTGTGGACGCCGGTACGTATGGCCGGCAGATCGTCCGGTGATTATCCGTTTCCCAGCGTAGGCAGGCCGATGGATTTCGGGTGGACTTCCATATACGGTCCAATGATTCGGGCTCCGTCCAACCACTGTCGAACGGAGCCCGAAAATGTATCGGCGGCGCAATCGCACCATCAGCCAATCAGCTGATCAGTCGGCGTAGGCTTCGGCGGCTTCGCGGAAGCGTTGCGCGCCTTCGACCAGGTTGCCGGTGGCATGCAGCGCCCCGCCGATGAGGAACATGGTGTCCAGGCCGTAGAAATCGACGAGTTCGGGCACACGCTCGACGGTCATGCCGCCGCCGGGGGACGGCAGCGCGCCCTTGAAGCCGGCGAAGTCGTCCTTGGCCTGGGCGGCGATGGAGCGGCACACCTCCTCGGACAGGGTGAACCGTCCTCCGAAACTCGGGAAGATCACCGAATCCGCGCCGAACCAACGCAGCAGGTGGCCGAACAGCAATCCGGGGGCGATGCCATGGTCGGCGCCGGCGGTCCAGCCGCCCAGGAACGCCGGATGCGCGTAGATGATGAAGTCGTCCGGGGTGTTGTCGCGCACGTATCGCAGCGAATCCAGGCCTAGCGTGCCCGGTACCACCAGGAAACCGCCCGCTCCGGCCGAGACGGCCAGATCCACGTGGCGCTTCCAGTCGCCGGTCACCGGGTTGAACGTGGGCAGGTACACGCTGTGGCGGCCGATCTTCTCGTTCGCGTCGGCGATGGCGCGGGCCACCGCGGGCACACGTTCCTCGAACGGCGACCATACCTGGTTGCCCAAGCCCTGATCGTCCTTGATGACGTCCACGCCGCCGAAGGCACTGTCGTAGGCCTCCTGCGCGATGTCCGCGGTGTCGAGGCCCACCGGCTTCAACGCGGTGGCCAGCAGCGGACGCTTCGGCACGCCGAGCACGCGGCGGATGCCCTCGACGCCCAGCTTCGGGCCGCCGGCGATGCGATGGGCGAACTCAGAGGAGACGCGCACGTCCACCAGCCTGATGCCCGGCAGCAGCGAGGCGTTGCCCAGCAGCACGACCAGCAGCTGCGGAATCTCATAGGCCGTAAGGTCTTCCGGATAGGAGACGATCGCGAGCGAGCGCGATTCGCCGGCCTGCTCCACGGAGACAACCCGTCCCAGCGACCGGTCGGCCTTGGCGGGCGCGTAGGCGCGCGGGAATTCGTGGCTTTGTTCCACTGCCAGCGATTCCGCGCGGGAGCGAGCCTCCGTCGGATCCCCGTTAATTTCGTAGACCACCTCGAAGGTGGATCCGGACGTGGTGTTGGATGCGTTATCCGTAGTGACAGTCATCAGTCGTTGCTTCCTTGCGTTTCGTCCTGCACCTGCTGCAGTGCGTTCTTGATCGATTCCTCATAGGGCGCCCTGAGCACGCCCACCGGGGTGATGATGCCGGTGATGAGATAGGACGGCGTCACGTCGAACGCCGGATTCCACGTAGGCAGGTTCTGGTCCACGCCGGGCGCGTCCAGCACTTCCGCTCCGCCGCGCAGTTCGATGGGGATGTCCTGCTCGGAGCGAGCGGAGGCGTCTACGGCGGACAATGGCGCGGCGATGTAGAAGGGCACGTGGTTCTCATGGGCCGCGACGGCCAGCGAGTAAGTGCCGATCTTGTTGGCCGTGTCGCCGTTGGCCGCGATGCGGTCGGCGCCCACGATCACGGCGTCGATGAGTCCGTTGTGCAGGGCGGCCGGTGCGGCACCGTCCACCAGGGCGGTCACGTCGATGCCGTTCTTGGCGAGTTCCCATGCGGTCAGGCGCAGGCCTTGGCGCAGTGGTCGGGTTTCGGTGGAGTAGACGTGGACTTCTTGGCCCAGCGCCTGCTTGGTGTAGATCACGCCGATGGCCGTGCCGATGCCGGCGGTGGCCAGGATGCCCGTGTTGCAGTGCGTGAGGATGCGCGGGGCATCGGCCAGTTCGGCCGCACCTACTTCGCCGATGCGACGGCATTCGTCGATGTCCTCCTCGATGATGCGCTCGCCCGCGGCGACGGCGGCATGCCAGTCGCCTTCGGCGGCGAACGCATCGGCGGCGCGCTGTACGCCGTGGCGCAGGGTCACTGCGGTGGGACGGGCGTTGGATACCTTGTCGAATGCCTCGGCGGAGGACAAGCCGTCGCGCACGGCGAAGGCGTAGCCGAACGCGCCGGCGGCTCCGATGGAGTTCGCGCCGCGGATGGACAGCGTCTGGATGGCGTCCACTACGTCGTCCGCGTTGCGCAGGTCGCGGTATTCCAAGGCCGCGGGCAGCTTGCGCTGGTCGATGATACGCAGCGAGGCGTCGGCATCGGCCCCGTTGTCCTGCCATACCACGGACCGCAATGTCACGATGTCGCTCATGCCTGGCTCCTTGCGATGGATTCCTCGACGATGCGGCGCACGTCGGCGGCGGAGCCGACCTCCTCGAAGCGCTCCAGCAGCGCGCGGGAGGCGGTGAGCACCACGCGGGATGCCCAGGTCTTGCGATCCTGTTCCAGCGTCTCCAGATCGGGCAGGTGGGCCCAGCCGATGGTGCGGCGGATGCCCTCGGCACCGGCGTAGCCGGCGGCGTATTTCAGGGTGCGGGCGATCCAGCCGTCCACGAATGCGTCGGTGAAGATCTTATCGGCGCGGCGTTCGGCCACCAGGCGGCGGAATTCGGTCTCGAAGCCGTCCCATGCCTCCTCGTACAGCGAGAGCAGCCAGTCGAAGCGGGTGAAGTCCTTGCCTTCGCGCACGCCGATGGTGTCGGGGCCGTCGGCCAGCAGCGCCAGTTCGCGCGCCTGGGCCAGCAGGAAGTTGCCCCATAGGATGCCCAGGTCGAACGAGACCGGGCCGTAGAAGCCGAATTCGAAGTCGTAGGCCTTGATGCGGGGCGACGTGGTGTCGTCATCGGGCACCGGGTTTTTGTCCGAGCGCACGAACAGCGAGCTGGAGTGCAGGTCGCCGTGCAGCAGGGCCTCTCCGTTGGTCAGGAACTCGTACTTGAGCTTGGCTACCTGGGTGCGCAGGCCCTCGTCGCGCAGGCCCAGCACCAGATCGGTGGCGCCTGGCTCCCAGCCGTTGTGCTCGTGCTCGTAGTAGGGCTCCTCGAAGATGAGGTCCTCGGTGATTTGCTCAAGCTCCGGGTTGATGGCGGCGGCCGCGGCCTTCTGGACCTCCTGTGGCTCCTTGCTGAAGTACGAGGTGCCGTATGCCAGACGGGCCACGAACCGACCGACGTCGCCGGCGGCACCGGGGTTCACGCTGCCCTCGTCCAACGCCTCGCGCCACTGCTGCCAGTCGGAGAGGTCCTCGATGACCACCAGTCGGCGGTCACGGTCGAGTCCGTAGAACTTCGGGGAGAGCCCGTCGGTGTACTTGTCGGCGGCCTCCAGGCCGCGGGCCTCGGCGAAGATGCTGTCCTCGGTGACCTTCCAGGAATGGTCGGAGCGCACGTACGGCAGCGTCTGCTTGACCACCAGACCGCGGCCGGCGGCGTCCTTGACGAGGAACACCAGGTTGAGGTTGCCGTCGCCGATTTCCTTGGCCTTGGCCGTGGTCACGTCGATGAGCTTGGCGTATTCCGGGTTCGCGGCGATGTAGTCGATCACCGTGTTGTTGTCGAGTAGTTCGGTCATTTTCCGTCACCTATCCCTTTGCTGCGTATTGAAGATCTTGGAGAAGCTGACCACCAGCGCGATGACCAGCAAGGTGCCCTTGACGAAGTCCTGCGTGTAGTACGGCACGTTGAACATGGTCAGGCCATTGACCAGCACGCCCACGAACAGCGCGCCCACCACGGTGCCGAAGGCGTTCGGCCTGTTGGCACCGAACACCGCGAAGCCGATGAGGGCCGCGGAAATCGCCTCCAGCAGGTAGGAGGAACCCACGTTCACGTCGCCGCGGCCCACGCGGGCAGCCAGCACGATGCCGCCGAGCGCGGCCAGCAGGCCGGAAAGCGCGTAGGCCAGGATGCGGTAGGCACCCACATGCGTGCCGGCGAGGCGGGCGGCCTCGCGGTTGCTGCCGATGGCGCGCATCAGACGGCCGGTGCGTGTGCGTTCCAGGAACACGGCCACGATCACGCCCACCAGAATCATGAGGATCACCGAGAACGGGACCGTGAGCACGGTGCCGCTGCCGATCCACAGGAACGCCGGATCGAAGTCGCCTTTGGCCGGGGCGCCGTTATATCCGTTGCCTTTGGAGACGGACTTGCCGGCGGTGATGATGAGCGACAGGCCCTGGATGGCGAACATCGAACCGAGGGCCGCGAGCATGTCCGGAATCTTGGCGAACACGATGAGCGCACCGGTGAGCACGCCGACCAGTACGCCGGAGACCAGGCCGAACACGATGGCCGGGAACGCGCCGAGGCCCAGGTAGATCTGCGTGGCGGTGGAGACCATGACCGACAGCGAGACGATGGAGCCGGCGGCCATATCGAAGCCGTCCACCGACATGGAGACGGTCACACCCAAGGCCACGATGGCGGTGACGGACACGGACTGCAGGATCACGAACACGTTCTGCTTGGTGCCGAACGCCGGGGAGGCGATCCAGAAGAACAGCACCATGAGCACGAACAGCGCCAGCAGGCCGTATTTGTAGATAACTCGTTTGATGTCGATCACGCCACCGGCTCCTTGTCCCGCGTATCCTGCGCATCCTGTACGTTGCGCACGTCGTTTCCGTCTTCATCTGATTCGTTGCGGCCGGTGATGCCGGCCTCGTCCGCGATGAGCTGCGAGAGCTCGTCCGCCGTGGTGGTCGCGGGGTCCACCTGTCCGGTGATCACGCCGTTGGACATGACCAGGATCCGGTCGGCCACCTGCAGGATCTCCTCGGGGTCGCTGGAGGCCACCAGCGCGGTGCCGGTCTTCCTCAGCAGCCGGGCGATGTCCTCACGCGCGCCGATGTCCACGCCGCGGAACGGCTCGTCGAAGATGAGCACCTTGGATTGGGCGGAGACCCACCGTCCCACGATGACCTTCTGCCGGTTGCCGCCGGAGAGGGACCGGATGGAATCGGTGCTCTTGCCGATGATGCCCAGCGTCTCGATGACGTGCTGCGCCGCGGATTCCTCGCGGGAGAAGCTCAGCAGGCCGTACTTGTGGCGGTAGCGCTTCAGATCGGGGAGCGACAGGTTCTCGCGGATGGACCAGTCCGGGATCTCGCCCTGCACGGAGCGGTCCTCGGGCACGTATCCCACGCCGGCGCGGATCGCGTCGCTGGGATGATGCGGGTCGTACGGCTTGCCGTCGAGGGTCATCGTGCCGCTGATGAGCGGGCGGTCGCCCACGATCTGGGAGATGAGTTCGGTCTTGCCGGCGCCGATGAGGCCGGTCAGGCCGACGACTTCGCCTTCGTGGATGTCGATGTCGTTGGCGCGGGTGCCGTGGAACGAGCGCACGCCCTTGAGGGAGAGCACGACGCGGCCGGCCTTGCGGGGATTGCCGTCCTTCCCGGTCTGCTCCCGGCCTTCGACTGCGTCAAAGTCGTTCTGCAGGCCGTCGGCGAGGTCGCCGAGCATGGCCCGCACGATGGCGGTGGTGTCGAGCGGCTTGGTGAAGGTGGCGACTTCCGCACCGTCGCGCAGCACCACGGCGGAATCGCACAGTTCCGCGACTTCGCCCATATGGTGCGAAATAAAGATGATGGCCGTACCCTGTTCGGCGAGGCGGCGGACGTCGGCATGCAGCCGTTCGCTTTCCTGTACGCCGAGCGCCGCGGTGGGCTCGTCGAGGATCAGGACGACGGGTTTGGTGGCGAGCGCGCGGGCGATGAGCACCTGCTGCTTGTCCGACGTGCTCAGGTAGCGCACGGTTTCGTTGAGGTCGAAGTCAAGACGACCCTCGGCGATGCGTTCGGCCTCGGCGCGCATGGCCTTGACGGAGGGGAAGGCGCCGAATCGGTTGTCCGCGATCTGCGGGAACACCAGGTTCTCCCAGACGGTGGCGTCCGGGATCAGCGCGTCATCCACGTTCTGGGTGATGGTCTCGATGCCGGAGGCGGCGGCATCCTTGACCGAACCGAGCACCGCTTCCTTGCCGTTGACCTTGAGGGAGCCGCTAGTGGGGGTCAGGGAGCCGGAGACGATGCTCATCAGCGTGGATTTGCCGGCTCCGTTAGCTCCGACGAGCGCCAGGATCTCGCCGGCATGGACGCGGAAGCTCACGCCTTTCAACGCCTGCGTAGCGCCGAACCGTTTGGTGACGTTGTCTATCTCAAGAACCGCAGGAGCGGTGGAGCCGTTGCCGGCCCCACCTTGCGCTGCGATGTCCTGAGCACCTTGAGTTGCAGTGCTCACAGGATTGCCTTCTTTACTGTTGGTTGGTTGATGGATGGATTGAGTTGAACGATTGATTGGATTGATTGGGATTGGCCTTATCGCCGAGGGATTGGGCCGTTCACCGTTTTTCTTGATCGGCCCGCACATGGGAGGGCCGGCCCGGCCGCCGCTGCGGCTTCGGACCAGCCCACTCCCCTACGCTCACTGCTTGGCGGCGTCCTCCACCGGGGAGAGATCGTCGGTGCGCAGGCTCGGGAAGGCGGTGACCAGCTGGGACAGGCTGGTGATGTTCTTCTCGCGCAGCACGTCACCGGTCACCAGGGTGGGCGGGACGGTCACGGTCTTGGTGTCGCCGAGCTTGCCCTTGGCGGCCAGGTAGGCGGTGCGCACGGAGACGGCGCCGTCGTTGGCCGGGTCGGTGGTGGCGGTGGCGATCCACGGGCTGTTGTCCTTCTTCAGCTCGGCGATGTCGGCATCGGAGATGTCCACGCCGTAGACCTTGACCTTGCCGTTGAGGCCAAGCTCGTCCACGGCCTGGGCGGCGCCCTTGGCGAATTCGTCATAGGGGGCGAGCACGGCGGTCACGCTCGGGTTGGCCTGCAGGGAGGCCTTGACCTGCTCGGCGGTCTGCTGGGCGGTGGCCTCGTTGACCACGCCCACCTGAGCCACCTGGTTCAGGCCGGGGTTGGCCTTCTTGACCTTCTCCCACACGGCGTTGCGGCGGTCCAGCGGGGCGAAGCCGGCCACGTAGGTGTAGATCACGTCGGCCTTGCCGTTGGTGTCCTTGACCAGCTGGCTGGTGATGAGCTTGGACAGGTCGGCGTCGGACTGGGAGACGTGGACCACACGGTCGTCGTTGACGACGGAATCGAAGCCGACCACCGGGATACCGGCGTCCAGAGCGGCCTTGACGTTGTTAGTAACGCCTTCCAGGCTGTGGTCCACGAGAATCACGTCGGGCTTGGTGGCCACGGCGGACTGGACGTCCAGGATCTGCTGGTTGTCATCGCCCTTGGCGTCGTAGATGTGCAGGTTGGCGCCGATGCGCTTGGCTTCCTTGTTGGCGCCGTCAAGCCACTGGTTCAGGAAGTCGCCCTGCGTGCCGCGGGAGACCAGCGCGATGTTGACGGTGTCGCCGTTGGCGTTGTTTGCCTCGTTGGCGGTGGCCTGACGGCTCTTGATGGCCCATGCGCCGCCGACCACGACGGCCAGGACCACTACGATAGCGACGATCAGGATGAGCAGCTGGTTCTTCTTGCCGGTCTGTGCCGGTGCGGTGTTCGTTGCCATTCTTGGTTCCCTCTCTTGGAAAGTATGTGATTGCGCTTCGTCCCTCGCTATGAGCCCAACTTGGAGGTTTGTACTGTTTTCGAAGCGGTGATTCACACACTAAACGCTGGCCGCCGGGCGGTTCAAGCTGGCAAATATACCCAATTCTTATACCCTGCTATGGTTCTGCTGATTCCCGCCGGTCGTTGGCCGCGAAGTCCTGATATGGCAAGGGGCACGGCGTCCACGACACGCCGTGCCCCTTGGGGTTGATTCACTGAAATCAGCTTTCAACGGGTTGGACTACTCCTCGGTCTCGTTACGCGAGCCAGCTCCCCTGACAAGGGGAGCCGAGAAAAAGCCAATCCGATCTCGCAAAACAGTTTGTAGTTATGGAATGAACCGTTCGTCGGCTCGGCGGATGCCATCCACGAAGGTGCGGGCGAACCCGTCCACGTCGATGTCGGTGACCACGTCCACGTGCGGGCGTGGGTCGGTGGCGCAGGCTCCGGCAGGCACATCGGCCGCGACGGCGTCCAAGGCCGGGGCGAACGTCACCTGTGTGGTGATGCCGTCGAACGGACCGTCCGCGCCGGTCACGCCCACCTCGGCGGGCTTGGTGACGAACAGTTCCGGGTGCATCAGGTACCAGGCCGCAGTGGGGTCGTACATCTGCACGCCGCGGTCCACGCGACCGTCGTCGTAGACGCCGAACAGGGCGGCGATCATCGCGCCGACCGGGCCGTCGGCGCGCATCGTCTCGACGTCCGACGCACTCAGCCGCGCGTCCCAGCCGATCTCGACGCCAACCATCACGATGGGGATGGCCGCCCCGAACACTTCAGCCGCGGCTTCCGGGTCCACGGCGATGTTGAAGTCCGGCACGGTGATTTCGGGACGGGCGGCGGAGGTGCCACCCATGAGCACGACGCGACGGATGTTCGGCAGCACTTCCGGGTGGCGGCGGATTAGCAGCGTGATGTTGGTCAGCGGGCCAAGCGCCAGGATGTCCACCGGCATATCGGATTCGCGCAATACCCGCGCCTCGGCCTCGATGGCATCCTCGTCCAGTAGAAGTGAACGGTTCGGTTCGGGGAAATCGAAGCCATCCATGCCGGATTCGCCGTGCACTTCGGGCGCGTAGACCGCAGGTCGTTCCAGCGGTTCCGAGGCACCGCGGGCCACCGGTATGCGGCGGTCGAGGAACGTCAGGAGTTTCAGCGCGTTCTCGGTGGTGTGGTCGATGTTCACGTTGCCGCTGACGGTGGCTATCAGCCGAACGTCCACGGCGTCTGAGGCCAGCAACGCCGCAATGGCGGCCGCATCGTCGATGCCGGGGTCGGTGTCGATGATGAGCGGTCGCGGCGCTGCCGGCTCGGAGGACGGCTGGCTGGCGGCGTGGGATTCCTCGGGCAGGAATTGGGAAGGGACAGCCATGACTTGACTACCCCGTCTACTTCGCCTTGCGCGAGGTAATCACGCCGGTGTTGAAGCCGAAGAGGTGCAAGCCCTGGTGGAATCGCGCATATTCGATCTTGATGCAGCGGTCCATGACCACCTGCAGTCCCAGTGCCTCGGCCTGTTCGGCCACGTCGTCGTTCCAGATGCCCAGCTGGATCCAGAGCACCGGCGAGCCGATGCGGGCGGCCTCCTCGGCGATGGGCGGGATGGCGGAGGCGCGGCGGAACACGTCCACGATGTCCGGCACTTCCGGCAGCGAGGCCAGATCCGGGTACACCGGGTGGCCCAGGATCTCCTTCTCACGCGGGTTGACGAAGTACACCTTGTACGGCGTGGTCTGCAGCAGGTAGGTGGCCACGAAGTAGCTGGCGCGGGCGGGGTTCGAGGAGGCGCCCACAATGGCGATCGACTTGGCGTTCTCGAGGATATGACGACGGGTCAGGGCGTCCGGTTCCTTCCAGCGGCGCTCCCCCACCGGCGTCGGCGCCTCGCACGCAGCTGCCTGAGGTGCCGGAGACGTCAATCCGATGCCCTGTCCGGCCCTGTTGAGCGTGATCTTGGGGGCGTTCGTCTGCTCGCTCATGCCTGCTCCTTTCCATCGTTGCCGTCGGCTTCACCGGTTTCACTGGGCACTGCCTGCGCGGCAGCGTCCAGCGCCTGCTGCAGGTCGCGCAGCAGGTCTTCCACCGTCTCGATGCCAATGCTCAGTCGAATCGTGCCCTCGCCGATGCCGGCCTCACGCAGCTGTTCGGCGGACAGCTGACCGTGCGTGGTGGACGCCGGGTGGATGGCCAGCGACTTCACGTCACCGATGTTCGCCACATGGCTGAACAGGTTCAGCGAATCGATGAAGCGTTTGCCGGCCTCGCGCCCGCCCTTGATGTCGAACGAGAACACGGAGCCGGAGTCGCCGTTCGGGAAGTACTTGAGCGCGCGGTCGTGGTGCGGATGGCTTTCCAGACCGGCCCAGTACACGGCCTCGACCTGCGGCTGTGCTTCCAGCCACGTGGCGATGCGGCGCGTGTTGTCCACCTGGCGCTGCACGCGCAGCGGCAGCGTCTCGATACCCTGCGCGATGAGGAACGCGGAGTGGGCGCTGATGGCCGGGCCCACGTCGCGCAGCTGTTCGGCGCGCAGGCGGGTCAGGAAGGCGTACTGGGCGAAGTTGCCCACCCAGGTCAGGCCATTGTAGGACGGCACCGGTTCGTAGAACGCGGGGAACCGCTCCTGGCTCCACTGGAACTTGCCGGAATCCACCACCACGCCGCCGAGCACCGTGCCGGCGCCGCTCAGGAACTTGGTGGCCGAGTGGATCACGATGTCGGCGCCATGCTCGATGGGGCGCATGAGGTAGGGCGTGGCCATCGTGGAGTCCACCACCAGCGGGATGTTCGCGGCGTGGGCCACTTCGGCGAGTCCCTCGATGTCGGCGATCTCACCGGACGGGTTCGCCACGGCCTCGACATACAGCAGCTTGGTCTTGTCGGTGATGGCGGCAGCGTAATCCTTGGGATCCTCGCTGTCCACGAACTTGGTCACGATGCCGAGCCGGCGCAACGTCACATCCAACTGGGTGATGGTGCCGCCGTACAGCTGGGCGGACGCCACGATCTCGTCGCCCTGGGAGGCGAGCGCCACGAACGTGATGAACTCCGCGGACAGGCCGCTGGCCGTGGCCACCGCACCCAGGCCGCCTTCCAGGCTGGCCACGCGCTCCTCCAGTGCGGCAACCGTGGGGTTGACGATGCGCGAGTAGATCTCGCCGTACTTGCGCAGGGCGAACCGGGCCGCCGCGTCGTCGCTGTTCTCGAAGACGAACGCCGCCGACTCGTAGATCGGCAGGGCGCGGGCGCCCGTGGCCTTGTCCGGGATGTTGCCGGCATGGACCGCACGGGTCGCGAAGCCGAATTCCTCATCCGCCATAGTGTGTTCCTTTCCCGCCTGCGGTGCGGCGGTCCGAATCGGGCCGGGGCTACTCCACGCGCATGGTTCCGGCGTTTCCGCGGCAACCGATGCCGTCCCCCAGGCATACGACTATCGCCGCACATGGGTATACGGCGAGCATAGAAGCGAATATAACAGGAATCCATAGCCGGAGGCAGTGCCTGAAAACCGCGATTTTCCAACGGTTTTGTGCCTTTGATAGCGGTCTATAAGTTATTGCGATACCGTTCGGGGGTACTTTTCGGACCATGCAGCCGCCATGTGATGCATGATGGGGAGCATGGCAGAACAGCAGAAAGACACGTATCATACCCCGCATCACGTCATCAAGCCGTTGGTCCCGTTCCGCGCGGAAACGGAGGAGGCCCGTTGGGAGGATGTCGACGAACTTGTCTACAAGGAGAACGACACCACCTTCCGTTCGGTGACGCGCCGCATCCTCTTCGATTCCAACGCCGGCCAAGGCAACCAGGTCCGCTACTTCGAAGTGCAGGCCGGTGGCTGGAGCACGTTCGAGCATCATGAGCATACCCATGAGGTGATTATTTTCCGCGGCAGCGGCACCGCGCTGGTGGGCTTCGAGACCCGTCACGTCAAGGCCGGCGACCTGGTGTTCGTCGGCCCGAACGAATGGCATCAGTTCAGCGCCACCGACGACGGTCCGCTCGGCTTCATCTGCATCGTCAAAGCCGACCGTGATCATCCGATTCGTCCGACCGCCGAGGAGCTGGAGCAGATCTACGCGGCGCACCCGGAGCTCAAGGGCGTGATTCGCGTCTGAAATTTGGCGGGACGGCTGCGGCTTGGCTGATTTCCGAGCCTATAGCGATCTCGCACACTCCCATGGTGTAGGGATTTGCGCATGATGTAGGGATCCGACCACGGCGCAAGACCAAGAAACGGCTTTATTCCGCCGTTATGTAGAATTTGTGTCCCTACATTATGTGCAAATCCCTACATCATGGGTGATTCGGTCGGGTACGTTTCACCGCCCGCCAAAGGAGCCACCGCCGGAACCGCCGGACGAACCGCCGAAACCGCCGCCGGAGAAGCTTCCGCCGCTGCTGAAATCGCCGGAGCCGCCACTGTCGTAGCTGGGTGCGGCCGCGTGGATCGTGGAGGTGATGTCGGCGAATCCGGAGGACAGCTGTGAGCCGAGGTCGGAGAAGCCGGGCGCATAGGAGGTGCCGCCGAACAGCGGGGTCGCACCGAACTGACCGGCGAGGCCACCGTTGCCGCCGTTGCCGGAACCACCCGGACCCCACTGCCCGCCGGAACCGCGCCCGTCATCGTACCGGTCATGCCACGTGTGCGACCGGTAGGTCCAATAGACCATCGAATCGGAGGCGTTGCTGTCCAGCCAGTCGGGGTCGGAGACCTGCGGGTAGGCCTTGGCGAGCTCGCGCATCACGCGCTCGGAGATGCCGAACGCGGCGGCATAGACCATGTACCAGTCCCACATGGCCAAATCGGCGGCGCCACGGTCGGTGAAGTTGGAGAAGTCCTGCATGTAGCGCTTGAGGCCCAGGCAACGGCCGGCGATCTCCTGACCGGTTGCGGTCAGCTCGTGCATCGCGCCGGACATCGAGCAGAACAGGCCCACGGCGAATACCGGCAGTCCGGTGATGAGCCCCACCATGCCGTAGCCGATGACGAGGTTGGCGATCATGGCGCCGAAGCCGACCACCGCGGCGAGCACGCCGGCGAGGATCCACTGCCAGCCGCGCGAACGGGAGGCGTCCAGGCGCACGTACTCAATGTCGCAGGCGGTGGTGAACTTGCCGAGCTCGATGTATCCGTCCTCCCAGTCGCGGCAGGCCAAGCGCATCTGGTTGAAGTCGAACACCGGGCAGCCCACGCGGTGGGAGATCACGGTGAGCAGGTTCAGCAGCGCGTCCTCGGAATCGCTCAGGCCCAGTTGCTCGCGGTTGGGCACGGCGTCGATGGCAGCGGGCAGCAGCACGATGGTGCTGGTGGACAGGGCCGCACGCTGTCGGCCCGGATCGGCGGCGATCATGTGGCTCAGCTCCACCGGCGTGGCCCGGCTCATGTCGATGCCGCGGTACAAGTCCGAGGATCCTGGGTAGATGGCGAGCGCCTTTTTGACGGCGAGCGAAAGCAGGGTGGCGGTGAGCTCGCGGTTCGATTGCGTGCCGCCGGTTTTGTCCACCACGTCGATGAGCCGGGCGGCGGAGGCGGGGCTGATGCCGGGCTGGTCGCGCCAGTATTCGATGGGACCGCGGTATTTCGAGCGTTTGTTGCTGGTGATCGAGGCGTATAGGCCCCACGCGCACAATGCCACGCCGATCACAACCGTGGCGATCCACAGGGCCAGGCGCGCGCGTGCCGCGGTCCGTTGGCCTTCCTGCCACTGCCGTTCCTGTTCGGCCTCGCTGCGTTTGAGGGCGTCCAAGCGGTCGGTCTTGCGGACGCGGCTGATGCCGGTGGATGTCGGCGTGGAGGCATAGGCAGCCACCACATCCAGGTAGTCGCCGGAATGGATGTTGTAGGCCGTGAACTTGAGGCCGCCGTCCGCGGTACGGCTGGTTTCGGAGGTGCGTTCGGTGTGCAGCCACGCCCAGGAATCATTCTTGGTGATGCCTTCGGGGAAGTGCACGGTGCCGGTGACCGTGCCGATCGGCACCGGGTTGGATTTGCCGAACGGCTCCCACTGGAAGTCGGCCACGTCGTTCCATTGGGTCATCACGTCGTGCATGATGAAGGTGACGTCGAACTTCATGCTGTCGGCCTTGCGGGTGGCGGGGATGTTCCAGCCGATTTCGATGATTTTGGTGGCTGCGGTGTCGCCCGTGCCAGTGCCGTTGCTGATGGCGAGGCCGTCCTTGCCGGGGGTGTACGGCTTCGGTTGGGAAGCTCCGGCGGTGACATCCGCGATGTACCAGCGGTTCGCGTAATCGGAGTCCCATGCGCTGTCCGATACATCGTCCGGGTACTTCGGTTCGGTCTGTTGCGCGTAGTTGATGCCGTCGGTGACGTTGGTGACGCTGATGTCCGTGATGTCGGTCAGATTGTTGCCGCGCAACGTGTACTGCTGGTAGAGCTGCTTCCATGGTTTGACGTTGTCGTCGCCGTCGGTGCGTTCGCGCATCTTCACATCGATGTGCTGGGTGACGGTGAGGTCGCCGCTGGTGTCTGCAGTGACGTCGTAGTCCAGTGTGCGGTAGCTCAGGTCCGATTCGTACACATGGTTCGGCGCCCAGGTGAGTGCGCCGAAGAAGACGGCCATGACCAGCGAGGCGATGGCGCTGATGATGCCTGCTCGGATGAATCGTTTTGCCATGACGGCCACATTCCCTTCTCCGTTGTGGTCCTAATCCGCCGTATTCCCTCCCTGAGGAAGCATCGTCCTAGAACTTGACCTGTGGGGCCTGGCGAGCGGGTTCGTCGGCTTCGAAGTACTGGGCCTGTTCGAAGTGGAAGAGGCCGGCGATGATGTTGCTTGGCACGGTCTCGATGGCGGTGTTGAACTTCAGGACCACATCGTTGTAGAACTGGCGGGCGTAGGCGATCTTGTTCTCCAGGTCCTTGAGCTGGCCTTGCAGGTTGAGGAAGTTCTGGTTGGCCTGCAGTTGCGGGTACGCCTCGGCGGTGGCCTGCAGGTTGAACAGGGCGCGGGAGAGCTGGTTTTCGGCGGCGATGCGTTGCGATACGTCGCCACTGGCCGCGGATTGCAGCGCGCCGGCGCGGGCGGCCATCACGTTGGCCAGTGTCTGTGATTCGTGGGTGGCGTATCCCTTGACCGTCTCGACCAGGTTCGGGATGAGGTCCGAACGTTGCTTGAGCTGCACGTCGATCTGCGCCCAACCGTTCTTGACGCGGTTCCTGAGGGTGACGAGGTTGTTGTAGGCGCCGATGCCCCACACCACGACGCCGATGATGAGAACGAGAATGACGATTGCGATGATGAGACCGACGCTCATATGCGCTCCTTTGTGCGAGAACCCTTCCGAAGCTCATTCTTCCACAAAAGCCTCTGGAACGCGAGAAGCCCGCCGTGCGTAACGGCGGGCTTCCTGGGAACGAATCAGACTATGGAATCGGCCTTTGGCCGATGCGGTATTCCCGCAGACTTTGTCTGCTCCTCTTCTCTCCCTCAGTCTCACTTCGTTCGACAGCTCCCTCGTCAGAGGGAGCCGAGGCCCTATATGTGTAAGGCTTGCCTCCCTCTGACGAGGGAGGTGGCATCGGCGAAGCCGATGACGGAAGGAGAGAAGCCGCAGTCGCAAGACTGCGAAATCACCGCATCGGCCAAAGGCCGATTCCTATTCGTCTTTATCAGTCCTCAAACGGATCAAAGTCGCGACGGACGCGGCGGCGCGGACGCTCGGAACGCTCTTCGCGGTCGGCGCGGTAGTCGTCGTAGTTGTCGTCGGTGGCGTAGCGCGGGTTGCGGTCGGAGCCACGGCCACGGCCGGAGGAACGGCGCGGACGGTCGTCATCGCGATCGCGGTCGGAGGAGCGACGGCGACGCGGACGATCATCATGGTCGTCATCGCGATCGTCGAAGTCGCGGTCGTCACGGTCCACCGGACGGCGGCGACGCGGACGGTCGTCACGATCATCGCGATCGTCACGATCGAAATCACGATCATCGCGATCGGAGCGACGGCGACGCGGACGGTCGTCGTAATCGTCCTCGAAATCGTCGTGCTCGACCGGACGACGGCGACGCGGACGATCGTCACGATCATCGCGATCGTCACGATCGAAATCACGATCATCGCGATCGGAGCGACGGCCGCCACGGGAGCCGCCACGGCGATCGTCACGGGAGCCACGGCCACCGCGACGGTCGTCACGGTCGGAGGCGGAACGGTCACCACCGCGGCCACCGCGGCCGGCGCCGGCGTTGCTGTCCTGGTCCTCGAAACCGGGGATGGCCAGGGAGATCTTGCCGCGGTCGTCCACACCCTGCACGACCACCTCGACGGTGTCGCCTTCCTTGAGCACGTCCTCGACGGAGTCGATGCGCTCGCCGTTGGCCAGATTGCGGATCTGGGAGATGTGCAGCAGACCGTCGGTGCCCGGGGTCAGGTTGACGAAAGCGCCGAACGACGTGGTCTTGACGACCTTGCCGTTGTAGGTCTCGCCGGCCTGCGGCACGTGCGGGTTGGCGATCTGGTCGATGATCTGCTTGGCCTTCTCGGCGGCCTCGCCACCCTCGGAGGAGATGTAGACGGTACCGTCATCCTCGATGGCGATCTCGGCGCCGGTGTCCTCCTGGATCTGGTTGATCATCTTGCCCTTCGGGCCGATGACCTCGCCGATCTTCTCGACCGGCACGGAGGTGGTGATGATGCGCGGGGCGTACTCGCTCATCTCGGCCGGGCCGTCGATGCACTCGTTGATGACCTCGAGGATGGTGGTGCGGGCCTCGTGGGCCTGCTGCAGGGCGGCGGCCAGGATGTCGGCCGGAATGCCGTCCAGCTTGGTGTCGAGCTGCAGGGCGGTGATGAACTCGGAGGTGCCGGCCACCTTGAAGTCCATATCGCCGAAGGCATCCTCGGCGCCCAGAATGTCGGTGAGGGTCTTGAAGATGTGCTTGCCGTCCACATCGCCGGACACGAGGCCCATGGCGATGCCCGCGACCGGGGCCTTCAGCGGCACGCCGGCGGCCAGCAGGGACAGCGTGGAGGCGCACACGGAGCCCATGGAAGTGGAGCCGTTGGAGCCGATGGCCTCGGAGACCTGACGGATGGCGTACGGGAACTCCTCGCGGCTCGGCAGCACCGGCACGAGGGCCTTCTCGGCGAGGGCGCCATGGCCGATCTCGCGGCGCTTCGGGGAGCCGACGCGGCCGGTCTCACCGGTGGAGTACGGCGGCATCTCGTAGTTGTGCATGTAACGCTTGGACTGCGGACCGGACAGGGCGTCGATCTGCTGCTCCATCTTGAGCATGTTCAGGGTGGTGACGCCCAGGATCTGGGTCTCGCCACGCTGGAACAGGGCGGAGCCGTGGACGCGCGGCACGATGTCCACCTCGGCGGACAGGGTGCGGATGTCCTTGAGGCCACGGCCGTCGATGCGGTAGTCCTCGGTCAGGATGCGGCGACGGACGATCTGGCGCTGCAGCTCCTTGAAGGCGTTGCCGAGCTCCTTCTCCTTCTCCAGGTCATCCATGTCCTCGAACTCGGTGGCGAGCACCTCGCGCACGTGTTCCTTGATCTCGTGGATGCGGTCCTGACGCGGCAGCTTCTCGGCGATGGAGAGGGCCTCGTCCAGGTCCTTGTGGGCGATCTCGTCGATGCGGGCGTACAGCTCGTCGGTGTACTCCGGGAAGAGCGGGAACTCCTTGGTTTCCTTGGCGGCCTTCTCCTTGAGCTCGTTCTGAGCCTCGCAGATCACCTTGATGAACGGCTTGGCGGCCTCGAGACCACCTGCCACGACCTCCTCGTCCGGCTTCTGCTGGCCCTCGTCGTAGATGAGGTGCCAGGCGTTCTTGCCGGCGCCGGCCTCGATCATGGCGATGGCGACGTCACCGTTCTCGATGACGCGGCCGGCGACCACGATCTCGAAGACGGCGCGCTCGCGCTCGCTCCAGCGCGGGAAGGCGACCCACTGGCCGTCGATCAGGGCCAGACGCACACCGGAGACCGGGCCGGAGAACGGCAGGCCGGAGATCATGGTGGAGGCAGAGGCGGCGTTCAGGGCGATGACATCGTACGCATCGTCCGGGTTCACGGCGAGCACGGTCTCGACGACCTGGACCTCGTTGCGCAGGGTGTGCGGGAACAGCGGGCGCAGCGGGCGGTCGATGATGCGGCAGGCGAGGATGGCCTCGCTGGACGGGCGGCCTTCGCGACGGAAGAACGAGCCCGGGATCTTGCCGGCGGCGTACATCTTCTCTTCGACGTCGACGGTCAGCGGGAAGAAGTCGTAGTTCTCCTTCGGGCTGCTTCCGGCGGTGGTGGTGGAAAGGATCATGGAATCGTCGTCCAGATAGGCGGCGACGGCGCCGTCGGCCTGCTGGGCGAGGCGGCCGGTCTCGAAGCGCAGCGTGCGCTTGCCGAACGATCCATTGTCGATGACGGCCTCAACGGCCTTGATTTCGGGACCCTCCATAGGGTTCCTCCTTCTTGATTTTTCTGTTATTCCTACATGCTGTCCGCAGCCGGATGTGTCTGCGCCGCGGTTTGTCCTCTTCAGCGGACGTCACATACCTGTTGTGCGGCGGCCCCTTGGCCACCGTTCCTCGTGTCAACCCATCTCATTCGGGTTCTCTTGTTCGGCCTTCCTTCCGGGCTTATGGCGACCTTCCTAACCCATGGCCACCGCCCTCCGGCCGTTACTCTCTTAACCCTCTTGCCGTTGTTGCCGTTGGCTGGCGATATGTAAAACGCCCGAGCACCATCCTAGGTACTCGGGCGGAAGAATTATCGACGCAGGCCCAGGCGCTCGATCAGGGAGCGGTAACGGTTGATGTCGACGCGCTTGAGGTAGTCAAGCAGACGACGACGGTCACCGATCATGAGCTGCATACCACGACGGGAGTGGTGGTCGTGCTTGTGCTGCTTGAGGTGCTCGGTCAGGTCGGCGATACGCTTGGACAGCAGGGCCACCTGGACCTCGGGGGAACCGGTGTCACCTTCGTGCGTCGCGTACTCGTTGATAATCTGGGTCTTTTCTTCAGCCGTCAGTGCCACGGCGTCCTCCTTATTTGTGTTCGTTGCGCGGTGATCCAAGCGGGTGTGCTTGGAACGCTCTCTATCCGCGGGCGAAATCACGCCAAATGAGAACTATAGGTCAGGGTGCGGACTTGCGCTACGGCGTAGGCTTGCGGGAGCCGGACAGAGGTTTCGTCACACCGCGGTGAGCAGGCCGCCGAACAGCACCACGAGCAGCGCCAGCGTCTCGATGACGAAGTACAGGATGAAGCTGGCCCAGCTTTTGGTGAGTACGTTGAGCGGCGAGGTCTTCTTGATGACGACCAGCAGTCCCACGAAGATCACGGCGTACACGGCGATGCCGATCGCGGCGGCCAGGATGCCGATGTTCGCGGCGTTCGCCAGACTGGCCTGCTCGCCGTAGACCACGTACGTGGAGTACCAGAAGTTCAGGTTGAGCATGCTCAAACCCGCCACGAACTGTTCGCCGGCGAGCCCCACAGCGAACACGATGAGCCACGGCCATGAGGGCGAGACGACCACCGCCATCGCCAGACCCACGTACGTGATGACCACGGCGACCCAGCCGATGAGCGCGATGCCGCGCGGGTCCACGCCGCCGAGCGCCGACACCACGGCCTCGGTCTCGTTCACGGCCAGCGAGCGGCCGAACCAGTAGGGCACGACGATGGCCACAAGCACGATGAGGATCATGGCCGCCCAGCGCAGCGGGTGGGAACGACGGCGTTCGATGTCCGCCAGGGACAGGTCGGTTTCGGGAATCGACGGGGTCGGATGCTTGGATACCTCGACGGTCTCGACCTTGCCACCCACCACTTCGACGGCCTCGTTGGGTTCGGCGGGTTCGGCCGTCAGCTTCGGGCGGATGAGCTGGGCCAGCTCCGCCTCGGCGTCGGATGCGGCGAGCGCGACGGCATCGGCCTCACCACCGTCGGCCGAAGCGACCGCGGTCATCCCGGAACCACCGTCCGTGACAGGGGTGGCGGCAACGACCGGGATGCTGTCGGACAGAGCGGCCGCGACCGTCCCGGAATCGTCACTTGCGACCGGACCTGCGGAAAGACCGGCAGTCGCCACGGATCCGGTCTCATCGGTTCGTCCGGTTCCGTTGAAGTCCACGGTTGCGTCGTCCGCCATAATCCCCCGTCCTGTTCGCCCGGCCTCGCGCCTTAGCCTCTATATCGGTGTTCCGGCAATCGACAACGCTCGCTCACGCCTGCGATTGCCGGCCATGACACGATTGCACGCTCTCGCGCGATACGTCCATTACCGCAACCATGGTACTCGCAACCTGCTTGCGGGCGCACATTGCCCGTGGATCGCGATGCGATCAGCATACGCAATCAGTACACACGGAATGAGTGATGTGGCAATAGCCAGAACATAGGCACGACGGGCGGGGCGAGGTGCCTCATTTGAAAATGAGCGCGTAATCCGGAGTGGTGCCTCACCTGTGGTGAGCGTGAAATCCTAGTCCGC
>NZ_QFFM01000038.1 GCF_003129905.1 Bifidobacterium callitrichidarum
CCAACGGCAATGACCTGCCCGCAGCCGACGTCAAGTTCTCCTTCGACCGCATCAAGAAGATCAACGACCCGACCGGCCCGAGCTCGCTGCTGGCCAACATCGAGTCCGTGACCGCCAAGGACGACACCACCGTGGTCTTCAAGGACTCCGTGCCCTTCGACGTGACCCTGAAGCAGGTGCTCTCCAGCCCGGCCGGCCCGATCGTGGACGAGGACTCCTTCTCGGCCGACAAGCTCACCGACGCCGACACCATCGTCTCCAAGAACGCTTTCGCCGGCCCGTACAAGCTCACCGCGTTCAAGCTCAACGAGTCCGCCGCCTACGCGAAGAACGACTCCTACAAGGGCCTGACCCCGGCCAAGAACACCGCCGTGCAGGTCAAGTACTTCGCCGACGCATCCAACCTCAAGCTCGCCGTGCAGCAGGGCCAGGTGGACGTGGCCTACCGCTCCCTGAGCCCGACCGACATCGAGGACCTGTCCAAGGACTCCAAGGTCAAGGTCGTCAAGGGACCGGGCGGTGAGGAGCGCTTCCTCGCCTTCAACTTCAAGATCCAGCCCTACGGCGAATCCCAGCCGGACGCCGACGCCGCCAAGGCCAAGGCCGTGCGCCAGGCCGTCGCGAACCTCATCGACCGCGAGGAGCTGAGCACCAAGGTCTACAAGGGCACCTACACCCCGATGTACTCCTTCATCCCGGACGGCCTGACCGGCCATGAGGACACGCTGAAGTCCGCCTACGGCGATGGCAACGGCAAGCCCAGCACCGAAAAGGCCAAGAAGGTGCTCGAGGACGCCGGCGTCAAGACCCCGGTGGACCTGAAGCTCCAGTACAACAACGACCACTACGGTTCCTCCTCCGCCGACGAGTACGCGGCCATCAAGACCCAGCTCGAGGAGGGCGGCCTGTTCAAGGTCGATCTGCAGTCCACCGAATGGACGCAGTACAACAAGGAACGTAACGTGACCGACGACTCCGACGGTTCCTACCCGGTCTACCAGCTCGGTTGGTTCCCGGACTACTCCGACCCGGACAACTACCTGTCCCCGTTCTTCCGTGACGGCAACTTCGTCAACAACGGCTATGCCAACAAGGAGGTCAACGACCTCATCGTCAAGCAGGCCGGCGAGAAGGACGCCACCGCCCGTGAGGACATCCTCAAGCAGATCCAGAAGCTCGAGACCGAGGACCTCTCCACGATCCCGCTGCTGCAGGGTGCCCAGGTGGCCGTGACCGGCGCGAACGTCAAGGGCGTCACGCTCGATGCGTCGTTCCGCTTCCGCTACGCCTCGGTGACCAAGTAACGTTCACCCGGCAATGATTGGCTCCCCTCCGAAACAAGGAGGGGAGCCAATCCGTCTCAAGACCCGTAATTAGAAACAAAGGAGCATCGCGTGTCAGACAACGCCACAGCGGCCTCCGCAACCTCATCGGCGACAAGCAAGCCGAAGAAGAACCACCTGTCGGGCGGGTTCTTCCGCTTCGTGCTGACGAGGTTCCTGCTGATCATCCCCACCGTTTTCATTCTCGTCACCATCGTATTCTTCGTGATGCGCGCCACCGGCGACCCCATCTCCGCCGCCATGGGCGGGCGCCTCACCCCGGATGAGCTGCAGCGCCGCATCCATGCCGCCGGTTATGACCGGCCGCTCATCGTGCAGTACATCGACTACCTCGGCGGTCTGCTGCATGGCGATCTGGGCACCACGCTCACCGACAACCAGCCGGTCGTCACCATCCTCACCCGCTACGGCGCGGCCACGTTCGAGCTCGCCTTCCTGAGCCTGATCGTCGCGCTCATCGTGGGCATCGGCCTGGGCCGTCTGGCCGCCAAGTACCGCGACCGCGCCGCCGACGCCGGCATCCGCGTGTTCGCCATCCTGTGCTACGCCACCCCGGTGTTCTTCCTCGGCCTCGTGCTGAAGCTCATCTTCGCCGTCTGGCTCAACATCCTGCCGCCGTCCGGCCGCTCCGACCTGTCCAGTGAGATGCAATTCCAGCGACTCGTCTCGCCCACCGGCTTCTACATCATCGACGCCCTGCAGCTCGGCGACATGACCGTGCTCGCGGACGTGCTGCGCCACGCCGTGCTGCCGGCCCTCGCACTGGGCCTGCTGACCGCGGGCGTGTTCATCCGCCTCGTGCGCACCAACGTGATCTCCACCTACACCTCCGGCTATGTGGAGGCCGCCCGCTCCCGCGGCGTCTCCGAGAAGCGCCTGCTCGACAAGCACGCCTGGCGTCCGGCCCTCATCCCGATCATCACCGTGATGGGCATGCAGATCGCCATGATGCTGGCCGGCGCGGTGCTCACCGAAACCACGTTCGAATGGAAGGGCCTGGGCTTCATGCTGTCCAACTACTTGAAGGCCCGCGACTTCGTGGCCGTGCAGGGCATCGTGATTCTCATTGCCATCATCGTGGCCGTGGTGAACTTCATCGTGGACGTGATCAGCGCCCTGATCGACCCGAGAGTGAGGTACTGACATGACCGAAAGCACCGCAACCAAAGTCGGCGTGCCCGGCGACGAGCGCCTGAACAACCTCAACGTCAACAAGCCCACCCCGTGGTGGGAGAAGATCGCCATCGTGCGCGACCTGAAGATCGCGGTCGGCTGGCAGAAGGGCATGCTCGTCACCGGTCTGGTGATCACCGTGTTCTTCATCCTGCTCGCCCTGTTCGCCCCGCTCATCGCGCCGTACGGATACTCGCAGATGAAGGACGCCTCCGGCGCGTCCTTCCCGACCCAGTCGGCCCCCAGCGCCGAACACATCTGGGGCACCACCGTGGGCGGCTATGACGTGTTCAGCCGTACCATCTGGGGCGCCCGCACCGCCATCATCGCCATCGTGATCGCCGTGGTCCTCTCCATCTTCGCCGGCGTGCTGCTAGGTCTGGTCTCCGGCTACTTCGGCGGCTGGGTGGACCGCGTGCTCGTGGTGATCGCCGACGCCATCTACTCGTTCCCCTCGCTGCTGCTCGCCATCCTCATGGCCATCATGATCTCCGGCGGCCAGTCCGGCCTGTGGAGCGGCATCCTGGCCTCCGGCATCTCCATCACCGTGGTCTACATCCCGCAGTACTTCCGCACCATCCGCGCCGAAGTGGTGCGCATCAAGAACTCGGCGTACGTCGAGTCCGCCAAGGTGGTGGGCGCCTCCACATGGCGCATCATGACCAAGCACCTGCTCAAGAACTCCACCCGCACCCTGCCGGTGATCCTGACGCTCAACTCCTCCGAGGCCATCTTGACGCTCGCCGGACTGGGCTTCCTGGGCTTCGGCATCGAGCCGACCGCAGCCTCCGAATGGGGTTACGACCTGAACCGTTCGGTCGCGGACGTGACCGCCGGCATCTGGTGGACCGCCGTGTTCCCGGGCCTCGCCATCGTGCTCATCGTGCTCGGCATCACGCTCGTGGGCGAATCGCTCAACGACCTCGCCGACCCGCGTCTGCGCGCACGCAAGTCCGCGGGCGAGGTGGTCGGCTCCATCGAGGACACTTCCGTGGATCCGAACGAGAAGCCGTCCGCCCGCAACGAGGTGATCGCCGAACTCGATTCGACCCTGAACCCGCCCGCCACCGTCACGGACCATGATCCGGCCATCGTGGCCTCCGAATGGACCGGCGAGGATAGGACGGCCGCGAACGGCGAAGGCAAGGAGTGAAGATGACCGAGAACACCAACGAGAACAAGAACCTCGCCGAAATCAAGGACCTGTCCGTTTCCTTCATGACCGACGCCGGCTCCATCAAGGCCGTCGAGGACGTGAACTTCACTATTCCTCGCAAGACCGTGGTCGGCGTGGTGGGCGAGTCCGGCTCCGGCAAATCCGTGACCGCACGCTCCATTATCAAGCTACTGCCCGAAACCGCCACCACCTCGGGCGCCGTCTACCTCTCCAAGCGCGACGGCACCGATTCGCTGGACGTGCTCTCGCTTTCCGGCGAGCAGCTGCGCCAGGTGCGCGGCTCCGAGGCCGCCATGGTGTTCCAGGAGCCGAACTCGGTGCTGAACCCGGTCTATACGATTGGCTGGCAGATCGAGGAGGGCCTGCGCGCCCACGGCCTGAAGGACAAGAAGGCCCTGCGTGCCAAGGCCATCGACATCCTGGAGAAGGTCGGCATCCCGGACGCCGAAACGCGCGTGGACTACTATCCGCACCAGTTCTCCGGCGGCCAGAAGCAGCGCATCGTCATCGCCATGGCGCTGGTGCTCAACCCCGGACTGATTCTCGCCGACGAGCCGACCACCGCGTTGGACGTGACCGTGCAGGCCGAGATCCTCGACCTGTTGCGTCTCGCCCGTGACGAGTTCGACGCCTCCGTGCTCATCATCACCCACAATATGGGCGTGATCGCGGATATCGCCGACCAGGTCGTGGTCATGTACCGCGGCCATGTGGTCGAGCAGGGCACCGTGGAGCAGGTCTTCTACCATCCCCAGGACGACTACACCAAGCGACTGCTGGGCGCCGTGCCGCGCATCGGCCAGAAGCTTGTGGTGCGTGACCGCGAGGGCAGGCCCATCGAGCGCAAGACCGACTGGCGTGAGCAGCCCGTGGCCGTGGAGGCCAAGGGACTGACCATCACGTACCCCGGTCACCTCATGCAGCCCGACTTCAAGGCCGTGGACGGCATCGACTTCACCATCCACCGTTCCGAGGTGCTGGGACTCGTGGGCGAGTCCGGTTCCGGCAAGTCCACCACCGGCCGCGCCATCGCGGGCCTGCAGAAGGTGTCCGGCGGCTCGCTTAACGTGCTCGGCATCGAGATGAACGGCGTCAAGGAGCGTGATTTCAAGCCCAAGCGCGCGGACATCGGCTTCGTATTCCAAGATCCGGGATCCTCGTTCAACCCGCTCATGACCATCGCGGAGAACGTGGCCGAGCCGCTGATCGTGCACCGCAAGTACGGTTCCGTGGCCGAGGCCAAGGATTACGTGGGCGATCTGCTGGAAATGGTCCAGCTGCCGCGCGCCTACATGAACCGCTTCCCGCACGAGCTGTCCGGCGGCCAGCGCCAGCGCGCCTCCCTGGCGCGCGGACTCGCGCTGAAGCCCTCTCTGCTCATCGCCGACGAGCCGACATCGGCCCTGGATGTGTCCGTGCAGGCCAAGGTGCTGGAGCTGTTCAAGCGGTTGCAGGTGGAGATCGGCTTCGCATGCCTGTTCATCACCCACGACCTTGCGGTGGTGGACATGCTCGCCGACCGCATCATGGTGATGCACAAGGGCCGCATCGTCGAACACGGCGACGCCGACCAGATCATGCAGCGCCCGGAGGATCCGTACACCAAGAAGCTGCTGGCCTCTCTGCCAGTGCCGGACCCGCGCGAACAGCAGATCCACCGTGCTCAGCTGCACGAGCTGCTCGCCGCCGAGGCCTAGGCGTTTTCTTGGCTCCCCTTGTCAGGGGAGCTGTCGAACGGAGTGAGACTGAGGGGTAGTCAGGCAGGATAGTGAATGAGTCTGACTGCCCCTCAGGCAGCTTTGCCGACAGTTCATCCTGCAATCAACGACGAACTCTGTTCGCAGCCTGTTGGCTCGGCTGTCGCTTCGCACATTGCCTACAAACGGCTCTGCCGTTTGCTGCACGGCAATGTCCTGACAAGGGGAAGACAAGAAAAATCGCTATACTGTTTGAATCGGCATAGCGATTTTTATTTTGGCTCTGTTAAACCAAGATTGACATGCCCCTTATTCTAGGCTCCCCTTGTCAGGGGAGCTGGCGGCGAAGCCGACTGAGGGGTAGTCCAATCGAATTCATGTCAATCTTGGTTTAACAGAGCCGTTTCTTTTTGTTTCAGTACTGCTTCCCATCGAACCGGAAGAACGCATGCGCGTCGCCATGCTTCTTGTTCTCGATGTACCGGCGGAACAGCTCCAGTCGCTCCACGGTGCTCGCGGCCAGCGGCTGGGGGAGTGCGTCCAGATCGAACCAACCCACGTTGAGGCTTTCCTCGTCACCCACGAACGGTTCGGCATTGCCGCCCGGCTTCAGGGCGCACAGGAACGAATGGTCCATGTACATCGTGTTGTCGCCGTTTGCGTAGGTGATCACCCTATCGGAGGAGGTGACGGCCACCAGATCGGTGACGATGGCATCCACGCCCGTCTCCTCCTTGATTTCACGCACCACCGTGTCCGCGGGCTGCTCGCCCGGCTCGTTGATGCCATAGACCATCGCCCATTCGCCGGTGTCCGACCGGCGGCCCAGCAGCAGCTGGCCACGGTCGTTGAGCACGCAACCGGTCACGCCGTTGAGCCACAACAGATCGTGGCCGATCTTCTTACGTAATTCGAGTACGAATTCCGGAGTTGGCATGCTATTCGCCTTTCTGCATATAAAAAGGCTCCCCTCGCTAAGGGGAGCCCGAGGATGATTACTTATTGGCGGCGGCGCGGTCGGCCATCCACTGTTCGACCTCATCGATCTGCTTCGGGATGCCGGCGGAGATCCATTCGGGGCCGTTCTCGGTCATGAGCACGTCGTCCTCGATGCGGATGCCAATGCCGCGGTATTCCGGAGGGATGAGCAGATCGTCCTCGCGGAAGTAGAGGCCCGGTTCGATGGTGAAGATCATGCCCGGACGAATCGGCGCACCCTGATACGCCTCGAAACGGGCCTGCGCGCAATCGTGCACGTCCAGACCCAGATGATGGGCCACGCCACAGGCCAGCCAACGACGATGCTGCTGGCCTTCGGGGGAGAGGGACTCCTCGACGCTCACCGGCAGCAGGCCCCAGTCATGCAGACGCTCGGCGATCACACGCATGCAGGCATGGTGGATGTCGGAATACGTGGCGCCCGGCTTGGCGGCCTCGAAACCGGCCTGCTGAGAGTCCAGCACGGCCTGGTACAGGCGCTTCTGCAGTTCGGTGAACTTGCCGTTGGTCGGGAAGGTTCGGGTGATGTCCGCCGTGTAGAGGGAATCGACCTCCACGCCGGCGTCCACGAGCAGCATATCGCCGGTCTTCACTACGCCGGTGTTGCGCATCCAGTGCAGGATGGGGGCGTGCGGGCCGGAGGCCACGATGGAGTCGTATCCGACGGCGTTGCCCAGTTCGCGGGAGACCGCGTTGAACGCGCCCTCGAGAATACGCTCGGAACGCGGCTTGTCCAAAGCGGTGGGCAGAGCGGAGAGCAGTCGGTCGAAACCATGCTTGGTGGCGTCCACGGCCTTGCGCATTTCGCCGATCTCATAGGCATCCTTGACCATGCGGGCCTCGGACGTGAACTCGTGCAGCTTGTCATCCGCGGCGGAGTTCTTGTCGGGATCGGTCGCACCGTTCGCCTCTCGAATCGATTCGACCAGGGAGGTGACCTGCGGATCGGTTTCGCGCATCACACGCACGCGGATGGCGCCGGCCTCGGAACCGACATCCTTGGACAGGGCATCGGCCAGCTGCGCGATATCGTGCGTTTCGATGCCCGTCATGGCGGTCATTTCCTTGAGACCGGCGCGCGGGCCAACCCAGTACTCGCCGTAATGCGGGTTCATGAAGAAGTCCGTGGTGGAGTTATCGGCACGCGGGGCCACGAACAGTTCAGGCGTGTGGGTCTGACCGGCCTTGGCTTCGGGGGAGTCCGGATCGACGGGGTTGAGCACCAGCACGGCACCGGCCTCATAGTCCACACCGAGACCGGTGTAATAGGCGAAGGCGGTGTCCGGGCGGAACATGTAATCGCAATCGTTGTTGCGCACCTTCGGCTGGCCGGCCGGAATCACGAGACGCTCACCGGGGAAGGCCTTGCCCAGCGCGGCGATGCGGGCGGGCGTGAACTTGGAGGATTCCAGCGGTGCGATGGCGGGCTCGTCATCCGCCCAGCCGGACTTCATGAACTCCTTGAAAGCCTCCGACCTCGGACGCAGCGAACGGTTGTTCACGCGGTCGCTCATGGCCTGATCGCTGCCCGGGGCGCTCGCTTGCTCCTCGGCCTCGTATTCCTTGTCCTTCTCGGTGATGACCTCACCCATTGACACTCCTTGCGAAGAATCCGAAATGTTACCGCTCTCATAGTAGTCCGTCAGACGGGAGGTGCATACCGTTCGCATGACGGGCCGTGACGATGGATGGCTTTGTCTCGGTGCGGCAACGGAGACAGTGACGGTCCAGGCGTCGCAAAACCGAGGGACTTAGCCGAATATGGTGAGATATACCGCAAGAGTCGTATGAGGCGGAAGGCCATTGGTGGTTGCGCCATGGATGGCAGCGTCCTTTTTCGTGGGATTCGTGGCATCGGCATTTTCGGCATCGACCACGCCGTATGCGGAAGCATCGTTGCCATCGAGGGAGCGGTTGATCTCGTCCATCGCCACGGCCTGGGCCTCGGCTTTCGGATAGCCGTAGATACCGGCGGAGATGAGCGGGAACGCGATGCTGGCGCAACCGAGGGAACATGCGAGTTCCAGTGAGTTGCGGTAGCAGGCGCGCAGCAGCATCTCCTCGCCGTGCGTGCCGCCCTGCCAGACGGGGCCCGCGGTGTGAATCACATACCGGGCCGGCAGATCGAAGCCGGGCGTGGCCACGGCCTGACCGGTACGGATCGGGGAGAGCCGGTCGCAGGCCTCCTGCATACGACGGGCGCCGGCGACCCGGAAAATCGCCCCGCACACGCCGCCTCCCATGAGCAGCCGTGTATTCGCCGCGTTCACGATGGCATCCACTTCCATCGTGGTGATATCCCGCCGCACCAACGTCAATGGCATATGCGCCTCCCCGGATACGCTGATTGTCCGACATCCTCCACAGTAATCGGCACTGGTCGCGGCATCGGCGCGGTGCTCGCTATGAAACGGGATGTGATGTCTCGCCTTCGTCAGATCGCCCTTTTCGATTGACGGTCTGCGGAATGCCAGCACGAAGGAGCTTCATCGTCAACGGAGTGCGTTCCATTGCATCCTCATAAGTGAAATGAACGACTTCGGCGGCACCGGCACGCTGCAATCCGGCATCCCGCTCGCGTTCCTTGGCAATCATCTCCTGAATGCCGCGGTTGCCGGTCATGGCCGGATCCACATATTTGCGCGTGCCGTCATATTCGGCGACCACCACGCGCCCGCCATCGAGTCGCCATACGAAATCGACGCGGTAGTCGGCACCGGTTTGGGGATCCCTGACCGGCACCTGGATACGCGGCGGGGTAAAGCCCTCCTCGATCATCGTTCCCCGTGCGAATGATTCGCCGCCGTTTTCGCTTTTCGGGTTGACGTGGCGTAGCAGTTTGAGGATGGGGAGGACATCGGCACGCATCCGACCGCATGCGGTGGTTACCTGTTCGACGGTGAGTCCTTTGGCGAACGCCGAATCGAAGATGGGCAATGCGAAGCGAAAACCATATGCACGTGCGCATTCGATGACCGTGTGCGCCGGGGAGGCCAGCAGCAATCCGGTGCTCGGGTCCTTGAAGGCGGTCGATTGCGCATCCGGCATGTAGACGCGCTTCAGCTGATGGTGCTGTTGTCGCGATCCGTGATTCGCCGTCATGATGGATACCGAGTCATCGTGCAGGCACCATTGGTGCTCGAAACCATAGGCGCTCGCCGCCGCAAGGCCTCCGAACACCCATTGCGGATGGGCCAGACCCAGAGCTTTGGCGATATGCAGGGTGCGTTCGGGAGGCGTCAAATCGTTCCAGTATCCACTTGGCGCATACAGACTCGGTACACCCCGATAGACATGGATGAGTTCGCCTGTTTTGGCTCGACGCTGCATCGCCAACTGCTCGGCGGGAACGCGGGAATAGGCGCATCGTTGTTCTGACCGTGCCTGTTGCAGGAGGGATGCCACGGCTTTGTGTGTCTTCATACCGTCCAGGGTATTGGAGACTTCATGGGGACTGATTGGCGGGTGAAGGTTGTGGTTCCAGCTCATGGGCGATGCCGACTGATCCCGACGAAAACCGGTGATGATGCCGAATCGGCTGGGGTCATGCAACAGGTGGATAGTGATCGAGGTAATCCACAATGGGATGCCGTGTGCGGCCGTTGCGGCACATGATGTCGAACGGATGTTCGACATGGCGGTTTGTTTGTCCTGCTATGTGATATGACCGCCCCGTGGCGTGGTTTTCGACTGCGTGAGGCAGAGGCCGGGGCGTCAGACAGACGTTTGCGGCCATGGCATGGTCAGCTCGCATCGCCGGTACGAAGCCACAGTGCAGACGACTGGCATGTAGGCTTCGTTGCGCGGATGCCGCTGCCATGAATGCGAATCGACGGGATTTGCGGACCGGGATTTGCCGGGCAATTATGTACGTCGCCGATGGTGGGATTTCTTCTCGTGCCCGCACGACTTCGCTGAGTGCGAATCAGGGAAGTCGGGGAAAACATAACTGGCTTCGCGGCTTCGCTGATGGCGGATGTTGAAGTTGTTCTGCCAGCAGTCCGCGACACAACTTCGCTGGGGCTTGATTCAGCGTAGTTTGCGGTACAAATGGCGGCAATATGGCTTCATGCAATACTCTCAATGAGGCGGACGGAACAGTTGTTGGTCTTCCCGCTGCGTTCAGGAGGTACCGACGCAATTAGCCTACTGATGCATGCCATGAAAGCCGGCTCGGCACCCCGATGGCTAGACTGGGGGAAGTTTGTGTATGAAGCGTATGAGGCCCGCGGAAACCACCGCCGGCCGCGGAGGGAGACAGAGTACATGTCATTCGAGCATCCGAACAGGAACAACGAGACGATCCGGGACGTCGAGCTGGACATCATGAGCCGTCCGCCGGAGCACAACACCACTAACCTCGACCTGGACCGCATGAACCTGATGCTCGATCTGCTGGGGCACCCGGAGCAGTCGTTCCGCGTGATCCACATCACCGGCACCAACGGCAAGGGCTCCACCGCCCGCATGGCCGAGGCCATCTGCCGCGCCTACGGCATGCGCACGGGCTTGTACACCTCGCCGCACCTGGAGAAGGTCAACGAGCGCATCTGCATCGACGGCCAGCAGCTCTCCGACGACGACTTCATCGACATCTGGGACCAGACCAAGGACCTCGTGGCCCTCGTGGACGCCAAAATGGCCGAGCAGGGCAAGCCGAAGATGAGCTTCTTCGAGGTCCTCACCGCCATGGCCATCTGGAAGTTCGCCGACGCCCCGGTGGACGTGGCCATCGTCGAGGTCGGCATGGGCGGCGCCTGGGACGCCACCAACGTGCTCAATGCCGACGCCGCCATCATCGGCCCGGTGGACATGGACCACATGCAGTGGCTGGGCGACACGGTCGAGAAGATCGCGGGCGAGAAGGTCGGCATCATCAAGCCCGGCTGCACCGCCGTCATCGGCCCCCAGCCTCATGAGGAGGCCGTAATGCCCATTATCGAGGAGGCCGCCGCCCGCAACCATGCCACGCTCGTGCGTGACGGTTACGAAATGACCGTCTCCGACCGTATGGCCGCCGTCGGCGGACAGGTCGCCACGCTCACCACCCCGAACGGCACCTACGAGGGCGTGCCGATTGCCAAGTTCGGCGAGCACCAGGCCCACAACGCGCTCGCCGCGCTCGCCGCCGCCGAAGTGGTGATCCCGGTCAACGGTCCGCTGGACGGTGATCTGGTGGCCGAGGCGTTGAGCTCGGTCCGCATCCCCGGACGCATCGAGCAGATCCGCACTTCGCCCACCATCATCCTGGACGGTGGACACAACGTGAACGCCGCCGAGGCGCTGCGCAAGGCCATCGAGGAAAGCTACGACTTCAAGCAGCTGGTCGGCGTGGTGGCCATGATGCGCGACAAGCAGGTCGAGGAATACCTTGGCGTGCTGGAGCCGATCCTGAGCTCCGTGGTGGTGACCGAGAACTCCTGGCGCGACCGCGTGATGCCGGCCGACGAGCTGGAGAAGATCGCCGTGGAGGTGTTCGGCCGCGACCGTGTGGTCAAGGAGGCGAACCTGCCGGACGCCATCCAGACCGCCGTCAACATGGTCGACGCCGAAGACGAACTTGGCGTGGGCTACGGTCACGGCGTGCTCATCTGCGGCAGCTTCGTGACCGCCGGCGACGCGCGCACCATGCTCGCCGAACATGCCAGCCCCACCATGGCCCAGGCCATGAGCATCCACCAGCCCGTGGTCGAACCGGACGACGGCACCCAGGAGGGCACCGATGCGGACGCCGAGCAGGAGGACGACGACAAGATCGGCCCCGACGACTTCGACGTGTTCGACGTGCTCGGCCTCGGCAAGCAGGAGCATCGAGACGCCAGCGCGGACGATGCCTCGTCCGACGACGACTCTTCCAAAGCCGCATAACCGGCCAAAACGCCTGCCCAACCCCGCATACAATCCGCACGACTGCCGCTTTCGCCTGCATGGAAACGGCAACCATCACGGTAATGAACGGCCAGACACCCCATGTATCTCAAGGAACTCACCCTCAGAGGCTTCAAATCCTTCGCCTCCGCCACCACCCTGCGCTTCGAGCCGGGCATCACGGCGGTGGTGGGCCCTAACGGTTCAGGCAAATCGAACATCGTCGACGCCCTGACCTGGGTGATGGGTGAACAGGGTGCCAGGAACCTGCGCGGTTCGTCGATGGAGGACGTGATCTTCGCCGGCACGTCCTCCCGACCGCCGCTCGGCCGCGCGCAGGTGAGCCTGACCATCGACAACGCCGACCATGCGCTCGACATCGACTACACCGAAGTCACCATATCCCGCACCATCTTCCGCAACGGCGGCTCGGAATACGCCATCAACGGCAGCCCCTGCCGTCTGCTGGACATCCAGGAGCTGCTCAGTGACACGGGTCTCGGCCAGCAGATGCACGTCATCGTGGGTCAGGGCAGGCTGGATGCCATTCTCAGGGCCGACCCGTCCGGCCACCGCGCGTTCATCGAGGAGGCCGCCGGTATTCTCAAGCATCGCAAGCGCAAGGAACGCGCGCTGCGCAAACTGGCCAACACCGAATCGAACCTGAACCGTTTGGACGATCTGTTGGGGGAGATCCGCCGTCAGATGGGTCCCCTGGGCAGGCAGGCCCGCATCTCCCGCAGGGCGGACGCGATTCAGGTGATCGTCCGCGACGCCCAGGCCCGCCTCTATGCCGAGGACGCCCGGCATTCGATGCAACAGCGCGAGAAGGTCCGCGCCGAACTGACCGACGTCCGTACGCGACTGGCCTCCGCCCAGCGGGAATTGGCCCGCGTCAAGGTCCGCATCGAACAGGTGGAGTCCGTCAATTCCGCATCCAGTCCGGCCATCGCCCAAGCCAACCAGCAGTGGCATGATCTCGCCCGGATACAGGAGCGATTGCGATCGTTGGCACAACTTGCCGAGGAGCGCGGCAGGTCGCTTGCCGGCCAGATGACGACGAATCTCGGCGAGGATCCGGATCTGCTGCTCTCGCGGGCCGCGGAACTGGACACTCAGGCCGAAAGTCAAGCCAAGGCCGTGTCCGACGCGCGTCTCGCGTTCGATAAGGCCACCGAGGAACGCGCCGGCAACGAGAAGCGGCTGGCCGCCGTGCGCCAGACCCTGACCGAACTGCGCAGGACCGTCCGGCAGCAGGACCAGCAGACCGCCCGGCTGCGCGAGCTCATCGCACGTGAGGAATCGGCCGTCGAACTGGCGGAAAGCCGTCTGAAGGACCATGCCGGACAGCGCGAAACGCTGGTCCGCCAGCGTGACGAGGCGCGCGAACAACTGGAATCGTTGCGGGCCGGAGCCGAATCGCGGGGCGATGATGACGGTGCCGCGCTGGACGACGCTCGCACGAGGCTGGCCGAATGCCGGGACGCGCTGAACGCGCTCACCGACCGCCAACGCGACGTGCAATCCCGCATCATCTCCCTCAAGGCCAAGGCCGATGCGCTGAAGGATACGTTGGGCAGTCGCAATGCGTCCGGGGCACTGGAACGAGACGAATCCGTGGACGTGCTGGGTCGTCTCACCGACTTCATCTATGTGACCGACGGCTGGGAGGAGGCCGTGGCCCATGCGCTCGACCAGTTCGCAGGGGCGATGGTGGTGCCCGGAGCCGACGACATGCTGCGTGCGCTGGACCGTGCACGTGAGGACCGGCTCGGCAAGGCCGTGGTGATCACGGCGGCCGGTGCCGGGAACGTGGAAGCCGGCGATGGGGGAGACGGGGACGGTGATTCCGATGGAATCCGGTCCGACGACGGCTTCCGTCCGCTGGCCGCCATGATCGACTCCAATCCCGATGCATCCGATCCCGTGCAGGCCGCGGCGGTCGTGCGCGCGGTGCGACGCCTGCTGTCCGATGTCGCGGCCGCCGATACCGCGGAAGAGGCGCAGCGGTTGGCTGCTTCCGGCCTGGTGACGCGCGCGGTGACCCCGGACGGGGAGATGTTCGTCTACGGTGTGGCGGCGATGGGCGGCTCCTCGATCGCACAGTCGGATCTGCTGCTCGCCGCCCGGCGGGACAAGGCGTTGGCACAGATCAGAAGGCTCAACGCCTCGCTTGCCGAACTGGACGCACAGGTGGTGCCGGCCATGGCCGAATGCGACGAAGCCGCGCGCCGTGTGGACCGGGAATCGGCCAAACGAACCGAAGCCCGTCTTCAGGCGCAGCAGGCCGAACGGGCATTGGCCGCAGCGAACGATCGCATGACCGCCCTCACCAGGCAACTCAAGCAGCTGGATGCCGCAGCCGCCTCCCTCGAGGACGACCGGGATTCGCACCGGCTCAAACTCGCTGACCTTGATCAGGCCTTGGAGGCCACGCAGACGTCCGCCGCGGACCATGCCGACTTCGACACGCTGGACGAACGCGAACGTTCGCTGGAACAGGAGCTGAACCGAACCCGCGAACGTGAGGTCGCGGCGAAAATCGCTTGGAACGACGCCAATCGCAAGGCCGATTCACTGACACGGCAGGCCGGCTTGCTTCGGGACAACGCCAAGGAGGCGTCCGCAAGGCGCGCCCGCCTCGAGGCGGCTAACGAACGGCGTCGCGCCGAAGCCGCACGTCTGCAGGGCGTGGCCGATGACGCGCGTGCGGTGGCCGCACGTGTCGCCCGTTCTCTGGAGTTAGTGGCCGCGGAACGCGATCGTTTGCAGTCGGAAGTGTCCGGGCATGATGCGGAACTGAAGACCTTGCGTGCGCAGCGGGATTCCATCGAACCGGATGTCACCGATCTGACCGCGCGCGAACACGCTCTGGATGTCAACCGCGAGAGACTGGCCTCCGAAGCCGGCCAGCTCACCCAGAAGGTCGCCGACGAGCTCGGCCTCGGCCTGGAGGAGCTGGTACGTGATTACGGCCCGGACCAGCCGGTGCCGGTGCTGGACGACAACGGCGAACCCGTGCCATTGAACGATGGCGAAGAGGAATCCGCCGAACCGAATGCCGTCGCGGCCGGCGCTGGTTCGGACCAGGGAACCGTCCCGCGGTACCGGACCGTGCCGTACGACCGCGCCGAACAGCGCAGACGGCTGGACAAGGCCCGCCGCGACCTTGCGGCGCTGGGCAAGGTCAACCCGCTAGCCACCGAGGAATTCGAGGCACTGCAGGAACGCAACAAGTACCTCAACGACCAGCGCGACGACGTGGCCAGGTCCCGGGACGACCTGATGACGTTGATCCGGGACCTCGATTCGACCATGGTCGAGGTGTTCCGCTCCGCGTTCGAGGACACCGCCAAGGCCTTCGAGCAGGTGTTCGCCACACTGTTCCCGGGCGGCACCGGACGGCTCCGCCTGGAAAACCCGAACGACCTGCTCACCACCGGTGTGCTCGTGGAGGCGAGCCCGGCCGGCAAGCGCGTCAAACAGCTGAGCCTGCTGTCCGGCGGCGAACGTTCGCTGACCGCATTGGCGCTGCTGTTCGCGATCTTCACGGCGCGCCCGAGCCCGTTCTACGTGATGGACGAGGTTGAGGCGGCGCTTGACGACGTGAACCTGACACGCCTGATCAACGCGCTCGAGGAATTGCGCGAGCACGCCCAGCTCATCATCATCACGCATCAGCAGCGCACGATGTCCATCGCCGACGCGCTTTACGGCGTCACGATGCGCGCCGACGGCGTGACCGCGGTGATCAGCCAGAAACTCAGGGAATAGCAAAAGGGAACCGGCCGAAAGCCGATTCCCTTTTTGTCGAATTGCGTCGAAGTCAATGCAGACTCGTGGAAACCCTACTTGCGCAACGCCTTGCGCACGCTCTGCAGGGTCTGCAACGCCCAGTAGAAGGCCTTCTTGACCGGCACGTCGCGGGCCGGGGCCACGGGGGTGATCTCTTCGGTGAACTTGGTCTTGAACTCGTTGAGTCCCTTCAGGGACGGCGCGAAATCGGATCCGATGCCCATGAGATCGTAGTCCGTGATGCCCTGGGCGCCCAGAATGCAGCACTCGGAGTACAGCAGCTTGTCCGTCACATGCAGTCGCATGACCTCGTTGCGCATGCCGGCGTAGTAGCGCACGGCGCGCGTGCCGTTCACGGTCACGATGGACCACGCCACCACGCGGCCCTCGATACGCGCGGCGAACACGCGGCAATGATCCGCGCCCAGCGCCTTGATCATGTCGGAGTAGTCGCTCATCGGGGCCGGGCGGAAGCCGTCGCGCTTGCCGGTCTCGACCATCACATCGTAGTATTCGGTGAAATCGGCCAATGCCTGCTGCGTCTCGTCCGCCACCTCGGCCGGGCACTCGCGCAGCGACTTGCGCACGTCACGGCGTCCGCGGCGCTTCATGCGGCCCATGATCGCATCGTCGCCGCCGGTCACGTCGATGACCACGGTGAAATCGTACGGCACGGTGGACAGCACCTTGTGCGTGCCACCGGTGTACCAGGTGTCGATTCGCAGGAACGCCACCTTCTTGTCGGTCTTCCTGACCATGGCCACGATGGCGTCGATCACCTCGCGCTCCTCGGCCTCGCTCGGCTTGGAAGCCCAGGCCGGGCCGTGCATCGAACGCAGGTAGTGGTAGCCGTGCGTTTCGAAGTCGATGAACGAGATCACGGCGATGAGCTCGCCGTCGCGCTTGATGAGGTAGTCGCCCCACGGCGTGCGTCCCTCGATGTCCGCCTGGAACGCCGACCACACCTTGGTCTGTTCGATCGGCAGCGCGATGTTCGCCTTCGCCGCCTCGGTCTCCAGCGTCTGTCCGTCAACCTTCTCCAACGTGATCATTGATCTGTATGCCTTTTCCTTCTTACTTGCCTGATTGCTCGAATGTCATTGGCCGAATCGTCCGCCGTCGGCCGTCACAGGCCGAACATGCGCTCGACCACGCGGTCGTCGCCTTCGAACGGCACGTGCTTGTTGTGTTCCTTGATCCAACGCTCGTCACCCTTGCCGATGATGAGCAGGATATTGAAGCGGTCGGCGTGGGCGCGCGCGTCGTACACGGCGTTCATGATGGCCGTCGGACGGTCGGAGATCACCGTGGAGGCCACATCCTTGTTCGTGATGTAGCCCTGCATCTCCATGCAGATGTCGATGAACGGTTCGGTGTCCGTGTCCTCGGCCGTGAAGATGAAGTTCGCGATGCGATCCTGCGCGGCCTCGACGATCTCCTTGCGGCGGTCGTACGCCTTGTTGCCGGCCGAACCGGTGACCAGCGTGATATGCGGGTTCTCCGCGCCCCAGCGCTCGTACACGAAGTCGAGCAGCGCGGTCACGGACGCGAAGTTGTGGGCGTAGTCCACGATCGCCAGCGTATTCGACTGCGGGTCGCGGAACTGCTCCATACGGCCGGCGATGCGCACCGGTTCGATGGCGTGCAGCGGTTCGGCGTCCTCCAAGGACACGCCGGCCGCATGCGCGATGGCGATGGCGGCCGCGGCGTTGAGATAGTTGAAGTCGCCGTCGATGGACAGGTGGAAGTCGCCCAGATCCGCGCCGTCGGCGGTGATGCGGAACGTGGAGTGCGTGACGTCCATGGGGCGGGCGGTCACGTTCGCATCGGTGCCCTTATCATCCGCGTCATGCAGGGCGAACGTGGTGACCGGAATGCCGGCGAGGGCCGCGTCCTGGCGGATCAGATCCGCGCGCATGCTGTCCGCACCCAGCACCAGCGCCTTCGCGTTGGCCACGATCTGGCGCTTGCAGTACAGATAGTCCTCGAACGTGGGATGCTCGATGGGACTGATGTGGTCGGGGGAGATGTTGAGGAACGCCGCCACATCGAAGGTGAGCCCGTAGACGCGATCCACCTTGTACGCCTGGGAGGAGACCTCCATGACCAGGTACTTCATGCCGTTATCAGCGGCCTCGCGCATCATAAGGAAGGCGTCCATCGATTCGGGCGTGGTCAGATCGGATTCCACGTAGGTGTGGCCGTCGAGGCAGTTGTCCACGGAGGAGAACAGCGCCGCCTTGCCGCCGGACACCGCGTTGAGCAGCGCCTGCGTGAAATAGGTGGTGGTGGTCTTGCCCTTGGTGCCGGTGATGCCGATCACCGTCAGCTCGTCCTGCGGGCGGCCGTAGAACGCCGCGGACAGCAGGCTCATCGCCTTGCGCGAGTCGGTGACGATGAGGCCCGGGGCGTCGGTCACCGAGGAATAATCGGTTTCGGCCATGTACGCCTGAAGGCCCTTGTCGTCGATGCCCTCCAGGTATTCGGCCTTGAAACGGCCCTTGCAGCACAGAAGTGTGCCGGTCGTCACCTTGCGGGTGTCGTACGTGATCGCCGCGAACGGGTCGTCGGCGGCGTCAATCCGCGCGGCGTCGTCGGTCCATACGTCGTTCTGGATGATCTCGCGCAGCAGATGGTGTTCCCTGAGCAGTGCGGCGGCGGAAGCCAAAGTCAAAGCCATAAATCGTTCTCCCTGTTGTTAGCCGATTAGCCATTCTACAAGGAGGCTGTATCGTGGCGTGATTCACACGGCATCGGCCACGATATGGGCACATGATCTGGCTAGAATGGGCAACCGTGACGACAAGCGAAGCGATCGAACGGCCCGGTGCATCCGGCGGATTGGGGCAGGAAACGGCATCTGCGGCGGGGGTCGGGGCCCCACGACCCGCGGAACCGGCGACGGGCGAGTCCGTGGCCGCCAAACGAGCCCGATTCGAACGGCTCGCCATGCCCGCGGTCAACGCGCTGTACCGTCAGGCGATGAAGCTGACGAACAATCCCGACGACGCGCAGGATCTGGTGCAGGACACCTTCGAGCGCGGATTCAAGGCCTTCGACTCCTTCCAGGAGGGGTCCAACTTCGAGGCGTGGATGACCACCATCGAACGCAACGCCTATTTCAACCAGTACGCCAAGGCCAAACGTCGTCCGCAACGTGCCAACGATTCGACCGGCGAATACGACGACTGGGACATCTACGACGCCGCTGAGCATTCCTCCGACGGCCTGAGATCCGCCGAGGAGGAGTATCTGGACGCCTTCGCCCCCGAGGAGATCATGGCCGCGCTCGCCAAGCTCTCCCCGGAACGCCGCCAGGTGTTCATCGACGCGGCGATCGATGGCAAGTCCTACCAGCAGGTGGCGGACGAGCAGGGTGTGAAGATCGGCACGGTGATGAGTCGGTTGAACCGTGCGCGCACGCAGCTGAAGCGGGAGTTGGCGTCCTATGCACGCGAACGCGGATACCTGCCGGCCGCGGATTCGGGCAAGGCGTCGAACGATTCCGCTCGACCGGTCTCACGGGTGGGTTCACCATCCGCGAAGTCCGGCGAAAACGGGCGCGGGCCGGCCGAACGAGTCCATAATGGAAATGGTAATGATGAGGCGGCTTCCGGCAGGGGAGCCGCGCGTGCCCGTATGGGGGAGGAGAGCCGATGAACAACCAGATCGAGCGGACTCGTCATATCTCCATCACCCGTACCGGAGCGGACGGTTCGGTCAGCCAGACCGAAGTGCATATCACCGAAGTGTCCGCCGCGCCTGATGATGCCGACGCAACGGTCTCCGGCGGGGACTGTTTCGATCCGTCCAGCTGTTGCAGTGCGCGTGAGCAGGCGATGATTGCGGCGTTGCGTGCGTATCTGCGGCCGGATGTGGCACCGGAGTGCCTGATGGCCAAGCTCAAGGCCACGTTGGATCACTGCTGTGATGGAAAGTAGTCTTTTTATATAATTGTTGGCTCTGTTACACCAAGATTGACATGGCCCCCCATTCTTGGCTCCCCTTGTCAGGGGAGCTGGCGGCGAAGCCGACTGAGGGGTAGTCCAATGGGATTTAGGTCAATCCTGGTGTAACAGAGATTAACTGTTTGGTTGACCGCTGGCCGGCCGGGGTATGCGGTCCCCGACACACTCAAGGCCGTTCGGCCAAGCCTACGGTCTGGAACCGCCTAC
>NZ_QFFM01000039.1 GCF_003129905.1 Bifidobacterium callitrichidarum
GATATTCCGCTGGGCCACACCCCTCTTGTCGTATTTGGTTGCGTTCTGGCTCCCCTCTCTGAGGGGGGGCTGTCGTCGTAGACGACTGAGGGGAGCCTGCGTCACGTAGCATTACGTCCCGGCACTCCCCTCAGTCAGCTTCGCTGACAGCTCCCCTCGGAGAGGGGAGCCAGAAAACGCCCCCGATCTCGTAATCGCCATAGCCGGACAACCCGGCGCTACTCCCCCAGCATGCCGTTCCACATGCAGACGAAATCGGGCAGGGTCTTGCGGGTGGTGGCCACGTTGATCACCTTGATGCCGGGAATACGCAGACCGAGCATCGCGGCGAAGGTCGCCATGCGGTGATCGGCGTAGGTCTCCATATCAGCACCGTGCAGTTCATCGGCCGGCACCGGCTCGATGTGCAGCCCATCCGGCAGTTCCTCGGCCTTGCCGCCCACACGAGTAATTTCATTCACCAACGCAGCCAGACGGTTCGTCTCATGGCCGCGCAGATGGCCGATGCCCACCATATCGGTCGGCGCGTCAGCGAACACCAGAATCGCAGCCAACGAAGGTGCAATCTCCCCCGCCGCGGTCAGATCGAACGTGTCGAGTCCGTGCACGGTCCCGTCGCCGGTCACCTCGCAGTAACGTATCCCGTCGATTTCCGGGAACGAAACCTTGGCCCCCATTTGTTCCAGATATCCCGGCAGCAGGCCACCCGGCTGGGTGGTGGTTTCAGGCCAATGCGGCACGCGCACCGTACCACCGGCGATCAACGCCGCGCCGAGGAACGGCGCCGCGTTCGACAGGTCAGGCTCCACCGTCACCCGCTCCGGCAGCTGCAGGGCATGCGGTGCGACCGTCCACGTGCGTGCGGTCTCATCGGCCTCGATGACGCCGCCGGCACCGGTCACATCGGCCACGGTCATGCGGATGTGGGGCAGACTCGGGGTCTTCTCCCCCGTGTGCCGCAGTGCCAGGCCGCCGGGCAGTCGGGAGCCGATGAGCAGCAGTCCGGAAATGAATTGGGAGGAACCGGACGAGTCGATGCTCACTTGAGCCTGGGTCGGCGGCAGGCTGGCGGGCGGCGTGATGGTGAACGGCAGACGCCCCACCTCGCCGTGGTATTCCACAGTCGCGCCCAATTGTTCCAGACCATCGAGTACCGGCTTCATCGGACGAGCGTAGGCCTGTTCGTCACCATCGAAACGGACCGGGCCGTCGGCGAACAGGGCGAGACCAGGCACGAAACGCATCACCGTGCCGGCCAGGCCGCAGAACAGGTCGACATCGCCATGGAAACGACCGTTGGCGGGCGGCATCACCGTCACCGTGGTATCGACTTGGGAATCCACCTCGCAGCGGACGCCCAAAGCTTCGAGCGCGCCCATCATGAGGTCGGTGTCACGCGAGCGCAGCAAGCCGACCAGTGTGACCGGCTGCGAACCGAGCGCGGCCAGCATCAGATAACGGTTGGACAGCGACTTGCTGCCGGACACGGTCACCGTGGCGTCCAGCGGCTTGCCGGCGAGCGGTGCCGGCCAAAGATTCGATTGTTCGGTCATACCGCCAATCTATCAGGACTGGCGGGCGGGAACGGCGTTTTGCTCAAGTCGACAGCCGAACGGACCGATTCCTCGTTCACCGCCGGTGCGGCCGTGGTATCCCATGGATTGTCTCAGAAATCGTCTCATGGAGTGGCGTGATTTGACTCCGACAAGAATCCCCGATAAAGTGCCTAACCGTTGTCCTTAACGACACCTGCCCGGGTGGCGGAATGGTAGACGCGCTAGCTTGAGGTGCTAGTGCCTATTTTATACAGGCGTACGGGTTCAAGTCCCGTCTCGGGCACCATCATTCAAAGCCCCGCATGATCGCGGGGCTTTGCGCTATCTCGCGACAATCACATTGACGCCTGCATGGCAACCAACCGGATTCCAAGGCATCCGTGTGCATACTGACTTGAACTGACTGAGGAGTAAGTGCATCGGAGTACCATGGCACCATCATTCATTCACGATATGGGAGCGAACATGGTGGATCGCATCAGGATGTACATCGACGGCGAGTGGATCGAATCGGCCTCGGGACGAACGACGACGATCATCAATCCCGCCAACGGCACCGTCGCAGCCGAGGCGACACAGGGTACCGCCGGCGAGGCGGATATGGCCGTCGCGGCCGCACGCAAGGCGTTCGAACCGGATCGCCGTGGCGTAATCTCACCGCCGACGAACGTGCCGAGCTTATGAACAAGGCCGCCGACCTCATCGAGGAACGCGCCGAGGAGCTGGCGGTCGAGGAGACACGCAGCATGGGCAGGGTGTACAAGGAGACCCGGTATGACGACGTGTACGCCGCAAGCGGCGCGTTCCGCTATTACGCCGGTCTGATCCACGAGCTTCAGGGCACCTCCTCCATCGAGAACGGCGATCTGATGAGCGTCACCGTCCGCGAGCCCTTGGGTGTGTGCGCGGTGCTCGCTCCGTGGAATTACTCGATGGGTACCACGGCCGCGGGCATCGCGCCCGCTCTCGCCGCTGGCAATCCGGTGGTCATCAAGCCGTCGTCCCTGACGCCGGTCACCACGGCGATGATGGTCAAGGCGATGGCGGAGGCCGGATTCCCGGCCGGCAGCGTGAACCTGGTGCTTGGTTCCGGCTCCGAGGTCGGCACGGCGTTGGCCGAGAACAGGGACGTCGCCAAGATCACGTTCACCGGAGGCACCGAAACCGGCAGGGACATCATCAAGCATTCCGCGACCAGCGTCAAACGGTTCTCCATGGAGTTGGGCGGCAAGTCGCCGTTCATCATCTTCGATGATGCCGATTTGGATGTGGCGGTGGACCGGCTGATGTTCGGCATCTTCCTGAGCCAGGGCCAGGTATGCATCGCCGGTTCGCGGCTGCTGGTGCAGGATACCGCCTATGAACGGGTCATGGACCTGCTCAAGGAACGTATCCCGAAGATTCGCATCGGCGACCCGCTGGATCCGGAAACGGAGTTCGGCCCGATGGTCTCGAAACGGCATATGGAACGGGTGCTCGATTACATCCGCATCGGCCAGGAGGAGGGAGCCCGCGTGCTCATCGGCGGGCATCGCATCACCGAAGGCGAGTTCGGGCGGGGCTATTTCATCGAACCGACCGTGCTCGTGGATTGCACGCAGGACATGCGCGTCGTGCAGGAGGAGATTTTCGGCCCGGTGCTGACCGTCCAGACCTTCAAGGACGAGGCCGAAGCCGTGCGTCTCGCCAATGGCACCCGATACGGGCTCGCCGGCGGCGTGTTCACCGCGGACATGGGCCGGGCCCTGCGCGTGTGCAGCGGCGTGGACACCGGCATCATGTACGCGAACACCTACATGGATGAGACGCAGGGCATATCCGTGAGCCCGCACCGTCAGAGCGGCACCACCGTGGACGGCGGTCTCGCCGGACTCAGGGAATACACCGTGCTGAAGCAGATCAATCTCAAGCTCACCCCGGAGAGGACCGGCTGGTTCAACTGCATCGACTGACGTACGCCGCACTCCCCTGCCGGGAAATGGCTCTCTTGCAATCAGTCGGGGGTCTTGGTTCGGGCCAGTCAGATTGGTGGATCATGACGGTCATTGCTACCGGTTTGTTACTGGCTTTGAGCGTCGGAACGGCGAAATGGCGAGGTGTGTCGAAACATGGTCAGATCAATTTGTTACCGCTCTTTCTCCGTACCGCGCCCTCCTCATCTTTATCAGGCCTATGGGTTTTTCTCAATATCCATAAAGCATACGCAATACAAATAACACATAATACAACGGCAGTTATTACAGTACCCATCAACGAATTATTGACAGAAAAAATGCTCAAAGAATTAATTACCTCATGTGTAACAATACAAGGCAAAAGACTTTTTCCTTTGTAAAATATAATCGTAAACAAAAAGCCTATTGCTGTTGCATAACAAACCTGCAAGAGCGTGGGTATCAAATCTTCGCCGTTCAGCAAGTTTACAATATGCCCTATGCCGAATGTGATACTTGAAATGAAAACCGCAAGTTTTATATTATCCCGGTACATTGCCTTGAAAAGAAACCCGCGAAAGATGATTTCTTCGATAAACCCGACGCAAACCATACTTACAATGAATAGAGCAGTTTCCGTAATAGAAGCATTCATTGCAACGCCGTTCCATAGGGACACGCTTCCGATCAGGACCAGCGGAATAAAATACAGATATTGTTTCAGATCCCCTTTGAATGAACATAACCCGTATTTTCCCCAAAGGCTATACTTTTTTATAAAACCTAAAATAAGCAAGACAAAAATAATGGACACGGGGGCAGTTATTATTTTTAGCATACCGAGAGAAGTCGAAAGGCTGTCCGATAAACTAAATAAAACAACATAGGAAATAATCCACACCAAAGAAAAATTCAATTCATTTTTCTTATATAAACGATACATTAAACTATCCCTTCACTGCCTTGACAGTTCCATCAAATATCAAACTTAAATCGGATAAAACCATCTGCTCGTCATACTTCATTGCGTTGTTCGCGAACATACTGGCATATCCATGTGCAATTAAGAATAATGATCGAAAAATAACTTTTGCCTGCTCCGTATTGACTGCCGCTTCCTGGCTGAGGATAGCAACAATAGGCTGCAATTCCTCTACGTTTGTCAATTCAGAAATATTTTTGCCTGAAAATTCATTGGATTGAAACAGAAAACGAAACAGATTTTTTTCCTTTACCGCAAACTGAATGTAATTCAGGCCAATATCCTTCATTGGATTATCGCTATGAATATTCATAATATAAGTGGAATGGTATTCATCTGTTTTTTCATATACTGCTCTTTTCAATTCCTTTATCGTTTTGAAATGATACATAACGGGCTGAGTGGAACAGTTTAATTCTTTTGATATAGATCGAGCATTAACGGCTTCAATGCTGGCGTCTCTAATTATTTCAAAAGCGGCATCTATAATCATTTCTCTTGTAACTTTTGCTCTCGGTGGCATTTATTACAGCTCCTTTGCTATAATCCATGTTATATAACATATATAATAGTAAACAATAGGACGATTGTCAATAGAGTTCAAAGAAAGGGACATCCCCCTGTCTGGCATTTTGCTTTTTCCTGCGGTAGGTAACAGGTAAAAAAGGGTTTGAAAAATCTCTCTCAAAACTTCGGTAAAATCGTTCCGTGCAGGCCGTGGGCAGTGAGAGGAAAATCGGAGGGTTTGAAAGAACTCCGACCAAGCAACGATGCAAGGCATTGCATGAAGCGGGTACCCATTCCCTATGTTTGCCAAGAACCACGAAAGGCCGGGAAAGAAGGGAGGCTAATCCGATACCGGCGTGATGACCTCCGGCAGTGGATCGAGTCACACACCGTGGCTCCAAGGTGATGCAGGACCGTATAGTCCACAGCCATGTGCTCGATTTGTGCTCTGTCGCACAGAAGTCGGAATTCGAAGGTCTCAAACCCTTGGAATTCCGCCGTTTCTGTCGGGCTAGCCGGATTTGAACCGGCGACATCCTGCTCCCAAAGCAGGCGCGCTACCAAGCTGCGCTATAGCCCGTCATGTCGTCGCATCGCCGGCATAAACGCATGCGGCGACGGCACAAGAAGACATTGTATCGCATAGTCGGACCGGGACACGGGATACAATGGCAATTTGGCAAGATTCGTCCGCAAAACGTTACCGGCAGCGGAGCCATACACGGAAGGAGCACCCATGGGACGTCATCAGCGCGCGGAGACCTCCGGCCTGATCTCCTTCCTGATCTGCGCCGTGGTGGGTGCCGTGTCCATGAACATCTACATGGAGTACGCACCGGCCATCTGGCAGCTCACCCAACGCCGTTTCATGGTGTGTTCGGGCATCGTGGCCGGCTGCGGCGTCATCTCCTTCATCATCGGGTACGCCAGCAAATCACGGTCGCTGAACCTGAACAACGGCTGGTTTGCGCCGATCCGCCGCATCGTGGAGATCGTGGCCTTGTCGGTGGTGTACGCCTCCACGATATTCCTCTCCTCGTTCGCCCTGATCGGCGCCGCGAATGACATGATGGGCAATGCCATCTTCTCCGGCTACATCTCCAGCGTCTGCGCCGGATTCGCCGGCGTGGTGGGGTACATGACGTTCGTGCAGGCCGAGCTCATGAACGCCAAGACCATCGCAGGTCTGCTGCCGTTCTTCGTGATCTCCGGCGTGGTGACCGCCGGTATGACCACCGACGACCCGTACTGGTACCACAACAACTTCTCCCAGCTCGGCGACCGCACCACCTTCGCCGCCCGCATGTTCAACTCCACGCTCATGCTGGCCGGCACGTGCATCATCATCGTCAGCTACTTCGCTATCTCCGAACTGGTGACCACCGAGCGTCTGCAGCGACTGTGGCACGATCGAACCAACAAGGATCCGAACCGCGGCTACGATATCCCTCATTTCATGGCGCGCATCACCATCCTGTCCGCGCTGCTGACCATTTCGGGCCTCGCGTTCATCGGCATCGGCGCGTTCCGGTACACGCCACACAATCTCATGCACAACGTGTGCGCCAAGGGTCTGCCGTTCGTGATGCTGGTGCTGTTCGTCTGCCTGCCGTGGCTCGCCCCGCGTCTGTCCAAGGCGGTGATGGTGGCCTCCGATCTGGCTGCACTGGTGTGCGCGGGATTCTGGGCCAACATGATGATGGGCCACAACACGCTCACCAACGTGGAGGCGCTGGCCGGCCTCATGTTCCTGGGGTGGTTCATCGTGTTCTCGCGGCAGATCGCCGCCATCGAGGCCGACCGCGTGGCCGCGCAGCTGTTGCATGCGCAGATGGTCGAGGGCGGTCTTGACAAGAACGACGAATCCGAGCACATCGAGTCCCGCATCGCCGCGGACAAGTAGCGCAACATCCCCATAAATAAACGATGGGCCACTCCCCCGACGCCGCATGACGACGCAGGAGAGCGGCCCATCGTGGCTATTGCCGCCTCATCAACCGAGAATCGGCTCAGCCTTCGGTCGGTTCGAACGGGCGCTTGGGCTTCTTGGCGCTGATGAGCATCAGGAAGCTGCGTGCCTGCGCGGTGATCACGAACCCGGCCTCGTAACTCAGCTCCGGGCCCTTGGGGTTATGCGTGTCCACGATGAGCTGCCACTTGCGGCCGTACCGCTCGTCAGGCAGGGTGAACATGATGGGCTCGTAGTGGGCGTTGAAGATGAGGATGAAGTCGTTGTCGACCATCCGGTTGCCGTACCAGTCCACTTCGGGGATATCCGAACCGTTCAAGAAGATCATCATGGAGAAGGCGTGGGTATTCTGCCAGTCCTCCATATCCATGATGGAACCGGTGTGGTCGAACCATTCGACCTGCGGGATCTTGTTCGAATCGTCCCCGGGCTCACGACCGGTGAAGAAGCGACGGCGGTGCAGGACCGGATGGTTCAAACGCAGGTGGATGAGCTTGGAGACGAACGCCAACATGTCCTTCTGGTCCCGGTTGAGGTCCCAGTTGGTCCAGGAGATCTCGTTGTCCTGGCAGTAGGCGTTGTTATTGCCCTGTTGGGTGCGCTCCACCTCGTCGCCGCCGCAAATCATCGGGATGCCCTGGCTCAGCAGCAGCGTGGAGAACATGTTGCGGATCTGGCGCTGGCGCAGGTCGTTGACGTCGCGGATGTTGGTGGGGCCCTCCACGCCGCAGTTCCAGGAGCGGTTGTTGGATTCACCGTCCCGGTTGCCCTCGCCGTTGGCGCCGTTGTGCTTCTCGTTATAGCTCACCAAATCGTTCATGGTGAAGCCGTCGTGCGCGGTGATGAAGTTCACGGACGCCACCGGGCGGCGGCCGTTGACCTGATAGAGGTCGGAGCTGCCCATGAGTCGGGACGCGAACTCGGGCAACGTGGACGGCTGCGAGCGCCAGAAGTCGCGCACGGTGTCACGGAAGCGTCCGTTCCATTCGGACCAGCTGGACGGGAAGCCGCCCACCTGGTAGCCGCCGGAACCCAGATCCCACGGTTCGGCGATGAGCTTGACGCGGCTGATCACCGGGTCCTGCTCCACGATGTCGAAGAACGCGGAGAGCTTGTCGACCTCCTGGAACTGACGGGCCAGCGTGGCCGCCAAATCGAAGCGGAAGCCGTCGACGTGCATCTCAGTGACCCAGTAGCGCAGGGAGTCGGTGATGAGCTGCAGGGCGTGCGGCGAGCGCATGAGCAGCGAGTTGCCGGTGCCGGTGGTGTCGAAGTAGTGCATCTGGTCGCCGTCCACCAGACGGTAGTACGACTGATTGTCGATGCCCTTGAAGCTCAGCGTGGGGCCCATGTGGTTGCCTTCGGCGGTGTGGTTGTACACCACGTCGAGGATGACCTCCATGCCGGCGCGGTGGTAGGCCTTGACCATGGACTTGAACTCGTTGACCTGCTGGCCGCGCTCGCCGGAGCTGGAGTAGGCGTTGTGCGGGGCGAAGAAGCCGATGGTGTTGTATCCCCAGTAGTTCGACAGGCCCTTCTCCTGGAGGAACGAGTCGTTGACGAACTGGTGGATAGGCATGAGCTCGATGGCCGTGATGCCCAGCTTCTTCAGGTATTCGATGACGCTCGGGTAGGCCAGGCCTGCGTAGGTGCCGCGGATGTCCGGCGGCACGTCGCGGTTGAGGTTGGTCATGCCGCGCACGTGGGCCTCGTAGATCACGGAATCGTGGTACGGGATGTAGGGGTGCTGGTCGTTGCCCCAGTCGAAGTAGGGGTTAATCACGGCCGACTTCATGGTGTGGGCGGCCGAGTCGAGCGTGTTCATGGACGAGAGGTCGTCCGGGCTCCTGAACCAGTAGGAGAAGAGGCTTTCGTCGCCGTCGATGTTGCCTTCGATGGCCTTGGCGTACGGGTCGAGCAGCAGCTTGTTGGGGTTGCATCGCAGGCCGTGCACCGGGTCGTACGGGCCGTAGACGCGGTAGCCGTAGCGTTGTCCGGGCTGGAGGCCGGGGATGTAGTTGTGCCAAACATAGGAGTTCTGCTCGGTCATTTCGACGCGCGTCTCGACGTCGTTGTCGTCGAAGAGGCACAATTCGACCTTCTGTGCCACCTGCGAGTAAAGAGCGAAATTGACTCCGGCGCCGTCATAGCTGGCACCCAGAGGGTACATTGATCCAGGTCTGATCTGCATGTTTCCAGTATCCCACCTTTCTTGTTACCGGTGTACCGATGGAGTGAACGTCAGGCGAACAGCGACTTGTCGTGCGTGTCCGGATCCTTGCGCTGGGCGATGAGCCGACGCAGCGCCTCGTGTTGGATGGCGATCATCGAGTTGGATGCGGTGATGCGCGTGGCCACCAGGTCGCTCCAGGGGATCCACGCGGATTCCACGTGCTCGTCCGGGTCGAAGTGGCGTTCCTCCCGTGTGAACGGGCCGAGATGCAGCACCATGATGTGGGCCAGTTCGTCGGTCATGCCTTCGGAGGAGTAGAAGTCGCCCACGTAGTCCACGCCCATCACGTCACGGTCCGGCACCACGCCGGTCTCCTCGGCGAGTTCGCGCAGGGCGGCGTCCATCATGTCCTCGCCTTCGTCCATGAGGCCCGCGGGCAGGCCGTAGGCGAACATGTCCGAGCCGGCGCGGTATTCGCGTTCGATGAGGTAGCGGTCGGTGGACATGTCGTGCACGAGCATCACCACGCAGGGCGCGTGACGCAGCACCTGGCGGCTGATCTCGTGTTCCTGGCCCTGCTTGTCGGTCAGGGCGAGCCGCATGTCGTCCACATGGAAGATGCGGCCGGTGTACACGGTTTCGCTGCTGATCACCTTGGCCGGCACGTCCATGTCGATGCCGTCCGAGCTGGCGTTGAGTTTGCGGTCGAGCCTGTGTTCGAGTTGTTCCTGTTTGCTTGGTTTGTTGTTGCCAAACACTCCTGTGAGGCCTCCTTGTAAGGGGTGCGTCGGACCGGCGCGATGAATCACTGCTTGTGCGAGGTGATGGACAGCGTCCATGGATCGGTGGTGGTATGCAGCCATGTGACGTCGGGCCGCTCGCCGGTGGCCGTTTCGATGGCTGCCGGCACGTCTTCGACCGCGTAGTTGAACCACATCGATTCGATGGCCGCATGCGGCGTGTTGATGAGGTACGGGCGTGTTCTTGCGTCGCCCTGTCCCAAGGCGATGCCGGCCGCGCGCATGCGGGCCTCGTACCGGGCCTGTTCGATGGCGTCGGTCACCGGATGGTGGCGCAGGTCGCTGGTCACGTACACGTCCACGCCGGCGGCGCGCACCTCGTTGAACAGGGAATCGCCGGAACCGGGCAGCACGGCCACGGTTTCGACCGGCGAGTCCAAATCGCCGCACACCTGTACGCCGAGCGCGGTGGCCATGCCGTGGTCGTTCACCTCATCGAACACGCGCTGTGCGAAGTCGCCGAGGGCGATGGGTTCGGGCAGCCGTCCCACACGGCCCAGTCCCACGGGGTGTCCGGCGCATTCGGCATCCGGATCGGCGATGGGTACGAGCGGCTTCTGATCGATGAGTCCGAAATGGTCGGCTGCGGCCTGCCCCACGCCGCGCCACGCGGAGTCGGCGTTGGTGTGTCCTACCCAGAGCGCGCAGCCGTACTGGTAGAGCCTGCGTACGATGTCGCCGCGGAAGCCGAGTCCGCCCGTCTCATGCACGGCGCGGAAGTACAGCGGGTGATGGGTGATGAGCAGGTCCGCGCCCGCTTCGATGGCCTGGTCGACGATGGCGGAGGTCGGGTCGGCCGCGAACACGATTTTGCCGATGCTCTGGCTCAGGTCGCCCACGATGAGGCCGGGCTCGTCCCATGATTCGGCGTAGCGCAGCGGGTAGAGGGTTTCCAAGACGTCGATGACTTGCTTCAGATTCGGCATACGTTTCATTGTAACGTTCCTAAGTCACCGACACCGGTATTATCTTGGCCGGCCGGTCCGGTATCCGTCAGACACAACGGATGTCCGGCCAGGATCGCCGGTCAAGATCGGACGCGAAATCGTTGTTCTGCGTCCGATCTTGGCCAAGGTTGTCGATTCCCGCCGGCAACCGTCCGGTGCTCAGTGGGCGGCGAGCTGCCAGTCGGCGCCGATACCACAGGAGACGTCCAGCGGCACGGCGAGGTGCACGGCGTGTTCCATGGCGTCGCTGACCAGCGCGGTCACCTGCTCGCTCTCCCCCGGCGCGATCTCGACCACGAGTTCGTCGTGGATCTGCAGGATGATCCGGCTTTTCACGCCGGCCTCGCGCAGCGCCTGATCGGCCCGGATCATGGCGATCTTCATGATGTCGGCGGCGGAACCCTGGATCGGCGCATTGAGCGCGGCGCGTTCGGCGGCCTCACGGGCCACTCGGTTCGTGGACCGCAATGCCGGGAAGTAACGGCGACGGCCGAAGATGGTCTCCGTGTATCCATCCTTGCGGGCGGATGCCACCAGCGATTCCAGATAGTCGTGCACCTTGCCGAAGGTGTCGAAGTAGCGGTTCTTCAGTGCCTCGGCCTCGCGCGGGGCGATGCCCAGCTGCTGGGCGAGTCCGTAGGTGCTCAGGCCGTAGGCCAGACCGTAGCTCATGGCCTTCACGTGGGAGCGCTGGTCGCCGGTGATCTCGTCGACCGGCACCTTGTAGACCATCGAGGCCACGTACTTGTGGAAGTCCGCACCGGAACGGAAAGCCTCGATAAGCGCCTCGTCCCCGGACAGGTCGGCCATGATGCGCAGCTCGACCTGCGAGTAGTCGCAGCTCATCAGGGACTCGTATCCCTCCCCCGGCACGAACGCGCTGCGGATCTCTCGTCCGGCGGCGTTGCGGTTGGGGATGTTCTGCAGGTTCGGATCGGTGGAGCTCAGGCGACCGGTGGCGGCCACGGTCTGCTCGTACGTGGTGTGGATGCGCGTGTCCTTGCGGTTCACGGCATCGATGAGCGTCTGTACGATCTGCTTGAGCTTGTTGGTCTCACGGTGCTTCAGCAGCGCGCCGAGGAATCCGTTGGCCTGCTCGTTGTCGATGGACTTGAGGTACAGGGTCTGCAATGCGGCGGCGTTGGTGGTGTACGAACCGGTTTTGGTGCGCTTGGTGGGTTTCAGGCCCATGTCTTCGAACAGCACCTTCTGCAGCTGCTTGGGGCTTTGCAGGTTGATCTGCGAGCCGGCGAACTGCCATGCCATGTTCTGCGCCATGCCGGCGTCGGCGGCGAACTGGTCGCGGATGCCGGTGATGCGGCCCAGATCCACGGCGGCACCGGTGTGTTCCATGCCGTGCAGCACGCGGGAGACGGGCAGTTCCACCGCGCGCATGAGCCAGCACTGTTCGCGTTCGTCGATGATCGGACCCAGCAGGTGCGCCAGACCCCGGATGATGGAGAGGTCGCGCAGACGGCTCTCGTCAGGCTGTCCGTCGTCCGCCGCATCCGGTTCGACCGTCTCGTCGGCGAAGTCCAGCGTGCCCTGTTCGGGTTCGGCGGATTCGTCCGCATGGAAATCAAGGAAATGTTCGGCGGCTTGGGCGAGCGAATCCGCATGGAAATCCGGTTCGGCCAGATATCCGGCAAGTTTGGTGTCGAACATCGGAAGATCCATGTCGAGGCCCGCGGCCCCCAGCAGATGCAGGAACTCCTTGTAGCCGTGGACGATGGCGCGCTTGTGCTCGCCGTCCAGGAACGTCTGCACTGCCCCGCGCAACGTCTCGTCGATCGGTGCGTTGATGACGGTGGCCTCATCGCCCGCGCAGATGGCGAGCGATTGCATCGTGGCGCGTCCGGGACGCACGTCACCCCATGCGGCCACGGTCCAGGCGTGGTTGACGGCATCGCCGCAGACGGTATGGCGGTCGGCGCCCTGATAGTCGGTGCCGGCGACGGTGAAATCGGCCACGTCATCCGGCACGTGCACCGCCGCGCGATGGGCGGCTATCCATGCGTCGAAGGCCTCCGGCGAATCGATCACCGTGGCTTCGGGCGGGTCCAGCGAGACGACGGATTCGTCATCCGCGGTATCGGCTCCGGGTTCGGTCTGGGCGGCGGAGACACCGTTGTTGAAGGTCTTGAGCATGCGGGTGCGGGTGCGGCCGCCGAACTCGAGTTCCTTGAACAGCTTGTCCAATGCGTCGGTGTCCACGTTGCCGAACGTCAGGTCCTTGACTTCGACGCCGAGATCCACATCCCGCACCAAGGCGTTGACCTTGCGGTTGAGCTTGACCTGGTCGATGCTGGCCCGGAGCGCCTCGCCCTTCTTGCCGCCGATCTCGTCGGCGTGCTCGCAGATGGCGTCGAGGGAGCCGAACTGGTTGATCCATTTGGCGGCAAAACCGTCGCCCACGCCGGGCACGCCGGGGATGTTGTCAGCGGTTTCGCCGCGCAGGGCCGCCAGATCGGGGTATTGCGCGGGCGTGACCTTGTATTTGTCCACCACGGCCTGCGGGGTCATGTGCTTCAGATCCTTGAAGTGATGCCCCGGGTACAGCACGGTGACGTTGTCGTCGATGAGCTGGAAGGCGTCGCGGTCGCCGGACAGCACGAGTGTATGGTAGCCGTCGTGGTCGCCCATGGTGGCGAGTGTGGCGATGACGTCGTCGCCTTCGTAACCCGGCTTCTCGATGTACCTGATGCCGAGCGCCGTCAGCATGCGCTGGATGAGCGGCAGCTGGGTGAGTAGCTCCTCGGGAGCGGCGTCGCGCGTGCCCTTGTACTGCGGCAGCATCTCGTTGCGGAAAGTACCGCCCTTGACATCGAAGGCGACGGCGAGATGGTCCGGCTTTTCGGCGTCGACCACCTGCGCGAGCATGCTGGCGAAGCCCCAAACGGCGTTGGTGGCCTGCCCGGCCTCGGTGCTGAAGTTATCGACAGGCAGGGCAAAGAACGCGCGGAAGGCCAAAGAATGGCCGTCCCCCACCAGCAGGGGGGGGGGGGTGGACGGCTCGACGTTATGCTGTACGGTCAACGATCGATCAGCGCTCATCCGAATCGGAGGGCTTCGGATCACCGTACTTGGCGATGATGGCCATGGCCAGACGCTTCTTCGGGATGCGCTGGTCCATGGAGGTCTTCTGGATCCAACGGAAGGCACCCTGCTCGGAGAAGTCGGCCTTGTCCATCAGCAGGCCCTTGGCGCGGTCCACGAGCTTGCGCTCCTCGAGCGTGTCCTCGGCCTTCTTGAGCTTCTCCTCGGTTTCCTTGAGCTGCTCGTTGGCTTCCTTGAGCTTGCGTTCGCCGCGCTCCACGGTATCCAGCAGGTCGTTGATCTCGGCGAAACGGCCCATGGCCACCTCAAGGGTGGGCAGCAGCTTGGATTCCTCGTACGGCTTGGTCACGTACGCCATGGCGCCGGCGCCGGTGGCCTTCTTGACCAGATCGGTCTGGGAGAATGCGGTGAGCATGACCACGGGGGCGATGTTCTCGTCGCAGATGATGCCGGCGGCGGCGATGCCGTCCATGCGCGGCATCTTGACGTCCATGCACACCACGTCCGGACGGTACTTGCGGGTGAGCTCCACAGCTTCCTCGCCGTTGGCGGCCTGGCCGACGACCTCGTAGCCGTTGTCCTCGAGCATGGCAACCAGATCCATACGGTTCACGGCCTCATCCTCGGCCACCACCACAGTGCGGGGACCGTCCTCGGACTTGGCGGGGGCCGGCTCGGCCTCATCCTCCACGCCCGCGGCGGCCTTGAGTTCCGCGTCAGTCAACACCTCATCGACGTTGATGCTCGGTTCCTCGGACTTCTTCCTTGCAGCCATACCAACCTCTTTCCTGAGCCTCGACGGGCAAGCGCCACCAAGGCCTACCGGTAAATCTGACATTGAAATGTGCCCCCGGTGGGACTCGAACCCACACTGCGCAGATTTTGAGGCTGCTTCCTCTACCAATTGGGATACGGGGGCATTGCCCAAGGCACTTTGGAGAGCTTAGCATATCAAGAGGACCTGCGCTGGTAATGACACGCTTTGCGCGTGCGGGCCTGTGTCGGGTGGGTTTGGGCGGCGTGTCAGGCCCGGCTCTGCGAGGTCGTTCCTTGGTTTTCGGCCGGTATCAGCAGGCCATCTGGTCTGAGTGTTGTCCATTCCCGTAACCGTTCGTGGACCTACAATGAAGGTGGTTTCACGCAATGCTGTCATGAGGAGGGCATATGAGCAACGAAACGTACCGTCAGTTCGACCCGTGGCGTCCCTCTCCCGTCAAGGAGATTTCCCGCCACCAAATCGCAAAGACGCATTACTTCAGCATCGATCGGGTCTCCTACGAGTCGAATGACGGAGGACAGTTCGATAGGTATTGCCTCTATGGCAATGTGGGCGACACCGTGGGCGTGCTCGCCCTGACCAAGGACGGCATGATTCCGCTGGTGGAACAGTACCGTCTGGCCAGCCACCGCTGGACCTTGGAGATTCCCGGCGGTCATGCGGTGGATTCCGCCGAGCCGACCCAGGATCTGGCCAAGCGCAAGCTCATCGAGGAGGGCGGCTATGAGGCGGGCCGCATCACGCAGTTCGCCCGCTTCCTCAATACGCCCAGCTACTCCACGCAGCACACCTCGCTGTATCTGGCCACCGATTTGACGCCGACCAAGCGTCAGGAGATCGGTCCGGAAACGCCGCGCTCCGAGGTTCGGCTCACATCGCTGGACGACGCCTATCAGATGGTGCTTAACGGCACGATCGTGGATGCGAAGACGATCATCGCGATTCTGCGTCTGAAGAGCGGTAGCCTGGAGCAGCTTAACGACTGACCCTGCGACCGTGTCGTAAGCCACGCGGCATGGTTATTGCGATGGCCCTACCGTGAAATACGGTGGGGCCGTCGCCATCTTTGGCGGAACTTCTGCCCTTTTGCGCCGATGGCCGCCGTATTTCACGTACAGCCGCATACGAAAAGCCTCCTACCCAATCGGATAGGAGGCTTCCTACTACCTACGATCTAGAACCAGTCTAGAACCGTGGGACATGCAACCGGAAATCAGTCGCAGGCACCGACGGTGTGGACGTAGATGGAGTCGGTGCGGCCCGGCTGGTGATCGCCTTGAGCGGAGCTCAGGATGACGATCTTGTCGCCGTCAGCGACCTTGCCGGCGTCCTTGAGGACCTTGTCGGTGTAGATCATGAGGTCCTTGCGGGACTTGTCGTGGTAATCCTCGGTCACGTAGAAGGCCTCGGTACCCCAGGACAGAGCCAGCCAGTGGTAGGTGTGCTCGTTGTTGGTGATGCCGTAGATCGGGGCGGCCGGACGCTCGCGGGAAACGCGGTGCACGGTGGAACCGGTCTGGGTGTAGGCGACGATGGCCTTGGCGTTGAGCTTGTCGGCCAAGTCCACAGCGGCGGAGGAAACGGCGCCAGTGGAAGACATGTCGAGGTTCTTGAGCTCCGGGATGCGGTCGAAGCCGTGGTCGGTGGCGTAGCCGGAGATGCGGGCCATGGTGTTCACGGTCACATCCGGGTACTTGCCGACAGCGGTCTCGTTGGAGGTCATGGTGGCGTCGGCGCCGTCGAGGACGGCGTTGGCGCAGTCGGAGGCCTCTGCACGGGTCGGGACCGGGGAGTTCACCATGGAGCCGAGGACCTCGGTAGCCACGATGACCGGCTTGGCGTACTGGCGAGCCAGCTCGATGATGCGCTTGGTGGCCAGCGGGACCTCTTCCAGCGGACACTCAACGGCCATGTCGCCACGGGCGGCCATGACGCCGTCGAAGGTCTTTACAATCTCCTCGAGGTTCTCGAGGGCCTGCGGCTTCTCGATCTTGGCGACGATCGGGATGCGACGACCTTCCTCGTCCATGATCTCGTGGGCGCGATCGATATCGGTGGCGAAACGCACGAAGGACATGGCGATGATGTCGGCACCGGTGCGGATGGCCCAACGCAGGTCGGCCTCATCCTTCTCGGTCAAGGCCGGCAGGGAGACGGCCACGCCCGGCAGGTTGATGCCCTTGTGGGAGGACACCGGACCGGCCACGACGACCTTGGTGTGCACATTGTTGCCCTCGACCTTGGTCACCTCAAGACGGACCTTGCCGTCGTCGATGAGGATCGGGTCGCCCGGGTGGCAATCGCCCGGCAGGCCCTTGAAGGTGGTGGAGGTGATGTGCTCGTCACCCTCGATGTCGTCGGTGGTGATGATGAACTCCTGGCCAAGCTGCAGCTGAACCTTGTCCTCACCCTCGGCGTTCTTCTTGAACCAACCGCAACGGATCTTCGGGCCCTGAAGGTCGACCAGTGCGGCGACGTTGCGACCAGTTTCCTTGCTGGCCTTGCGCACGTTGTTGTAAACGCGGAGGTGGTCCTCAGGGGTGCCGTGGGAGCGGTTCAGACGAGCAACGTCCATACCGGCTTCGACGAGCTTGAGAAGGTTGTCGTAATCCTCGGTAGCGGGACCGATGGTATCAACGATCTTGGCTTTACGCATGAATGCCTGCCTATTCTTTGATTGTGGTTCCGAGGCTGAATGCCTCACTTGCCGCAATACAGTTTACTAGCGCAGGCCGCCGCATGACAAATTTTTTGCCCGGTGTGTTGTGAGCGCTCACATTGTTGCGGCGGCTAGGTTTTGGCCGGCAGTTTCCTTAGCGTTTTCAGGCTTTTTCGACCTTGTTCATACTCTTCATCTTGGCCACGGATGCCAGGGATGCGCCACCGATTGCCACCACAATCACCGCGAGGGACAACCACGTGGGCACCTCGGGGACCCAGTGAATGCCCTCGCCGCCGTTGATGAACGGCAGGGTGTTGCCGTGCAGCGCCTCCATGATGAGCTTGACGCCGATGAAGCCGAGCACCACGGACAGGCCCACCGGCAGGTAGACCAGCTTGTCCAGCAGGGCACCAAGCAGGAAGTAGAGCTGCTGCAGGCCGAGCAGGGCGAACACGTTGGAGGTGAACACCAGGAACGGATCCTTGGTCAGGCCGAAGATGGCCGGAATGGAATCGAAGGCGAACATCACATCGGTGGTACCGATGGTCAGGAACACGATGAGCATCGGGGTCCAGTAGCGGATGCCGTTCTTGGTGGTCCTGAGCTTTTCGCCGTCGTATTCGTTGGAGATCTTGATGACCTTGCGCAGCGTGCGAATCAGGCCGTTCTCATGGTATTCCTCGTCTTCGTCACCGCCGATGACCAATTTC
>NZ_QFFM01000004.1 GCF_003129905.1 Bifidobacterium callitrichidarum
CCCCAAGACACCTGTCAATTATGCCCCGAGACAATACACCCCATCCGCCCCATCGAGCAGAACGGCAAATGGGGGCTAAAGCAACGCCGGGTGTACGAGCTGGACGAGGACGGCAACCGTATCCGGGACGCAGACGGAAAGTTTGTGTTCAACGCCGTTCCCACTACCGACTGGGGCAGTCCCGAAACGCTGGAATACTGGCGGCAGACATGGGCGGAGCTATGCAACGCCAAGTTTGCGGAAAAGGGGCTTGACGTTCGTATCGACCACCGAAGCTATGAGCGTCAGGGCGTGGAGCTTCTTCCCACCGTCCATGATGGCGCAACCGTCCGGGCAATGGAGAAGAAAGGCATACGCACCGAGAAAGGCGAGTTCAACCGCTGGATCAGAGCCACCAACGCCGTTATCCGGGACATCAAGAAGAAAATCGCTCTCCTGTTTGATTGGATTGCCGAAGCAAAAGCGGAGCTTGCCAAGCCGCAGGCACCCGACCTTGTTTCTCTGCTGAACGCCTATTACACCCAGCGCAGAGCCGGGGCGTATTCGCAGAAAGGCAAGGTCAGCAATCTAAAGGAGATGAACGAGACTTTCAATTATCTCCGGGCAAACGACATTTACTCCCTTGAAGATTTGGAACACCGTGTCAGCGAACACAGTGCTGCCACAGAGAGCTTGAAGAAAACGCTGGACGAACAGACCGCCCGAATGAAAGCAATTAAGCAGCTCTATGACAGCTCCGCTGCTTTCCAGAGCTTGAAGCCTATCTATGACGGCTTGCAGAAAATCAAGTTTGAGAAGCCCAGAGCCAAGTACAAGGCAGAGCATGAAGCGGAACTGAAACAGTTCTACGCCGCCAGACGAAAGCTGACCGGAGAGTTCCCGGACGGTAAGGTGGATATGAAAAAGCTGTCCGCAGAGTATGACGCTCTGGAACAGGCGCATGAAACCACCTACGGCGAGTTTAAGACCGTCAGAGACGATTTACACCGCCTTTGGAAGGTCAAGTCATGCGTAGATACTGCCGCCCGATTTAACGAGCGTACAGAGGAACAAAAGCTCCAAAATCGACCCCAAACACGACACAAAAAGGAGGATATATCCCGATGAAAAAATACGACTGGAAGAACGAATACAACCCCATCCGCAGAACGGCAAAACGCTTTTTGAGCGGAGAGCCTTTGACCGATGGCAGACCGCTTTCCAATCTAATTGAGCTGGACGAACACACCCGGAAATGCCTTGCCTTTGAAGCCACCCTCACCGACCGTCAGATTGATATGTTGCAGGATTTGGGCTATCTGCCCGTTACCACAAGACAGTACGGTGAGGAATGTGCAAACTGCCCCTATACGCTGGACGAGCGTGAGCATGGCGTTTGCAGACGATGCGCTGTTTTCAAGAAGTAAGGAGGACGCTCATGCAGTACACCCAAGCACAGATTGACCGGGCAAACGCCGTCAGTCTGGAAGATTTTCTCCGCACACAGGGAGAAACGCTTATCAAAAGCGGACGGGAATACCGCTGGAAAGAGCATGACAGTCTGACCGTCCGAGGAAACAAATGGTTTCGCCACAGCCAGAGTAAGGGCGGCTATCCCATTGATTTTGTCATGGAGTTTTACGGAAAGTCCTTTCCCGAAGCCGTCCAGCTCCTGATCGGCGAAAGCGGCGAGGGACAGAGCGAAGCCAGCACAGCACCGCCCACAGCGTTTCACTTGCCCTTGCACAACAGAACAGCCGACAGAGCAATTCAATATCTTTGCGAAAGCCGAGGTCTCAACAAAATGCTTGTTGAGGCTTTTCTTCTTTCCGGGGATATTTACGAAGACGCAAAGCGGCAAAATGTTGTGTTTGTTGGCAGAGACCGAAGTGGTACGCCGAGATACGCCCATGTGCGAGGAACGGCAGACCCATTCAGACAGGACATTGCCGGGTCTGACAAGTCCTATCCGTTCCGATACGAGGGCAACGGCAACCAGCTCTTTGTCTTTGAAGCGCCGATTGACCTGTTATCGTTCATCTGCCTTTATCCGCAGGACTGGCAGACAAGGAGCTATCTTGCCCTGGGCGGCGTTTCGGGCAAAGCCCTTGACCGTTTTCTTTCTGAACGCAAGGACACCCGAAAAGTATTCCTCTGCCTTGACAGCGACACCGCAGGAAGTGAAGCCTGCTCCCGACTGGCACAGTCCATTCCCGGCGAGATCGCCGTCATTCGCCTTGTCCCGGCAAGGAAAGACTGGAACGATGTTCTCCGTCAGCAAGGGGACATTCCCAGCCGCAAATTCATAGCCGAGACAATCACGCTGCGAGAGCTGCCCACCGCCCAGCCTGTCCCAATGCTCCGCATGGCAGATGTGGAGCTGACGAGCGTGGATTGGCTATGGTTTCCGTATATCCCCTTTGGAAAGCTGACGATCATACAGGGCAACCCCGGTGAGGGCAAGACCTACTTTGCCATGCGTCTTGCGGCGGCTTGCACCAACCGAAAGCCTTTACCCGGTATGGAGAAACTTGAGCCTTTCAATATCATCTATCAGACCGCAGAGGACGGTTTGGGCGATACCGTTAAGCCCCGGCTGATGGAAGCGGACGCAGACCTTGAACGAGTGCTTGTCATTGACGATAGAGACACGCCGCTGACTCTTGCCGATGAGCGCATAGCAAGGGCAATCCGTGAGAACAACGCAAGGCTGGTTATCATTGACCCGGTACAGGCGTTTCTGGGCGCAGATGTGGACATGAACCGGGCAAACGAGGTGCGCCCAATATTCCGCAGTCTGGGAGACATTGCACAGGCTACCGGGTGCGCTATCGTGCTGATTGGACACCTCAACAAAGCCGCAGGAACGCAAAGCACCTACCGGGGATTGGGGTCTATCGACATTACGGCGGCAGTCCGCAGTCTGCTGTTTATTGGCAAGCTGAAAGACAGTCCCACAACAAGGGTGCTTATCCATGAGAAAAGCTCCCTTGCGCCGCCCGGACAGTCCCTTGCCTTTTCTCTGGGAGACGAGAAAGGCTTTGAATGGATAGGAGCTTATGACATTACCGCTGACGAGCTTCTTGCCGGGACAGACACCGCCAAGACCGAAAGCAAGACCGCACAGGCGCAAATGCTCATTCTGGAACTGCTTGCAGATGGAAAGCGTATGCCGAGCGCAGAGCTGGAAAAGGCAGTCAATGAGCGTGGGATTTCCTCACGCACCATGAGAACGGCAAAGAGCCGTATCGGGGACAGACTTGTGACCGAGAAAGACGGCACAGCATGGGTCTGCTATCTCCGAGATTGACAACAGGAACACGGCAAGCGTGGCAAAGACGGCAAGGTTTTTATAGATACCTTAATGTTGCCGCCTTGCCTTGTTCCCTCATACCGACACCGCCCGATGATGAACAGTCACCGGGCATTTTTCATTTACAGGAGGATTTTGAATGAACAATACCGCAACCAACACCGCCACTTGCCCTACTGTCAGAAAGCAGATTGGCAAGACAACCTATATCGTCCGTGTGCATTTCAGCCAGACCGCAAAAGAGACAATGGAGGACAAAATCAAGCGTCTGCTCCGTGAGGAAGTCCGCAAAATGTGACTTCTTTGTGAATTTGATGAAAAAGTCCTTGACTTTTCGTCTCTGGCAAGACGGCAAAAAGCATTTTAATTTCCTGCGGTGCGCGGCTGGCTCCCTTTGACATCCCGCAGCTTCGTGAAGTCATGGCCTATGACGAATTGGAGCTTGACCGCATCGGAGATCGGAAAACAGCGGTATTCTTCATCATTTCCGATACCACGCAGACCTACAACTTTTTAGTGGCGCTTGCATTTTCGCAGATGTTCAACCTCCTGTGTGAACGGGCGGACAATGTTCACGGTGGCCGCCTGCCGCACCATGTACGGGTGCTGTGGGACGAGGCAGCCAACACGGGACAGGTGCCCCAGCTCGAAAAGCTGGTCGCGGTTATCCGCTCCCGCGAGGTGAGTCTTTGCCTGCTGTATCAGCAGTTGGCACAGTGCAAGGCCATTTACGATAAACACGCTGAGATAATCCTCGGCAACATGGACAGTGTGGTGTTCCTCGGTGGCCGCGAAGCCAGCACCATCAAGGAAATATCTGAGAACTGGCTGGGAAAAGCCACAATCAGTATGCAGACCGACAGCCGCTCCCGTGGCCAGTCGGAAAGCTATAGTCAAAACACCCAGCGGCTGGGCCGGGAACTAATGACCCCAGCCGAACTTGCAACCATGCCGGGAGACAAATGTATTTTGCAACTTCGGGGCCTGCCCCCATTCTTCTCTCCCAAGTATGATCTGAAACGGCATCCGAACTACCGCTATACGGCGGAGGCCGATAAACAGAAAAACGCTTTTGACCTCGACAGGCTCATTAACCGCCGCAGGCGGCCCGGTCTGAACGAGGCGTGTACGATGTATGAGGTGACTGTGCCGGACGATGCACTCACGGATGAGGACGAGGACATCCTCAACTATGATGACATCGACGATCCAGACGCCTTTGCATAAAGGCTTCGAGACAAAGTGTCCCGAAGTTTGTAACCTTCCGCCTGCATGGGCGGCTTTTTTGTTTTTTCGGATTTTTCAAAAACAGTTCCGCTTCACACCCTGTTTTTCTCCTATTAGTGAGAGGACACCATACACAGAAAGGAGGTCTGTCGACCATGAAACGATACAACACACCGCACCGCAGCCGGGTAGTCAAAACACGCATGACCGAGGAAGAATACGCCGAGTTTGCAGAAAGGCTTTCTGCCTACAACATGAGCCAAGCCGAGTTTATCCGGCAAGCCATAACCGGGGCAGCCATACGCCCCATCATAACCGTTTCTCCCGTCAATGATGAGCTGCTTGCCGCTGTTGGGAAGCTGACCGCCGAATACGGCAGGATCGGCGGCAACTTAAACCAGATAGCCCGGACGCTGAACGAGTGGCACAGCCCCTACCCGCAGCTTGCCGGGGAGGTACGGGCGGCGGTTTCCGACCTTGCTGCCCTAAAGTTTGAAATCTTGCAGAAAGTGGGTGACGCTGTTGGCAACATTCAAACATATCAGCTCTAAATTCCTTCCAGCAAAATCGACGCCGGTGCCGCCCGTCTTCGAGACGACGTCTTACGCCTGAGGAACGAAGCTTGCGCGCGGCACCAGCTCGGTCGTCAGCAGGATGTGACGACGCACCCGCCGCTCATGCTTCAACCCATCAATCAAGGTGGAGAACGCCATACGGGCCAACTCCCTTTGATCGATCGCATACGAACTCAGCGACGGCGACGTGTACCGGGCGATTGACTGGTTGTTCACACTCACCACGGCCAACTCGTCGGGAACCGCCACGCGCAGTGCGTTCAACGCCTGCAACGCCCCCACCGCAAGCACGTCGGCGGCCACGATCAGACCATCGGGCATGCTGCCGGCCTCACGATGATCGGCCACCAGTTGCTCCGCGAGACGATAGCCGTTCTCCACGGTGAACGTGCCGGACGAATACACCAATCCGTCCGTTTCCAATCCCAAGTGCGCAGCCCACTGGCGGAACGACAGTTCGCGTATGTCCTCGGGATAGTCATGCGTGCCCATGATGCTGCCCACGCCACCGAGAAACGCGATGCGTCTGCGGCCTGCCGCGATCATCGCGTCCAAGGCATCCAGCATCGTCTGCGACAGATCGGGCCGTACGGAGTCGAACAGGTGCGGTGCCGGATTCGTGTCGATGCACACGCCATGTGGGAGCGCCGCATGCAGGGCGCGCAGGTCTGTTTCGGGAAACACCGTGGCGCCCACGGTGATGAACCCATCGAACTCCGCTGCGCGTTCCGTCAGCTCGTGTATGGACCGGATGAACGTGGGCTGGTCCAATTCCATCGACTCCGCACACTCCGCAAGAACCTTCCGCAGATCGGCGAAGTACGCGTCCTGCAATTCCTCCCCGGACGGAGGCGCATCCAACACTGCGATCGCGGGACGGAACACATTGCGGTATCCCATCTCCTCACACACGCGCAGCACACGCCGACGCGTCTCCTCCTTGATGGAGAACGACGGGTCGTTCAGCAAGCGCGACACCGTGCTCTGCGACACCCCGGCCCGTTCCGCGACTTCCTTGAGCGTGGCCATGACATCCTCCCCGCAAACTTTAGTAAAGGGTTTTACTACACAGCATAGCCCAGAAACCGCAGGATGGCGGCACCTTTGCAGCAAGGCAATGACCCGACCTGATAGACTGTCCGTGACCCCTCAGGGGGGCAATGCATAGGCGGTGGATACGCAAAGTGTCCATCGCCTTTTCTTCGGCCATACAGGGACGTCTGAATACTCAGCGAACAGAGGCTCACGGTTTTCTCCTCGCAACCATTGATTGTTGTCATCTAAAGATGACAGTTTGTCAACAGGGGTCGCGAGATACCCAAGTGGACGGTTATATTTGACCTAACCTATTTGCAAAGAAGCATCAATGAAGGAAGGAGCTACCTCATTCTTCATATTCCATTCCATCAATGAAAGACATAATTAGGAGAAGGAATTGATCATGAAAAAGGATATGTTTTTAAAACGACTGGCATCTGTTGCGGCAAGCATAATCGCGCTATTCACAGTTGTCTCAATGTCGGGGTCCGCATATGCGGCAGATTTGACGAGCGTCGACGCAATCGTTCAGGTTGCACCTGAAGTATTGCAGGGAGAAGCCACAGATCCTCTAGAGCATTATGGAATGACCATAATTCACTCTAGAGAAAATCAAAGTACCTTTGCCGCAGCTAACATCCAGACTCAGTGCATCAGTAAGAATATGCACATGACTTGGTATGGTCTCAAAGCAGGCAAATGCAAATATGCCGATCAGAGCGGCGCAGTCTTTACTGTTTTTGACATGACCAGCGGAACACCTATTGCTAGAGTAGATTTAGCTAAGGTGAATGCGGTTTCCGGCGACGAGGTTAGCCTCAAGTGCATTGCCAGTGTAGCCAGTTTTGTTTTGTCTTTATATCCTCCTGCAAGTACTGTAGTTGGATGGGTCAAATATGGTTTCCTGGCATATATGGGCCTTGTTGGAATTAAAACAGCATGCTGAAATATATACACATTGTTTGTGATCTATTCTTTTTCATCTTGTTCATTACCTACGATAATTATCTTATGTCCATAATCGCCCTTTTGCTTTTACTGAGTGAGCTGATATCTCTCATTAAGGAAAAGGTTAGACAAAACAAGTTTAAGAACAATGGCAATATATAACTGTTCAACCAGCAATATTGTTTCAATACACGGTGGGTTTTAGAAGTACTTCTAAAACCCACCTTTTTATATATGCATCGAGCGGCATCGCCCCCTACCCAGGAACTGTCCGCCGCTATCCTGCCGGTTTTCCCTGACGATGAGTGTCAACGGAGACCGTTGCATGTCGGGCTCCTTGATCGTCATCAGAGGAGGCCGTCGTGGATTTGTTGAATCAGGTGCTTCAGTTATTCGTCAGGTTCGCCACTATCGGCGGCGGACTGTGGCTGGTGTGGGGTGCCGTCACATTCGGTGGCGGTCTGAAGGATCACAACGGGCCGCAGACGCAATCGGGACTGTGGCAGATCGTGGGTGGAGGCATGATCATCGCGGCCGCGCAGATTTTCAACGCGGTGGCGCTGGGCTGAGCTGATTCGGGGCCTGCCGTGGAGGACTTCATCGTAGCCATGCTCAACATGATCGGCGGCGGAGGTGCCGGTTCGATTACGGCCGGGCTGTTGTCTCAGGCGCCGGAGACGTGGAATCCCGCTCTTTACCAGTTGGCGGTGAACGTGCATGGAGCCGCGGTCAAGCCTTTGACATCGGCGGTGCTTGCGGTCATGTTCACGTTGGAGCTGGCGCGTAACTCGACGCGCATCGAGTCGGACCGTGATCTGGGTGTGAAGATCGTGGCCGGCACCATGTTCAAGATCGCGTTGGTGTTCATCGCTGTGCAGAACGCCAGTCTATTCATTCGGATGTTTAATCAGGTCACGCAGTTCCTCATGCAGGGTGTGTCTTCTCAGATGTCGTATGAGGCGACAGGCGACGGCGGTCAGCTGGGCGATCTGATGCGTGACCAGATTCGCGATGCCGGGGTGATGGGGCAGGCGGCGTTGTTCTTTCTGCTGGTGATCCCGTGGCTGTTGTCCCAGTTGGCGTCGGTGGTGTTCACGGTGGTGCTGTATGTGCGGTTCATCGAATTGTATGCGTTGACGGCGTTCCAGTCGTTGCCATTCGCGTTTCTGGTGCATGAGGACACCAAGCCGATCGGCGTGGGTTTCTTCAAGTCGTATGCGCGCACGTCGGTGAATGCGGTGTGCGTGTTCATCTGTCTGGTGTTCTATCAGCGGGTCGTGGTCGATGCCGTGAAGATCCCGGATTCCGCGGACAAGGGCATGGTGGCGTGGGTGACGGGCAACTTCGGCAATCTCATGATGGCGGGCATCCTGCTGTTCTTCGTGATCGCGGTGAGTCAGCGTGTCAGCCGGGCCATAGCCGGCGGCGAGTAGCCGCCTACCACAACCGGGGCCAATCAGGGAAAGGATTCTTTCATGTTGCAGATGCGCGTATATAAGGAGATCGCCAATGTCGAGGCGAAGGTGATGTGGGGGCTGAGCTGGCGCCAACTGGCGGCCGCCGCATGCATGCTCGTCCTGGGCGGAGGTGAGGCGGCGTTGTTCTGGTCGTTGGGCTTGTCCGATCTGGGGTCGTATCTGCTGTTTGCGGTTTGCCTGCCGTTCGCGCTGTGGGGTTGGTGGCGTCCGAAAGGGCTGAAGCCTGAACGGTATCTGGGATACATGCTGCGCCAGCGTTTCGGTCCGAAGGTCTACCTGCTCGAACCCTATGTTCCCGCGAGGTTTCCCGGCAAACCGTCGTTGAAAGAGAAGGCCCGTAGACGAATCAGGGGAAGGCAGGTACGTCGTCATGTCTGACATCAGTGGCAGCAAGGCGGTCAAAGGCAACGGTAAGCGACATGGAAAGGTCGGGAACAGGCGGTCCGGGAATCGTCGCATGCCTCGTTCGTCGAAGGAGTTGCTTGGCTATGATTCGATGCTGTCCAATGGCATCGTGTTCCTTGGCGGCGACCGGTGGAGCGTGTCGCTGCGGATCAGCGACATCAATTATCAGGTCGCGACCCAGGATCAGCAGCTGGATGTCGTGGACCGGTGGGGTCGTTTCCTGAATTCGATCGGCGAGAACATGGGAGTCCAGATCACGGTCGCCACGCGCATGCTGGATCCCGAGGAGGTGACGCGCAGTATCGCCATGTCGCTTCGGAGCGATGCGTTGGATGGATTGCGCGGGGACTTCAACCGCAATGTGCGTCGGCGTCTCGCCGGGCGTTCGCAGGGCGCGGTGACGGACAAGTATCTGACGTTGACGTTGCGTGAGCGGGACGGGGAACGGGCGGTCACGCTGCTGAACCGTGCCGCGTTGCGTGCCACGGCGCAACTGCGGTCGGTGGGCGGCTGCGTCGGCGTCCGCTTGAACCGGCAGTCGCGTCTGGCGGTATTGCACGGGATGCTGCGGCACGGTGTCCGGTTCTCGTTCACCGAGGATGGCTTCCTGAAATCGCATGGCATGTCCACGAAGGATTATGTGGCCCCGTTCGCCGTGGATGTGTCGGATCGCCGTCGGCTCCGGTTGAGCTCGGGCACTGCGGAGGTGTGGCATCAGTGTCTGTTGGTGCGTGACTTCCCGGATTATCTGAGCGATCAACTAGTGTCGTCCATCACGGACATCAAGGCGGATATCACGGTCGGCATCCATCTGTCCCCGCGGGGCAAGGCCGAGGGGTTGAAGCTCGTGAACCGGACGATCGCCGAAATGGATATGCAGGCCATCGACGAGCGGCGCAAGAACCGCAAACAGCATCTGCCCGAGGACATGCTGCCTCATGATCTTCAGGAATCCATGACTCAGGCGGGTGAGCTGCGTGATGATCTGGAGCATAACGGCGACCGTCTGGTGGATTCCCTCATGATCGTGGACGTGTCGGCGGGCAGTCGCGAGCAACTGGACCAGACGGTTCGTGACGTGACGGCCGCAATCGATGGGCAGTCGTGTGTGGCCGAGACCTTGGCCTACATGCAGGTGGAGGGGCTGAACGCCGTACTGCCGTTGGGGAATCCCCTGCCGCCGATGCGTCGCACGCTGACCACGTCGAGCGCGGCGATTCTGGTGCCGTTCACGTCGCAGGAGCTGTTCGAGCCGGGCGGGGTGTTCCATGGGGCGAACGCCCGCACCGGCAATCCCGTGGTCATCGACCGTACGAAAGGCATGAACGGCAACGGATTCGTTCTGGGTACGACCGGGTCGGGCAAGAGCCAGGCGGCGAAGAACGAGATCACCCAGATCTATCTGACCCGTCCGGACGATGATCTGATCGTCATCGACCCGGAACGTGAGTTCACGCCGTTGTGCACCGGTCTTGGCGGCGAGCGAGTCGAGATCGGGGAATCGTCGCGCGCGCATATCAACGCTTTGGATATCGAGTATGAGGATGATTCCGAGGGTGATCCGATACGGTCGAAATGTGCGAGCGTGCTGAACATGCTCGGCGTGCTGATCGGCGGACAGGACGGCATCGACCGCATGCAGCGCAGTCTGATTGACCGTACGGTCATCGGCATGTATCGCGAGGTGCGGGAGCATCCGGAACTGGGCATGCCCACGCTCGCCACCCTGCATGACCGTCTCATGGCTTTGAACGAGCCGGACGCCCGTGACGCGGCACGAGCATTGGAGATTTACGCGACCGGCAGTCTGAATGCCTTCGCCCATGCCACTGATGTGAATACGTCCAGCCGGTTCCTGGTCTATGACGTTTCCGGTCTGGGAGCGGAGTTGCGCACATTCGGTATGCTCGTCGTCCTGGATCAGATATGGAACCGGGTCGTCAGGAATCGCCGTCTCGGCCGGCGCACCTGGCTGTGGGTGGACGAGTTCCATCTGCTGTTCTCGAACCGGTATGCGGCCGAATACTTCCTGCGCCTGTACAAGCGCGCCCGTAAATGGGGTTTGTGCCCCACCGGCATCACGCAGAACATCGAGGAGCTGCTGGCCAACCAGGATGCGCGTCTGATGCTCGCGAACAGCGACTTCCTGTTGCTGCTGAACCAGACCGCCACGGATGCCGACGCCTTGTGCGAGCTGCTGAAGCTGTCCGATGAACAGCGGGCGTTCTTCACCGGGGTGCAGCCCGGTCAGGGCATGGCTAAGAGCGGCACTGCGTTCATACCATTCGATGGGCGTATCGATGCCGATAGTCTGCTTTATCGGTTGTATACCACGAAATTCGAGGATCGGAAACCCGAATGAGACCCGTCACCTCCGACTCATTCCACGCCACACGCAATCTCGTTCGACCGAACGGCACGATTCATGGCTTGAAAGTCCGTCATGTCAGCGGACTCTCCCATGGGCCCGTGCTGGCCGGGCTAAAACAGCCACAAACTATCATCAGGAACAGTGAATCCGAAGCATCGCACCCGATCGGCACAACAACCGTCAGCGCTTTGAACCGTGGTGTGAAAGCGACACGATCCGTGCTTGAATCGCAATCGACACAGACGGAGACCAGCGAGGACGACAACCCATTATCACCAATGGCCCCCGTAAGCCGGATATGCGACGGCGTGACCGGTATTATTCGCACAAGACATGCGGCAAGAGGTTCGACGGCACGTGCCGCGGCAGGAAGAACGGCTTCGGCTCGTGTCAGACGTGCGAGGCGCTCCGGCAAGACCGTACGATCGGGCGTCCAAGGGGCCAAATCCGCTGCCAGAGCCTCGACGCAGATTGCGAGACAAGTCACGCAGACGGTTTCTCGGGCCGTAACGGCGGTGAAAGCCGGGATCGCAGCATCGGCATCAGCTGCGGTCGGTGTCCCGTTTCTGCTGGGCGCGGTGGCGGTGCTGATGGTCTTCAGTCTGCTGTTGTGGTTCATCCCCACCGTTGCCGTTGGAGATGACGGCGGTTGTGAAGCCAGTGTGATCGAGGTCCCGGACGAGGCGAAACCATGGGTGAGCGAGGCGGCTCGATCGAGCGGATTGAGCGCGGATTTCATCGCGGCGATCATGAAGCAGGAATCCGGTTTCCGACCGGATGCATATGCCGACGACAGCAACGGAGGAACCTGGGGATTGCTGCAGATGAACAGGAGCGTATGGCGCGGCGTGCACCCCGAAGGCGCCGACCAGACACCACCTGAAGGCATCACCGAGCCCATGGTCCACGCCCATTACGGCGGCATGTATCTGAAAAACCGCTTGGAAGGCGTCAAACAACTCAAGGCCAAGCACCCGGGCATGCCGTTCGCCGAGCTTGACGACCTGACGGCTTTGGTCATCGCCCATAACGCGGGCGAAGGCAACCTCATGAGGTACCCGGATATTCCCAACATCACCAAACGGTATCTCGACAACGTGAAGCCGGCGATTGATGCGGGAGGCGGCTGTTCGGCCACGGCAGGACGAACCATCGGCAAGCTCACGCCACCGTTGGTCATGCAGTCTGGCACTCTGAACGTGGATGTGGCGGCGACCGGCACGCCCGTGGGCAAGATCACCACCTATGAAACCGGCCAATGCACATGGTGGGCGGCCGCCCGCCGATTGCAGATCGGCAAACCTGTGGACGGTTACATGGGCGACGGCTGGATGTGGGCGTCAAGCGCCAGAAAATTCGGATACCCGACGGGCGGCGGCATACAGCTCGGCGACGTGGCGAGCTTCGCCAAAGGCTATCTCGGCGCAAGCGCCGATTACGGACACGTCGCCATCGTCGAGGAAATCAAGGACGACGGCAGCATCGTCGTCAGCGAATCCGGCGGCGGCCTTCCATACGCATGGCTCAGGACCCTTACCAAGGAGCAGGCCAACAATCCCAGCATCACTTACATCCACTAATCCCGAGGGAAGGAAGGAAGCATGCGCCGCATCAATCCCAAGCTTGACCCTTGCGAGCTTTCCGATCTTATGAGCGATTCCGCCAACTGGGATCTCCTCATGCAAATCCGCAATCATCCCAGTACATGGCCGGAACTCGACCAGTGGGCTGCGCATGCCATTGCAGACCCTGAAACCGCTGGGGCTCCACCGGAACCGTTGACAGACGGAAAACCCAAGCACCGGCTGCTTCCCATCACACCCATCATCGATGATGAGCTGCCTCGCGATGCACGGAACAACAGCACTCCCGTATCCAAGCTTGACAAACAGAAGGGAACGACGATAGACACACCAATGGGGGTAGGGGAACATGCCAAGGATGATGTGTCCTTGGCAGAAGATTCATCGGCTGACAGCACGGATGAGGTGGCCGTCCATCGGCATATCCCTTTTACCCACATCGCCGGCATCATGCTCGTTCTGGTCATCGCAGCAGGATCAGCCGCAGGCCTTGTCATGGCGAAGAAGAACTACGACCATCAGGCGGCGCTCACGTCATGCAATCACGCAATCAAGCAATCTGACATAGTGCGGATTGAATGGAACAAGGCATTGAAACAGGCGGAACCATATGCGAAGTTCCAGGATAAAGACGTGCGGGATCCCAAGTCTTTGGAACTGCTTGGCAAAATCATGCAATATCAACCATCGATCTCAACAGAAAATTGCAATCCGAGTCTGACGGCCGACCGTCTCGATCGCACTCGTGCAGAAATAGGGAGAGCGAATAACCAGCTCAGAACCCAGATCAGGAACCTGCATGACACAGTTGACACGGTCAAGGCATCACAGGAACAACAACAGATCGACAACGCACAGAACGCACTGAGCCAAACCATTGAAGACGCCGATAGGTTCTACAAAGAATCCGCGAACAAGGTCAGAGACGACAACACCCGCGCACGACTCAATGAGCAGATCACCCATGCACGACTCATGATGCGCGACCATCAGGATCTTGATGTCTATAACAGAACCATCCAGGACCTCAACGAAGTCATGCAAATCGTCCGGGATTCCATGACGGCTGTAGTAGAGAACGAGGAAATATCCGAGGCGGGCCGTTCGGATGGTTCCACGCATCCAGGATCGGATTCCCAATCATCGAACCGACAACCCGCACCATCAGCGGAAGGTTTATCCCAGCCAGTCACGCGAGGCAATCCCACTTGGGACGTACCTGGGCAATCGGCAACCCCCTCATTCCCCGACCGGCTGGGATAGTACTGCTCATCCGAGTTTGCCGTCGGTCATGGTGTAGAGGTGGTCGGCGATTTGGTTGAGTTCATCGCTGTGGTGGGAGGCGATGATGGCGGTCCGTCCCATGTCGCGCTGACGTTTCATCTCATTGAGGAAGATATCCACGGAGTGTTCGTCAAGGCCGTTGGTGGGCTCGTCGAGCAGGATGAGATGCTGATGCTCCATGAGGGCCTGGACGATGGCGAGCTTCTGGCGCATGCCCAGGGAGAACGACTTGACCTTCTCGTGCCTGTGGTCGTTCAGTCCGAACAACGTCAGCAGCCGTGTGGTCTCCCGCTCGTCGTAGGTATGGTTGATGCCGGCGAGATAGCGCAGGTTGGCGTCTGCGGTTTCGGAGGGCATGAATCCGGGGTTCTCGATAATCACACCGACCATGTCGGGGAGCTTGCGGTTGAATTCGACCGTTTTGCCGTTGATGGTCACGGTCCCGCGGTCGGGACGGATGAATCCGCATACGGCCCGCAACAGCATGGTCTTGCCGGAGCCGTTGGCGCCGACCACGCCGTATATCCGTCCCCGTTCGAAGTCGGCGTTCACGTCTTTGAGGACGGTCCTGCCCTTGAGCGTCTTGGTGAGGTTCCTGACCTGCACGTACATGATGTTCCCCTTTCGCTGGTAACAAAGTGGTTGGTTTTCCGATTGGCGACGTCATCCCGACCTCTTCAGAGAATCTGCATCCGATTGAACGCGATCAGGTTCGCCGCGGCGCATATGAGGATCGTCAGGATGGCCGCGGGCATCCAGTTCGGTACGTGAAGCGGACCGACGGCGAGCAGCCACTGCTGCGGTTCCGAGAACGACATGAGCAGTCCCAGCAGTACGACCACGACGAAGTAGCCAGCGATGCGCGACCCCGACAAGTAGCCAAGGTTCGCGGTCAGCATCGCAGCCAGCAGCACGCACGCCGCGCACACGGCCGAACCTGCGAACGCGACCGGGTCTTCGTCCGGGAACATGATCCGCTGGGCCACGGCTTGGATCAGGGTGTAGACGACGCAGTACACGGTGATCATGAGCAGGTAGGCGAGGAACCGTCCCGGTCCCCGGCCGCGTCTGACGTACACCATGCACTCGGGCACGGCGAGCCATTCCGAGAACTGCTCCAACGGGATCGCCATACCGAACAAAGCGTACACCAGTGCATACATGTTGTACGCCAGCCCCGGAGTGAACGGCGAATCCGACGAGCGGAACATGCCGATGAACACGCCCGGATCCATACCGCTGATCAGGAACCGGTACACGACCACCGCGTAGATGACGAGCAGCATCGCGCGCAACCCGTTGCGCCGATGTAGCGACTGCAGGAACCGGGCCATCTGCCACTTCATCCGACCACTATCGTTCATGTCACGCCTCCAACCTGTCCATGTGTCCAAAGGCGACGACGTTCGCGACGACGAGCAGCAGACACCAGCCGACGAACGGCGCCACCTGCCCGACGAGCACATCCGACCAATAAGGACTGATCGGATACCAGAAGTAGTACACGTACCGGGTCACCTCGCCCGTCAACGGCAGCAGCATCCAATTCGCCAACAGCAGGATGGCAATCAGCACCGGCAGCGTCCGCGAGAACGGCAGCCCGCAGTTCGCCAGCAGCAGCACCAGCAGCGACACGGCCACGCACATCATCACCGTCTGCACCGTCAGCATCGCCGTCAGCGACAGCGAGCCCGGCTCGAACGGCCGGCCGAGCAGGACGAACTCGGTCAGTGCGAACACCACACCCGAGCACGCCCCTGTCAACAGGCCCATCAGAGTCAGCCACGCGAGGTTGTGCCGCAACTCGTTCCTCGGATCGCGGCGCACCCGTTCGAACGCGCCATACCTCGCACTGCCCGCGCCCACCGCGATCAGACACGGCGGCAACGAGCACAAAGTGGCGCCCACACGCATGAACCCGATGTAATCGTCGTGCAGGGATGGGGCCAAGCCCCCGTATAGCAGACTCACGGCGCATACGGCGCCGATCAGGGACACCAGCCCCACTGCGATACGCATCACCCGTGGCGCGGTCCGGAACGGATGGAACAGATCAGAGCACATCGCGGGCCTCCTTCACCCGCGCGAGCACCAGCGAGCAGACCGTCATCCCGACCGTCATCAGGAGCATCCCCAAGTAATTGCGCCACGCGGTGCCAGGCGCATCCCAATGCGAGAAATTCAGGAAGATGATCTGGCTCCACTCGTCGGGAACCAGGCCACCGGTCAGCGCGGGCAGCATCCACCACACCAGACTCGCCACGAACGGGACCAGCAGCTCCACATGCCTGCGACGGATGAACAGGGACGAGCCCAACGCCAACAGGGCGAACGCACCCGACAAGACAAACACCAACAACAGGATCACCGCAATCAGCAACGGCTGACTCATCCTGTACAACGGATACGCCCACGACGACGAATCAATCAGTACATATTTAGGCAGCATCATGCCATTCTCATCCGCCGATGTACCTTCGATGAACGACAACTGTGGTGTCCGAACAGCCGAAACCAACAGGTTGACGATCAACGGCAACACCCCACCCAAGCCACCCAGCACAAAACCGGACAGCATGCTTGTATGCAAAAGCGCGGAACGTCCCTCGCGCGGAAGCATGTTCAGCAGGCGACCGCTACGCTCCTCCACCGCCCACACGCTCCCACCCATCAGGGCCGCGAAGAACGGCAGCAAATACAGATACAATGTGGATGCCGAACCATACTGGTTGAATAGCATCACATCCTTCAGGAGCGATGGCGCACTTTCCCTGATTCGATACCCCGCGTGGTACGTGGTCCAATACTGCACCGCCATCAGCATTACAGACATAGCCACGACAACCAGCAAACGAACACTGCACACGTTTCGCGCCAACTGCCGACGGAATACAAATCTATTCATGCTTTACTCCCTACTCCCATATCGTTCTAATGACGATGTGGGTGACGCCGAATATGTGGCACCACCCACATCGTTATTAGTCGTTATCAGTTAGAGTCCGGACTCCAGACACCATACGCAGACGTTGCAGAGATGTAGTTCTCTACATTCTGCATACGCAAATGAATTTGCTTGGGGCCGTTCTTGAAAGCGTTATTTGATACAAGAGCACTCTTATTGCTGCGCAGGAATTCAACGCTGGATGACACGTCATCATTGCTGTATCCAAGGGCCCATACCCTAATGGTACGATTCCCAGATACATTATCAGCTCGCACGAAGGAAGCTGAGCTATTCTGCTTCTGCCGGTTAGGGGTATCGAAGGTAGACCAGTTCTTGGCATATCCGCTCCAGCTGCTGCTGCTCACGTTGCCGGCGATTGCCGGTGTTGCGAAGCAGGCCATAGCCAGCATCGGTATGAAAACGCCAAGAAGCTTGCGCTTGACGGTGTTCATGATGACTCTTTCTCTTTTAAGGGTGTACGTCTGACGAGGCTTCACCAGACGCTGAGGATTCATCAACGTCTTTGTGATGAACCTCACATTTATACTGGCACTTTATTCAAAACGCTGCCTGTGAAAAGAGGGGTTTGTCATCTATAGATGACAAACCTTATTGCTAAGGAACGGCGGTATGCCTCTGAGTAGGTAGATGCACTGGTTGGCAGGTATGCGTCCGAGTTCGTCCGGGGTGAGGAGTTTTCGGGCGTTCTTACGGGTGCTGCGCGTCCAGCTGCCGTTGAGGCCTTTGGTTTCGCTGGTTTCGATGACGTCGATGGTCTGGTCTCCGAGTCGGTCGCTGATGTATTTGGTGGTGCTGGGTTCGTTGCCGCCGAGGAAGAGCTGGCTGTCGCAGTTGCCGGCAATGGTTTCCCAGTCATCCCGATAGAGGCTCTTGCCTTGGCTGACGGTCTGGAGGATGATGCTGCAGCTGATGCGTCGGCTTCGTATGGTGGCGATGAGCCTTACGAAGTTGGGGATTTTGCCGATGTTGGCGAATTCGTCGAGCATGCAGTGCACGTCGCGGTCGAGCACGCCGTCGGGTTTGGCGTCGGCTTTGCGCACGAGTGTTTCGAAGAGGCATTGGTAGAAGACGCTGGCGATGAAGGAGAACGTGGCGTTGGTGTCGGGCAGTTCGAGGTAGATGATGCGTTTGCCTTGGTCGAGGGTTTCGAGCCGGATGTCGTCGCCGTCGAGGATCCGGCGTACCTCGCGCACTTGGAGAGGTGAAAGGTGGACGCCGGTGGTGATGATGATGCTTTTCTTGGTTTCGCCGGCGCCTTTGAGGAACGTGTTGTATTGGGCGCATGCGAACGCGAGCCCGTCGAGCATGCTCCGGGTCTCCTCATCGTAGTCGTCGGGGTGTTCGCGCATGCGGTGGATTTCGGTTTGGGCTTCGGCAAAGAGCGCATCGATGATGTATTCCTTGTCTTCGTCCTGTTCGCTGGCTCCCATTCGGTCGAGTGTGTCGGTGACTTGGTTGAGGGTGGGGTTGTTTTCGGTGTAGTAGGTCCATGCGATGAGGGCGCATAGGAGTGCTTTTTCGGCGTCCTGCCAGAAGCTGTCTCCGGTTTTGCGGTCTCCGTTGGCGTTGGTGACGAGGTTGTCGGTCAGACGCAGGATCGCGGATTGGGGTTCTTCGGGGTCGATGTAGCGCATGGGGTTGAACCGGTCGGACCGGTCGAGGTGGATGAGGTCGAGCGTGTTGACTTGGTATCCGCGATCGCGCATGGCGTGTTCCGTGTCACGTTTGAGTTCGCCTTTGGGGTCGGTGACGGCCCAGTTCATGTCCACGGACAATAGGTTGGGTTTGACGTAGTAGCGGGTTTTGCCGGAGCCTGATGAGCCGAGCAGGAGCGCGTTGAGGTTGCGCAGGGTGCGTCGCGTGTCTATGGAGAGCCGTTCGGTCGCGGTGAATCGAATGTTGCGGGATTCCACGGGGTCGATGAACGGTTTGATGTCCTTCGGAGTGCCCCAGTGGGCGGAACCGTGTTCCTCGCCGCTGCGCAGGTTCAGGCGCGCCGTGTACTTGTATGCCCAAATCAGCAGGCCGACTCCCATTGCGGCGAGTCCGCACAGCAAATCGGTATGGTTCGTGGATAGGTGGAATGGATGGTACAGGTCGAGCCAGAATCTGTTCATCAGGTCGATCACGCTCGTGCCTTCATCCAGGTCGGTGCGTATCTGGTAGCCGATCTTGTCGCCCAGCCAGAACAGTGTGAGCAGTCCCATGGCCGCGGGCAGTATGGCCTGTAGGCGTTTCATTGGTTTCCCTTGTCTCCTCCCACGCTGACGCGGTGCTGCGTCATGGTTCTTCGTATGTCATCTCCAACGAATGCTTCGGCCGCTTGCGAAATCCGACTGTTGATGCGGTGTTCGGCGCGGACGCGGATGTTCGTGAGCGTCTGTTCCCTAGTCCATGGCGGATCGTCGGCCGCGGGCTGCATGACGGCGGTGTCCGCTTGCAAAGGCTTATCGCGTCCGAGTGCCGGCTGTCTGTTTCCCGCGTCGGCGGCGCTGGTGATGCGCGTGAGACCTTGGCGGTTCTCGATGGTGTCGCCTCCGTCGCACATCGCGGCAAGGATGCGTCCCACGGGTGTTTCCGCATCGTAGATGGCCGAGTTCCCGCGTGTGATTGGAGTGCCAACGGTTTCCTCGCCTGCATCGATGATCGTGATTGTTCGCGCCGTGTTCACGGGAGTGTGTCCTTGACGCTGGTGTGCAGGGCCATCTCGTCGGCCAGGATGTACACTTCGTCGGCGTTTTCCTCTTCGTGGATGATGCCGTGGACGATGAGTCGTCGTCCCTGCAGTGCGCTCTGTTCGCGCAGGTATGTCGCATGGTCTCCGGCCGCGTGCACGCGGATGATGAGCGGCGTGTCCATGGTGCCGGCGTTCACGGTCAGGGTTGCCGTCGTCCTGCCGTCGCCGTCGGTGTGGAATCTGGCGTCATCGGTGAGGATGCCGCGCGCATAGGCCTGCGGATGTCGGGCGTCGATCATCGGCTCGGCCTGCGTTTTCTGATGGGTTTGTCGATGTTCGGGGCTTTGCCTTGGACGGCGTTGATGGCGTCTCGACCGATGGCGCGGGCGTCGCGGCCGCCTCCGGTGAGCGCGTCGGATTCGGCGCGGGCCTTGGACACCCGAACGTGTTTGGAGGCGAGCGTGTCGAGGGCCTGTTCCCGTGCGGCCATGACCCGGATGCTCCACGGGTCCCGGTAGTCGTCGATCGGCTGGCTGATGCGGGTGCGGTCGGGCAGTTCGTTGCGTCGGGTCTTGCGGTCCACCGGGTAGGAGCGGCATGCGGGGTTCGCGGATTGGATGTAGTGGATTGCGGTGGCGAGGTCGGCGATGCGTTCCTCCGCCGTTTTGTCCATGTCGATGAGCACGCGGCCTTGCACGTGTTGTTCGTCGCATACGGTGCGCGTCCATGTTTCGTAGTCGCGCACGTCAACGGTGTCCCGTTGTTCGCTGTCGTGCTGGTATCGCGTGGCGTCGAACCGGTAGGTGATGTCGTGCGGGTGCACGTCGGCCGACCATTCGGGCAACGGTTCGATGGGGATCTCGCGCAGGGTGACGAGCCGGTACGGTGGTTCGATGTCCCCGTAGGAGCCTTGGGGCTGGAGGATGCCGAAGCCTTCCATGCGCAGCTCGTAGCCGAGGCGTTTGAGTTCGTCCTGCAGTTGCCGGTAGGCGGTGTCCATGGTGGTCATGCTGGTCTCCTCGGCGGCTTATCGGTTGCGGGTCTTCGTCCGGTCCGGTGTGGACGGATGGGCTGTGGGGTCGTCGGCGCGCTGGCTGGCCCGTTGGCGTATGCCGTCGAGCACCGTGTCCCTGCCTTTCGACGTGTTCGGCTCTTCCTCTTTCGCCGATTTGGGGTTGAAGGAGGTGATGGGTGCGGGCAGCGCGTATCCCTGGTCGATCGGGGTGATGCCGTCGGCGGGGTCGAGTTCGCCGGCGGGTCTGGCGCCCATGGTTTCGGCGAGTATCGAGGCGGCGTCGCCGCGCCCGGTCCGGTCGGCGATGATGCGTTGGAGGGTGTCCTCCAATCCGGCGCTGATGTCGGTGGAATCGGCGGGCATGATGCACTGGTAGACGGGTGCTCCCCAGTTCGTCGCCGTGCCGGCGAGCGTGTATTCCATGATGCGTTCGCTGGGTTCGAGCAGTGATTCGAGCCGGAACGGTTCCCGTGCCGGCATCTGGTCGGGATTGGCGTGTTCTGCTGCGTGTTCGGCGACGAGTCGGGCGAACGTGGCCGAGCCTGAGGGCATGTCGCCGTCCAGCTGGTCGGCCACCGGTTTGACGAGGCCTTGGACCTGTCGGCGCAGGGTGTCGCCATCGGTGTCGTTGGCCTGCATGATGCGTTCGGTGATGCGCTCCGTGCCGTCCGATCGCATCACGTTGTCGTGCGTGTCTCCCCAGCGCTCGATCATCCGCATTGCGTCGGGGGTCGACTGCGTCGTGGCGTCGAGGCCGGGCTCGTCGTCGGTGTAGGCGTCGATGATCTGCTTGAGTTCCGTGCCGGAATACCGTTTGGTGTCGGGGATGGTGGCGTCGATCAGGAACCCGTGGTCGGCGAGGGTGACGTTGTCGTTGATGGCGGCGTCGCGCCCGTATTTCGCCACGTCGAAGTACATGCCGTATGGTCCGTCAAGGAGTTTCGCGAGTTCCGTGCTTTGGTTGACGCAATGCCAGCCGTACATCTCGTCCAGGTCGGGCGTGTTCTCCTGCGTGATGCCTTGCGGCGGGTCGTAGGTCATGTATTCGATGTCCTCGGATTGGACGAGCAGGTTCGCCAGTCCGATCGGGTCGTGCACGCCGTTCATATCGGCCGCCAGCCGTACCGCCTCCAATGCTTCGGGCTGGTCTTGCGTGAAGATCCGGGCGGCTTGCGCGAGCGTGTTCAGGGAGTGGAGGTCTTCGTATTCGCCGGGCCGGTAGTCGAGTGCGGCGAGCAGGCCCGTGTATTCGTGGTCGAAGATGCCGTATTCCTCATAGGTGACGCCTCCTTGGCGTCCGATCTCATAGGCTTGCTGCGCGTCGAGCGTCAGTCCGACCTGTTCGGTGAGGAACCGGTTGATCCGCTGCTCGTCCGTGGGCAGGCGCAGCCATCCGCCGATGAGCGTGCCCTCGTTGTATCGTCCGAGGTTGCCTACCCATACGTTGATCGTCAGGTCGTCTTCCGCCATCATCGGCTCCTTGTCTGTGATTGCTGTGATTGCGTCCGCGTTCTTGCCGGCGTGGTGGATGGTGTTTGCGTGCGGCGTTCGGCCCTGTCCTTGATGGCGTCGAGTGTCCGGCTCTTGCCGGCCTTCCGGGATTGCTCGGCCGCCGGTTCGGGGTTTTCCGGGCCGGGTGCTGCTGGTGGTTCCTCGCCGGTTGGGGTGCCGGTGGTGGCGGTGACTGGTTTGTTTTCGGCGTGCTGCCTCGCGTAGGCCATGCGTTGCGCTTTGACGGCGCGGCACAGCTGCCATGCGTCGTCGATGCGCATGGTCTCTCGTTGCTCGCCTTTGCCGCGCCACAGTTCTACCGGTTCGCCGGGTTTGAAGCTGACGGTCACGTCGCGCCCGTTCAGTTTGGCGTCCCGTGCATGGTCGGTCAGGAAGCGGTCGAGCTGCCATCCGGTCAGGTCCACGCCGCGGATGCTGGTGCCCTGCGGTATCGCCACGCGCATCTTGTCAAACATGCGCCCGTCCTTGGAGGTCATCCGGTACAGGTGCACGTAGCTGTTGGGGAAGTTCACGCGCGGCCAGATCTCCCTTGTTCTTCCACCGGCCGCGGGTTGCGCCGTCTGCTCGCCGCCGGGCCGGCCGACGGCCGTCTCGTTCCGTTTCGGCTCCGGGGCCGGAGTTCGCGCGTTTCCGGTCTGTTCGGGCTGCCATCGCGTCGGCGTCTGCATGGCGTCGGGCGTGTTCCATGATCGTGCGGCCTGCGTGCGGATGCGTTGGGCGATCTCGTCGGAGGCCTGGTCGAGGTCCGGCGCAGGGAAGCTGATCGAGGCGTCGGGCCATGCCTGGTTGTGGCGTCGGATCGCGTCATCGACGACCATGCGGGCGACCTGGCCCAGCCGATTGTCCTGCGGCATGCCGGCGGCCGCGTATTGCTCGCCGCGTCGCGCGATGTCCGCCAGGGCCTGCCGGTCGTTGTCGATGAGGTTGTCCATGAGCCAACGCGCGTTGGCTGAAAGCTCGGGCATGGCGATGTTCCTTTCCGGTCATGGTCGTCGCGCATCCGTTCACCGGGTGCGGGTGCGTTGCTTCGAGGGCGCGGTGCGGCGTTGCCCTTCGATGCGTTTGCCGGCCCGCGTGCGGATGTCGTTCAGGGTCTGCTGCTTGGTTTTGGGGCGGCGCACGCCGCCGTCCGGGGCGGGGATGTCCATGCGGTTCCAGTCCAGGCCCCGTGAGCGTGCGGTCAGGGTTTCGATAGTGTCGGCGATCCGTCTGGCCTGGCCGGCCGGGTAGGTGAAGCGCACCGTGTCGTCGGCGACCCGTTGCGGGGGGTGGGGTATGGGGAGCCGGTCGAGCTGGTCGGTGATGATCGCGGCGTCACGGTCCCAGGGCACCGTGCGGAAGTCAAACCGGCCGTTCGATGGCGATTCGGCGTCGAAGGCGAGGCGCAGCGCGTCGTCGGAGGGTTCGAGGAACGGATTCGGCTCCTCTCGTTCCGGTGCCGGCATTGTCTCCGTGGCCGGCCGTGCGGGATCGGCGTCGCCGGGTTCGGGAGTCGTGGCGGTCTCCTGCCGGGCGAGTTCCCGGTTGAGGCGTTCGACGATGCGTGAGACGACGTGGTTGACCTCGTCGGCGTCCTTGCCTTGGAAGTGGAGGAAGGTGCGGCCGGTGTCGCGGTCGTGCTCGATGTGGAAGGTGATGCCGGCCTTTTTCAGGTCGTGTTCGAGCTGTCGGGCGTATCGTCCGGTGACTTCCTGCACGTTGATCGGCTCGCCGGTGCGGTGCAGGGTCTTGCCGTCCACCTTGCCGGTGGTCCTGATACGCCGTAATGTCTCGCCGGTGGCGTGCACGCCGATGCCGAGCAGGTGCAGCGCCTTGTCGAGCCCGTATTTGGTCACGTCGATGATGACGCGCGTGCCTTGCTCGCTGACGCGCATCATGAGTTCCTGTGCCTGGTCCTCGGCCGCCATAGGATTCTCCCGTCATCCGTCGTGGTTCGTTGCGTTCCAGCTTCCGCCGGCTCACCGGTTCCTGCGGCGGACACGATGCCCGCCATCGCGGCGTTGCGCGCGCCGTGCGCCGTCGGAGCGTTCGGCGGTTGGCGTGGTGCGGGCGATGAGCCGGCGCAGGGCGAGGGCGTCGGAGGCCAGGCCACGGGTCTCTTGCTCCTCGATGGCGAGCTGGGCCTCCAGTCCCGTGGCGTCGGCTCCCTGATCATGGTTGTCGGCGATGAGCGCGATCAGGGCGCGCATGTGCTTCGCGTTGAGTTCGACGGAGTCGGTGAGTCGGCCGAGCGTCGCCAGCCGGCCGTCGCCTTCGTCGATGACCTGGGCGAGCACCTTGAGCTCGCGCAGGCTGTCGGCGAGCCGGTCGCAGGCGATTGCCTGACGCAGCGCGCGCCCGTTCACGCCGGTCAGGTCCCGGCCGTCGAACCGTTGACGGCAGTAGTCCTCCAGTCGCAGCGTGGGCCGCGCGAACCATGCGTACAGGCCCTCGCAGTCCGTTGAACGTGCATAGCCGCCGTTCTCGTCGGTGAGCACCTGTCTGACGTCGTCGGACAGGTAGGCGTGCCAGATCCTTCCGTCACGCACGAGCCGGTCGCACGGTATGGACAGGCGCAGGCGTCCGTGCGTGCCGGGCACCCGAACGGTCACCGCCGTATCCGTCCGACGGGCGATCATGGCCTCGTGGAAGGTGATCTCGCTGAGCGTGCGCCGGTGGATCTTGCCCATGATGGCGAGCATGTTGTATGCCACGCCCAGTCGCCGGTCTCGGATTCCGCGGGTCTGCCCGCATGGCGTGTAGGTGATGCGTCCGCCGCGCACGGTCGCGTTGACGCCGAGCGTCGCGAGTTCGCGGCGGAAGCCCGCGAAGTCATGGGCGTTCATGCAGGCCGTGTCGATGCTGGTGCGCAACCGGTCCTTGATGTTGCCGCCTCTGGCGCTCAGATGGAGTTCCCCGATCGACGGGGCCACGCGCCCGGACCGTTCCGGCATGAGGGTGTGCAGCCCGTATTCGCGGCATAGCCGGTCGCTGATCTTCCGCCATTCGCCCAGGGTTCCTTTCCTCAGACGCAGGGCCTTGCCCGTGATCCGGTCTGCCGGGCAGATGAGGATGTGGTTGTGCATGTGGGATCTGTCGGTGTGGGTGGCAATCACGTAGTCGTGCGTGCCTCCGGTGATCTCCCGGACGAACCGTTCCCCGATCAGATGCGCCAATCGGGGCGTGACCTGGTCGGTGGGATCGAACGATTGGATCACGTGCAGCGCCAACACGGCCCCCTGCCGGCGTGAGCCGCCTTTCGTGGCGTCCAACGCACATTCGAAGCCTCGGGCGATGGACTCGGCGTCCGTGATGTCATCGCCGACGGTGGTCGAGGCCCACCGGTAGCCGTCGGTCTTGGCCGGGTTCGTCACGTAGGCGATGCTGCGGGCAAGCGTGCTTTTGATCTTGCCGATCTTGACTACAGCCATTCGGGCACCCCTTTGGGGTCAACGTCGGTCTCCACCCGGATGCGCAGGCCCGCGACCAGCCGTTCCGCCTGGCGCAGCTCGTCGAACACGCGCGAGAGCATGGCCAGGTCCGTCTCCCGCGTGGTGTTCGCGTGACGGGCGATCTGGTTGACGTTGTTGCCGATCCTCGCCAGTTGGGCGCTCACGTCATGCAGGTTCGCGGGCACGGTGATGTTGACGCGGTGGGCGCATCTGATCCTGTTGCGGGCGAACGCCATCCATCCCACGGGCCTGAGCCCGGCCTGGATGCGCTGACGGTTCTCCACTTTGAGCGAGTCCGCCACCCACCGCCATTCCTCCTCGCTGAACGTGACCGCCTTGCGGATCGTCCTGGAACGGTTGCCTTTCCAACCCATCGGCGCCTCCTCATATCGGGTTCCACGGGTGTCCCGCGATCGGCCCCGAGCCTCGCGGGGCCGCGCCGGTGTACGTACACCGGCGATGCTTGCTACACACCAACCGCCCCTCCGGGGAGGGGATGGTTGCGCACCGGTCAGTTTCGCCTTGGCGCCACGCCATGCGCGGCGGACTTCAGGTCACGTTTCGCATGCCGACGCCGGTTCCGTTTCGTGTCCGCCGGCATCATTGCCGGCGTCGTTCTACGATGCGGGGCAGTGAAGAACAATCACCGTGAGGAGACCGTCATGGCGAAGCCGAGGGAACGCAACCGGGCGATGCGCGCCATCGCCGACAACGCATTGGATGCCGAGTTGGAGGCGCTTCGGCGCAAACGCGGCGAACTGTCGCGTTTGGGTATCCTGCTGGACGATATGCGCTGGGCCGCGGAACGATTCCGTGACGCCGCCCAATCGTTCTGCGACGACCATCACATGCCTCGTGCCCAGCTCGTGCGCACGCTCAGGATGGAGCCAAGGGAGACGGGCATGGCGTTCCATGCCGTCACGCCCGACTACGGGCAGGCCAATCCCGCCGATAGTCACGGCGAAATCCATGATGGCGAGGATTTGTCCCTCGAATCCGACGGCCGACCGGCATCCGCCGTCGATACGCCGGAGATTGCCCTGACGGAAGACAACGCCGCAACGGCGAATGCGGCCGATGCCGGTGATGCCGGAGAATCCGGTTCGATTGGATTGGACCCGGAGGGATTGCGATTCGGTTTCCCGCGTCCTGGCGGCTACGCTGGATGACATTGGCTACATACGGGAGGTGGCGGCGATGCCGATGCTGCTGGTGATGCTTGGCCTGTCGCTGGCGACGGGCGTGATACGCATGCTGATGCGTGGCGTGGCCTCGTGCCTTGCCCTGTTCGCGCACCCGTTGCGGCTCGTGGTGTTCCTCGTGAACTCCGTGTTCACGGCGTTCGCCATGCTGTCGGGATTGCTCATGCTGGCGTTCCTGCTCATGCATTTCCTCGCCGGCTCGGACGCTCCGGCATTGGACGGCTCGTTCGCGTTGATCGTCGCCACGTTTCTCACGGCCGTGCTTGCGAGCATGCTCATGGATTGGTGCGACGCGCGGCTCCGACGACGCTCCTCCCGCCACGGCTGAACGTCACCCGCCGCCGCTTGGCTCCGGAAGGCGCGGGCGCGCATGCGCCGTCACGTTTCGCCATTCGCGCCCGGACGGGGGCGGAACCCGTATTCCGGTTCCGCCCCGTCCGTCGCTTATTCGGCGTCGTCCGGCTCGCCGGATGCGTCGTCGGCTTGCGACGCCCCATCGTCGTCCGGTTCGCTGTCCTGCCCTATGCCGGTATCCTCGCCATTGTCGTCGTCATCGATTGGTACGAGGGAGCCGTTGAGGGCTTCGGCTTCCGTGTCCGAGGTGCGGTAGCCGAGTGTTTCCAACGCCTCGTACAACGGTGCGGCGTGTTCCGCGATGGTCGCCGCGTCACGCCACGTTTCCCAGCTGACGCGCTCTTCGGCCAAGGCGTAGAGCAGTCCGAACGCGGCCCGTTGCGGGTCGCCGGCAATCATCGCGGTGACGGACTCGCGTAACGGGTCTTCGGCCTCGTCCTCCGGCTTTGCATCATCGGCGTCGTCGCCCGCCGTGCCGATGCCGGTGATTTGCTCCCAGACGTCCTCGGCATGACTGTTCCATTGGTCGAATCCCTCGGTGAGCGTATCGAGCGCGAATCTCGCGGACAGCAGGGCGACGGCTTTGCCGATGCCCTTCGGCTGGGATTTCAGTTCCATGAGATGCGTCACGAACGCGATGCGCAAATCACGGCTTGCCCGCGCGAACTCCTTGGCCGGTGCCGTCTCGCGTTCCTCGCGTTCCCGTTCCTCGCGCCAACGCGCCTCACGCGCCTCGCGGGCCGCGGTCTCGGCCTCCTCGTCCACGGTTTCGTACAGGGCGATGCCGCGCGCCCATGACGCGCCTTCGGCCCGCACTCCAACGACGGGCGTGGCTCCGTCATGGGAGTCGCGCCATGCGTCGATGGCCTTGGCGATGTCGCCCGTGGTCAGCATCGTGGTGCGACGCAATCCCTTTGGCGAGTCATACCAGTTGTCCGTGTTCGGCTGTTCGTCGGCCGCGTCGATGCCCATGCGTTCCAATTCGGCTCGCGCCGTGTCGAGCCATTCGCGCCATGTTCGCTCCTGCCGGGCGTGCTTGACGGCCATGTTCCAGTTCTTGCCGCCTGCCGCCTCGGCGAGCCGTTCCTGAAGGTCTGGATGCCGGTCGAAGTCGGCGATGGTCTCCCAGTCGTCGATGCTCAGCTGGGCCGTTCCGGCCTTGCTTCGCGCGTTCTCGCCGATGGCGGCTATCTTCAGGCGTCGGCGCACCAATGACGTGGAACGGCCGGTGCGTTGCGCTGCCTCGTCCACGCCCACGCCCAAATCGAGAAGCCCCTGATAGCCGTCGGCCTCCTCGATGACGGTCAGGTCGGCGCGCTGGCTGTTCTCCACGAGCATGAGCTCGCGTTGCTCCCGTTCCGACAAATCGGCCACCACGGCGGGTACCCGGCTCAATCCGGCGAGTTTGGCGGCGGCGAGGCGGCGATGCCCGATGACGAGCAGGTAGCGTCCCTGCGGCGTGGGAGTGACGAGCAGGTTTTGCCGGATGCCCTGCGCGCGTATCGAATCCGCGAGTTCCGACACATCGCCCACGTCGCGGCGCGGGTTCGCGGGGTTCGGATCGATAAGTCCCACGTCCAGCATGACGATGTTCGATTCCTCCATGCCTTCGTCGGCCGATACGGGACGTTCGATGATTGCGGTTTCCATGATTGTCTCCTTGAAAAAACAGATGATTGGGGATTGGCTGGGGCTTCCGGAATCGGAAGCCCCAGCCAGATGAATCCACGGCCGACGCTCAGTGGCGGCGGCGTTCCGTCCACGCGGGGCGGATGCCGTGTTCGCTGGCCGCGAGCACGAGGGATGCCAACGAGCAGTCGTCGTCCAAGGCCAAGGCCTTGAGCGCGCGCACCGCGGCGGCGGTCGAACGGTCGGCCATCCACAGCAGGTACGCGCACGACGCCATCGGCTGTGCCTTGTATCCGTCCGGGGCGTCGGCCGTCACCGATTCCAGCAACGCCGTCGCGCGTTCCCCGCGTCTCGTGTCCGGCTGGTAGGCGGCGTCCTTGAACGCCCGTGACAGTTCGCGCATGACCACGGCCGCCGACTCCATCGAATGCGGCTGGGCGTACAGCATGTGCAGTTCGCCGCCGCCCATCTCGCGCAAAGATGCGAGTATCAGCGCGTCCCGCATGCTCAGGCACTCGGTCATCAGCACCGCCAGCGTGACGCGCTCCTCATGGGAGAAGCCTCCCTCGTCGCGCGACAGCAGGCCGTTCCACCTGTCCATCAGGGGTGCGAACCACTTGTCGGCCGCTTCCGCCGGCCCAAGTTCACGCCGGTCCTGAAGGAACCCGTCGCGTACGCGCTTCGCCAGTCCGGTTCCCGTCGTGCGGGTGTCCACCATGTCGTTCATGTCCATCGGTCCTTTCCGTGTGGTTTCCATTTCGGACACCACCCGCCTGCCATGCGCGCAGGCGGAGAGACCGGAGGCGTGGACCGCGACGATCCGGGCAGTAGCGAAGACGGCATGCTGGTCCGCCGTCGCAGCGCAGGCACGGGAGCGGCGCGGGACACGGCGCAGGGAACGCAGACGGAGCGCATGGCATGCTGGTGGTGGCCGCAAACCCCTCGTCAGATTCCGCGCGGCCCACCGCCGCGAGCATGCGAGCGGCCAGACAGCACGGTCATGCGCGCAGCGCATGGACCGGGGCCGCGTTCCCGCGCCGATTGCGGAGAGTATGTCGAACAGCCCCGCCTGGAGCATTCTCTCCGCAAGCGGAGAGGGAAGTCCGCGATAAGTTACTGTCATCCGTAGATGTCAAACAGGAGCCCAGTCATGGACATGCGAGCCTCAAATCGTAGATAATGGGAAAGCTGTATTCTCGGACAACGAAGAAGGCGTAAGGTGCAGGTTGCGAGGAACCATCTCATTATGGGCTCACGCCGGGGTAAGTCATCAGATGGGAGACAAACGTTAGCCGTCACCCCGCGGGATCGATTGATCCTATGGCTTCGTCAGCTCAAAGGGGAACGCCTGCTTCGTTTCACGACGACTCTGATCTGCATCGTTGGCACGATGGGCGTGCTGATCCGCGATTATGTGAAAGAGCGGATGGCAATCGGCACAGGATATTCGTTTATCCGGTTCCTCAACGAGGGAGCGGGAATATGGTACTTCCTTATACTGCTAGTTTTGGGAGCCATAAACGTGACGTTAAGGTCCAGAAGCCCCGTGGCGTTGCTGGCCTTGGAATTCATTGAGCTCTCTCTGGGCGTCCTGTTCGGCGTTGGTCTGCACTCATACACGCAGTTCGCGCTTATCTTGGTGCTTTATCTGTGCATTCGGCTTCCTTTGTATGTTCAGGCCATGTGCGATCTGGCCATGATCTGCATGATCGCAATGCAATACATCTATCCCTCCTATCTGCAGCCTCAATATTTGGCGTTACTGTACTCCGTCGCTTTGGCCGGCATCGCATCCTCACTGTTGTCCATAGCGTGGGAACGGCGAACGTCGAATAGGCTGCTGTCCGAGGCACGGCGAAAGACCGCAATGCTGGCGGAGGAAAAGAATCGTACGGAACGGCGCCTTCGCATGGCCAACGAGCTGCATGACAGTGTCGGTCATGGATTGACCTCGATTATCGCGTTATCGCAGGGAGGTGAGGACTGCATAAGGAATGGCGGCTATTCCGCTTCGCAACTGGCTGATGTCTTAGCAGAGATCACATCGATTGCGAAGGACAGTCTGACCGATACGCGCCGTATACTAAAGGTCTTCAATGAAGAGGAATCGCAGCCGTCTTTGGAACAGGTCGGTCTTGACCCAGTGAATCAGGATGACATCCTGCGTTTACGGGATTGGGACGATATCAGACCCGTACTGGAACACATACGCTCAACCGGAATCATCGTCGTGTTCACCGAAACGGGAAGACGCGTCGAGGACCCCCGCCGTTCGGATTTATGCTTCGCCGTCACTCGCGAGGCACTGACCAATGCCCTTCGGCACGGCGCGGGACTGACCCGCATTGCCGTCTCCTGGAATCATTACCGTGATGGCGGAACAGCAATCACGATCCGCAACGATGGACACGTCTCCGGACACGACACCACCGGCGAGGCATCCGGTCAAAGCAGGAAGCCGACAGGTGGAACCGGACTGCAACGGCTCTCCCAACGCCTTGCGAAAATGGGCGGCACCCTGTCCTATGGGCCATACGGCAATGGCTGGGCGGTCAAGGCACTAATCCCCTGAAAGAAACGGAAGAACCATGAAGGATGCAAGAGACGACATCATCAAGGTCATGCTGGTCGATGACATGCGAGGGGCGCGCACCGGCTTCATGATGATGCTGAACAACGATCCGAACATCATCGTCAGCTCCCAGGCCGTGGACGGCGCCCAAGCAATCGAGTTCCTACGGCAATCACCGCAGCAACTGCCTGACGTGATTCTGATGGACGTGCGCATGCCCGTCATGGACGGCATAGAGGCGACGGGCATCATCAAGGAGCAATTCCCCCAAATCCAGATACTGATCCTGACCACATACGATGAGGACGATTACGCCTTCGACGGATTGGCGCGAGGGGCATCCGGATTCCTGCTCAAGGATGCGACCCCCAAACAGCTACGTGACGCCGTACACGCCGTGCATAACGGAGATGCGGTATTGACACCGAGAATCACCGGTGAAGTACTCAATCGCGGGGTTCGGCCCATATCGGACAACACCCGCATCAAGCTGCTACGAAGCCTATTCGACGGACTTTCCAAGCGGGAACATGAAGTCGCGGAACTCGTGGCGGCAGGCTTGTCCAATCAGGAAATCGCGGAGCGCCTATTCATCGAAACGACATCGGTACGACGCACGGTAAGCCGCATATTGGCCAGAATGCACATGCGGGACCGAGTCCAAATCGCCATAGCTTGGTATCAATCGGGGCTGGACCAAATAACAGGCAGCAAACCAGCATAAAAATCACGATATTCATCTCAACGATTGTGGTGTTTGTCATCTTCAGATGACAAACACCACAATCCTTTTATTGGAGAATAGAGCAAACTGGTTAACTGTCTATGTCCGTCGCTCAAGCGAACGGAACAAACCTAGCATATATCACGTCACTTTTGCCATCCCCTAAGATAGGGCAGTATCCAAAAACCGTTAGGGGGGGGACTTCGATTATTGCGGCTCGGGTCAATCGAAGAAAGGAAAACGATGTGCCAGCTGCCCGATTCGGCTTCACCCATCATTGCGTTTGAGAACGTCTCATTCAATCATGCCGGTCGCGAATTGCATGGGATCACATTTGCCGCCTATGCAGGTCGAGTCACCGTTCTGATGGGGCCACATGACGCCGGCAAAACAACTGTTCTCCGGATGCTGTTGGGACTGGATATCCCGGATTCCGGATGCATATACACCTGTGGCAAACCCTGTGGCACATCCCGTATACCCAAAAACGTTGTGAATGCAATGCCCGAAGCCATTTCACTATCCCCGTATTACTCGGTCGGAACCTATCTTCGTTGGAAGGCGTTCTGGGCCGGAACGTCTGATTCGCTTCTTGACGGGATTATTCACATGACCGAACTGCAGAATCTTCTCACCGTCAAGCTCCACGATCTCGCTCCAATCGATGTCCTCAAAATGCGATTCGCCATAGCTCTGCTTCCCAATCCCAAAGCCCTGATCGTAGATGAACCGCTCCAGGCACTCGATCAATCGGGCACGAATTGGATCTGCGAGCAGATACGGAAGCAGACAAATCGTGGCGTTGCGGTGCTCATCGCATCCGAACCGGACGGCAAGCTGAAGCCGATTACCGATGATGTTGTGGTACTGGATAAAGGCACCGTGGTAAAAGAGGGTTCCCGCGGCCAACTCTGGAAGGAAGACTGAAAAACGCCAGCAGATCGTCCGATTCCCCATAGATCCATGTGTTTGGTGTTTGTCATCCGAAGATGACAAACACCAAACACATTCTTGGATGTACTATCCAAATCATGTTAACTGGAATGGCATGCACCGACATGCAATCCGGTTCCATATCCAGAACACGAGGAGAACGAAGATGAAGGATTATGTGCCTCCTGCCGTTGAGGTCATCGCATCATTCAAGGAAGCAACCAATGGCGTATGGTTCGGCAACTATGTCGATGTTGGCGGCGCCAAGGCCCCGTTCCCTTGGGGATCGAACTGACCGAAACCCTGCATATATTGATGATCCCTAGCTGTATCAGGATAGGGAAACGTGATGCCGTTTACGTATAAGAACCCAAACCGTACCGTGATTGTCCGCGGCGGGAAGCCAACGGACTGTTCGAAGCTTCCCGCCTCCATCAGCATCAATGACGAGGGAACATGCGTCCAAGTTCCTCTGCTGAGTGGCGATCGCATGTTCTGGATCGTCTCCGAAGATGAAGTGCTCCTGTCGGACAGCGCCTCCCGACTTGCAAGCATCACGAACGCCGATCTTGACCTAGAACGCATTGTCATGGATCTGCTGCCTTCGCTCCCTGACAGCCTACGAGGGGACAAATCCCCATGGAGGAACGTACATTCCATACCTGTCGCAACCATACTGCACCTCGACAAATCCAATAGGCCGCGATATACGAGAGCGGAACCTTCACCCATAAAACATGTTTCAAACGGCGCAATTCTGGCATCGCTAAGGAGCAGTTTCCTGACGATCGCGGATGAGTGGCGCAATGAGGCACTACTATCCGCCGATGTGTCCGGAGGAGTGGATTCCGCCGCCATCACATACATCTTCGCCAGCGAGGGGGTTCGTATGCCCCTGTATCATGAAACACCCGACGATCCAATGAATCAGGATTCCCAATGGGCCGAGCGAATCTCCGAGGACGTTCGGATGCCACTCATCAAAGTCGGCCGAGTCGTGGATGGAAACAGATCATTCGAACCCGCAGCCGAATACCCCAACAACGAGATACCTGAAGAACCGATCTACTGGAGCGATATCGAAGGCTATCTCAGCCGAATCTCCGAAATGGAGGCAGGCACAAGCCGTATCCATGTCACAGGTTTCGGAGGAGACGAGCTGTTCGCATCTATGCCATCCTCATCTTGGAGCTGCCTGCGGGAACACCCACTGCGACTACGAGACATCCGAAGACAATACAGCGCCGATTACCGAATCCCACCCCATCAGGCAATTCTCGATCTGACCGATAACACCGATCTGTATGAGGAATTACGGTCATCGTTCCTGGACGCGGAACAAGGTCATAACCATCGCTCCTCGCCTTGTGGATGGCACGATGTCATACTCATTCCCGAATTCCTGACCACAAAAGCCAGGGATATCCTATATAGCGCTATTGAATCACAATTCAAACACGCCGACATTCGGCCATTGAGCCCCGACCGAAGCCGTCATCAGGCGCTCTATTCTCTGTCAATGCAGGCACGAATGCTCAATCAGGTTAATCGGACGTTCGCCTCTGACGACATAACGTTCCGCTCCCCCTACCTGGACCATGGGATCGCGGACTATGCGCTATGCGCCCCAATCAGTGCACGCACCGAAGGAAATCTACACAAAGCCGTATTGTACCGGGCACTCAAAGGCATAGTCCCCGAAACGATATTCCGGCGTCCCGTCAAAGGCGATCACTCATATTCACTGTATCTGGCCTGGCAACGCTCGAAGGACTCGCTGCTCAACTCAATCACCGGTGGAGAGCTGGACGAAGAAGGATTGATCGATATGCCAGCCATACGGCGTCGAGCTTCCATGCCGATGCCTGACATCACGTTTCTGTTCGAAATGCAACGAGTCGCGGCAGTGGAAAGGTGGCTAAGACATGCAAACCGATGACACGATGGCGAACACCAGCCTGAAGGACCAGATATCTCTGTATCCCAAAGAGGGAGGGGCAATCGTATTCGTCAACGACACCGGCGAATACCTGCAGATCAACGAAATAGGCCGAATCATCCTCGACGGTCTGATGCACGGCAAAACCGTCGAGGATTGCACGAATGAAATCGCCGAAGAATATCGGGCTGACAGACAAATCATCGTCCGGGATACGGAACGATTTCTCGCCGATATGGGGAAGCACGTGCGTTTATGAGCATCCCTCTACAGCCGGAAGCAATCACACGAGTCAACTTTCACGACCGCCTGGTGGCGCTGATTGCCATCATTATCGGAAGACAGATGGAACGACAACGAATCGGAGAGTTTTGCCGTCAGCTTGAAACGTGGTCCGAACGGTATCCGCCAGCCGATGCCGACATGGCGAAGCGTTACCGCAACGCCGTATGTGCGGTAAGCCGCAGATGCCGCAGCCAGCAGGGTTGTCTGCTTCGGTCTCTCTCCACAGCGGCGGCATGCCGCATATCTCACCGATCCGTCACATGGTGCACCGGATTCACCGATCGTCCCTTTCGCGCACACGCCTGGGTCGAAGTCAACGGCACACCCATCGGCGAACCTGATGCCATCGGACAATACATCATCACCAGATCTAGCTCTGCACGAAAGAATCAATGACGCAACAACTAGGACACCGACCCTCGCATAAAGAATTTCCATGCACAAGATGAAGTTGTGGCTGCCATTTGTCATCTCAAGATAGCGAGATTGGGGGCTTCATGTCATCTCCAGATGTCAACGAGCTTGCTCGTCATTGCCCGTCGCATTCTCGCTTAGGACAATAGTTCTTACGGAGTCGAAAAGAATTCGGCCTACTATAGAAAGGGTCAAAGATGACCGATAAACATCGACGTGTCAAAGCAATGGCTGCTATCGTTCTAGCGGCAGGACTATCTCTGGGAGCCACCGGGACAGCAATGGCGGCTGTCGTACCTGCCGGTGGTGGAACTTGGAACTACGGAATCATGGATTTCGGTGAAGGCTATAACTGGTCAAACTATCGTCATCCATCTGCTCTTCACGGTTCCAGTGTAACCGGTGATGTCGGACTTGTCCGGTCAGAATGCGCAGTGAAGAAGCAGTGGTCTACCGCGACTGCTTATGACAGCAATCCCCTTCGAATCGATCAGGCATATTGGAGATATTGCTAATCGAGAATTGATTAGGTGATGCCGCAAAACGGCATCACCTTTAATGAGTTTGAGGAGGGTGCCATGCGCAGCGGGTCCATTCGTCTGGCGGTGTGGATTGCGGCGTTTGCCGCAATGTTGGGTTCGTTTCTGCTGTTGAACGCGCTGGATCTGTCGGGGCCTCTTATGGTACGGGCCACTGTGCAGGTATCGGGGCCGTCACCGCAGGTCAGGAGCGAGGCGACGGTCGGTGTGATATCCGAGGTGGCGCTGGCGGACAGGGTCAATATCGTCAAAAGCGTCGCCGATGTGCGGGATCCCGGTGGTGCTAGACACTTGTATGTCGCGGTCGGCAATCCTGCCGGTGACGCCGCTTCGTGGATCGGGCACGGGTATCCGTCGTTCAACGTCTCGATGCGGACTGTAGTCGGCCGGATGGATGAGTTGGCCACTTCCGATCCGCGGGGAACGTATTACGTGTTCGACGGGCCCGCCGCTTCGGCCGTCGACCTGCAGCAGAAACTGCAGTCCCAGGGGTACCGGGTCCTTGTCAAGACGAGTTTCGTCGGTTCGTATGCGCAATGGGTCATGTCGAGGCCCGTCGGGGTGGGACTGGTCGTCGTGCTGCTGTTGTGTGCGACGTTGGCGGGCGGTTTCTCCCTGATGAACGCGAAGGGATACGCGGTGCAGCGGCTTCAAGGTTCAGGCCCGTTGATGATGGTGGCCCGGGATGTCAAGGCCAATGCGGTTTCCTGCATGTTGGGGGCATGCGTTATCAGCATTGTGGCTTGCTCTCTGGTGGCAGCGCACAACCATGGGGCCCAGTGGGGCCTGTTCGGCATGCTCTCGGCCGCGATCTTCCTAACCATATGCGTGGGTCTGGCAATCGCCTATGGAGTGGGATTCATAATCGCGGCCGCGCAGCCCCTGTTGTCCGCGGTCAAGGGGCGGCTACCCCGCAGACTGCCTTCCATCGCGGTGTACTGCGTGCGCATTCCGGCGATATTCATCACCATATGGTCGGTGACGTTGTTGTTCACCGCCGTGGGGAATATGCGCAACCAGTGGCAGGCCCAGGAGGCGTGGCGGGGCGCCGGCGATGTGGCGCAGGTGCATCTCAATCCGAACATGTCGACGGACGAGCAGGACGCGTACAGTCGCAGGACCGGCGAATGGCTGGAACACGCCGAAGACGAGGGGCGGATGATTCTGGCCCATGAGGACGACCTGCGGTTCATGGCGCCCACTGAGGGCGACGGGGAGACAGCGTCCAGCACGGTGCTGCTGGTCAATGGCAACTATCTGCGACACCAGACGGTCAGGGATGACAAGGGGCGTCGCCTGACATCCGGCTCCAAGGCGGTGAAGGTGGTGATCCCGTATGATGCGGACGCGGCGGCCGTGAAAGCGTACGAGAAAGCGATCGACAGCTGGGCGCGATCCCATGCGTCGGCCTACGGCGTTCCGGTTCCCGAGATCGACTATGTGCGCGGCGAGCGGGGCCAGCGGCTATTCGGCTACGGGTCAGCCCTGCCCGACACGCCCACCTTGTTCGATGACGCGCTGATTGTTGTGGTCGACAACGGCAGCGGACTGTTGTCCTTCGACGATTACGCGGCGTATGCCAGCCAGGGCGATGCACTGCTGGATGACGCGCAGTACGCGATCACGTCCTCAAGGCAGGCGGGTCTGGAGGACTTCATCCTTGCCGTAAGCGATGCCGGGCAGAATGCCGCGACGCATTACGCGCAGCTCAGATCGGATCTGGTCGTCCACGGGTACAACGTCATGATGTCGGCCGTCGTCCTCATCGCCTCGGCCGTGGCCATCGCCCGAATCAGGGTCCGCGAGCGAGCCCAGACCATCTTCGCCCGGTACATCCACGGATGGTCCTTCGCGAGAACCCATCTGAGCCTAGTCATCGTCGAATCGATACTGGCGATCATTCCGTCCATATGGTTCGTGTCGCAGGCCGTTCTGGCCGCGCGCCGGTCCACCGTCTCGTACGCTCAGAACAATCCGCTGCTGCTCGACGGGTATCAGCCGCTCATCGCCGTCCTGATCGCCATGACAAGTCTCGCGGTCTGCCTGCTGTCCACCGCCGCATACGTGCGCGGCAACGTCCGAAACCATGCTAGGGAGGAGTAAACGATGACCACCGCATTATCCGGCCACATGCCCGATCGCACGCCGGTGAGCACACGGCTTGACGTCCGGGGCCTGTCCAAATCCTTCGGCGATCACCTGCTGTGGAAGGACCTCGGATTCTCGGCCCATTCGGGACAGATGATCGCTCTCACCGGACCATCCGGATCCGGCAAGAGCACACTGCTGAACTGCATCGGCCTCTTGGAGAAGCCGGACGGCGGCGCGATAGAAGTGAACGGGAGAGACATCACCCGATACCACGCGCACGGCGCGCGAATGTTCCGCAAACACACCCTGGGCTATCTGTTCCAGGACTACGCGCTCATCGACAACGCCACCATCGAGGAAAACCTGAACGTCGCCCTGCCACACCTCCCGTCACGGGTAAGGAAGACCACCATCTCCCACGCCCTGCAACGGGTCGGTCTGGCCGACCGCCAAAGGGAGCTGGTCTACCAGCTCTCCGGCGGTGAACAACAACGCGTCGCACTGGCGCGCCTCATCGTCAAACAACCTGAAGTCATTCTCGCCGACGAACCTACCGGTGCTCTCGACCACGACAACGCCGACATGGTCATCCACACCCTGCGCGACATGGCCGGCAACGGCGGCATCGTCATCATCGCCACCCACTCCGACCACGTAGTCGAATCATGCGACTGGAGCATCCAACTTTAGTATTCCTCCCGTTATAATAACGGGAGGAATACTAAACGAACAAGATAAGTCATAGCCAGCGCTATAGCTATCTCCTGAAATCAGGGAATCAAATCAATGGATGATGAAACCTTGATCTTCGGCGTAGAGTTTCAGCGCCTTTTGCCACTTGTCAGCGGCAGCCTTGAAAGTCTCCTTGCCGGAGAAGAATGATCCCATATTGTCGTTGTAGATGGAGCGGGCATAGGGTTCGAAGGGCAGGAACTCCCATTTGCCGGTGACGTCCTTGGCGGCCTGGGAGAAGACCTCGTTGTATTTCTGGCCGCCGAAGAACTCGTTGTCGCTGCCGTCGGCGTTTCTGAGCGTGGTCTTGGCGAGGAAGTCCTTCTGGTTGAGGGTCTTGGTGGTGGCGGGGAAGCTGCCGTTGGATACGCGGGCGTCGATGCCTTCGTCGTTGGTGGTGACGTATTCGACGAACTTTTTGGCGGCGTCGAGTTTGCCGTCGGGGATCTTCTTGGTGATGGCCAGTCCGCTGCCGCCGTATTCGCCGTTGATGGGCGTGCCGTCGATGGTGGGCAGGAGGGCTACGCGGAATTTGCCGGTGGCTTGGGGCACGCCCTGCAGGAGGTTGTTGGCCATCCATGCGCCGCTGATGAGGCTGGCGATGGAGCTGTCGCCCAGTGACTTCATCCAGTCGTCGGTCCAGGTCTTCGTGTGGACGTCGATCAGGTCCTCGTCACGCATCTTCTGCCAGAGGTCCATGAACCGCTGGGCGCCCTTGTCCTTGGTGATATTGATGGTCAGTTTTTCGTCGTTGAGTTTGTAGGCGTGGCCGCCCATGGCCCACATCATCGCGTTGAACAGGCCCGCGTCGCCGGAGTCGGAGGTGATGTAGGAGCCGGTGGCGCGGATCTTCTTCGCGTCCTCGTAGAACTCGTCCCAGGTGGTCGGCGGTTCGCTGATGCCGGCCTTGTCGAACACGTCCTTGTCGTAGAAGTAGGCCATCGGGCCCGAGTCGGCGGGCATCGCGTACAGGCCGCCGTTGATGTTCACGGAGCTCCAGGTGCCGGGGGTGAACGTGTCCTTGAGCTTGACGGTGTCGTAGATCTTGCTCAGGTCCATGAGCGTGCCGGAGTGCACGAACTGCGGGATGGCGAGGTATTCGATCAGGGTGACGTCGGGCAGGCCGTTGCCGGCCTGGGCCGCGTTGTTGAGCGCGGTGTAGGTCTCCTCGGTGCTGCCGACGTTGCTCACCTTCACCGTGATGTCGGGGTTGGCCTTCATGAAGTTTTTGGCGGCGCGATCGATGCTGGCGTCCCATGACCATACCGTCAGTTCGGTCTTGCCCGAGCTTGTGGTCGTGTTGCCGCATCCCGCGAGCGGGATGAGCAGGGCTCCGATGGCGGCCGTGGCTATGGCTGCGCGTGTGGTGTTGTTCATGTTGGTCTTCTTTCCGTGCTTGACCGTCTTTGGCCGTATGTCGCAACTATTTTGTTTGGATGTCGAACATGATTATGTACAGAGATGGGAAACTTGTCAAAGTGCCGGGGTTTTCATATTGTCAGTCCCCTGATGGGTGTTATTCTGAAAGCCGTTCGAGGATGACGCCGGGATGTCCGTCCCGATAATGTGATTCCGCATTTCCGCAATCGTCTCACCCGAGGAGGGCTCCCATGTACGCTAAATCCAATCCCAGCGACGCAAGGGCCAACAACCGTAGACTGTTGTTCCGGCTGCTGTTCCCCGACCGGCAACTGTCGCGCGCCGACCTATGCAAGGAGACGGGGCTCTCGCGCGCCACCGCCACGGATGTGACCGGCGAGATGATCGACGACGGCCTGCTACGTGAACTGGGGTCGGGGAAACGGGATGGCCGCGGCAAGCCGGGCACCTTGCTGGCCATCGATACGGACGTGCTTCGTCTGGTGTGCATCGATCTGTCGCGCCCGTATGTGATGACCGGCGCCGTGATGGATCTGCGGGCCAGAATCGTGGAGCGTCGCGAACGTGTGCTTGATGATGGCGATCGGGTCGATCTCGACGACGTGCTTTCGCTTGTCGGTCAGATGATCCGGCTTGCCGGTTCGGGGCTTGTCGGCATCGGCGTCGCAGTCCCCGGCGTGGTCTCCGGTGCGGGGAGGGTGATATCCAGTTCCAATCTCGGCTGGGACGACGTGGAGCTTCGCGACATGCTCGAAGGCGAGTTCTCGTTGCCGGTCCGAGTGGACAACGACGCGAACGCCGCACTGCTCGCCGACCGCTTCCTCGGGCACGGCAATCCCAACTGCCTGCTCGTGCAGATCACCCGGGGCATCGGTGCGTCGGTGCTGCTGAACGACGAGTTCGTGGATGGCGACGACCATGCGGCCGGTGAGATCGGCCATGTTGTGATCGACCCGAATGGTCCGGCATGCACCTGCGGCAAGCGCGGCTGCCTGGAGACCTACGTCTCCGCCATCGCGTTGCGCGACCGCATTCGCCAGGACCCGAATCGGCGCGCGGACATCCTGGCCGAAGCTGGTGCGAGGCTCGGCGGAGCTCTGGCCATGCCGGCGAGCCTGTTGAATCTTCATGACATCGCCGTCTACGGACCTCCCGACATCGTCGGCGAGACGCTGCTCAATGCATGCGACGAGACCGTCAACTCCTTGTCGCGGAACGACTACCAGAGCAGTATGCGGGTGCGTCGGTGTGAGCTCGGTGACGACGCCACTCTGCGGGGGCAGGCGGTCTCCGTGCTGCGCGAGATCGTGGGCAGGCGCGGGCTGTCCGCGGCGGCCTCGTCCTGACGCCACGTGCGTCCCGCCGCCAAGCGCGCGTGGCGTGGTGTATCATCGCTTCCCGAATCCAATATGTAAGGATTCCGAACATAATGGCGGGCGGACGAAACAGGAGTCCGCCCTCGGGAACGGAGATCGTCATGACGATGAATGCCAGTGGTACGCCGGAAACAGAGAACCTGCGCGTCGGCGTGGATGTCGGCGGAACGAAGATCGAGGCGGTGCTGACCGATGCGGCCGGCACGGTTCTCGCATCCGCGCGCAAGGCAGCCCGGAAAGGCGGTGACGAGGTCGTGGAGGATGCGGTAGCCATCGTGCGGCAGGTGGCCGGAATGCGGTTCGATGAGGTGAGATCGGTGGGCATCGGCATCCCCGGGCTGGTGCACCGCGACACCGGGCGCGTGGAGAACGTGGTCAATCTCGGAATTGAGAACCTGGAGCTGGGAGGTCGCGCATCCGGCATGCTCGGCCTTCCCGTGTGGGTGGACAACGATGTGAACGCCGCGGCGCTGGGAGCCTATGGAACGCTACCCGACCGGCTCAAGCACGGCAGGATGGCGTTCGTCAACCTAGGGACGGGGCTGGCGGCCGGCTTCGTTCGCGCCGGTCTCGTCGAACGCGGCGACACCGGCGCCCTCGGGGAGATCGGCCACCTGCCGGTGGACCCCAACCGCATGGCGTGCAAATGCGGTCAGCGCGGATGCCTGGAGACCGCATGCTCGGGAGGGGGCCTGCGGCGCATGTGGCCCGTCGCGGATCCTCCGCTGCCCGACATCCTCGCGAGGGCCGACGGCGGCGATGGCGAAGCGGAACGGGTTCTTGGCATCGCGCTGCATGCCCTCGCCGACGTCGTGCAGATCGTCGCCCAGGCCGCGGATCCTTCGGTCATCGTCATCGGAGGCGGTGTTTCCCGCGCCGGGTCCCCGTTGCTTGATGCGCTGCGCGGGGAACTGCGCAACAGGGAGGCCTCCAGCGGATTCATCGCGGGTCTGCGGCTGACGGAACGCCTGCGGCTCGCCGATGCGTCGATTCCGATCGGCGCGCTCGGAGCGTCCCTCATCGCCTGCTGACCAGACCCCGGTGCCGACGGACCATCGGCGCGCCGAAACCAGATTCCCCAATCTCCAACAGACGGGGTGCACCACATCCATTATTTTGTTCGACTGACTTGCAAAAAAGGTTAAGGCGTCATATCCTTGGCTCTCAAGGAGGTTGAAACCAACTACAGGAATTACGCAAGGCTTGCTAACAAAATATCCGGTCTTGCTGCGGCGCGATGCCCAGAAGTGGTGTGGCGTCATGTTCCTCGGTATCGCTACGGACGTCGGCAACGGCGTCCGTAGCGGCATCGCCCGCGCACGGCAGCGCGGGCGGATACGGACCCGGGACCGTCGTGCGCAGCGGCACGTCGCGCCATTCCTCCGAACGACGGCGTCGGGCAGGCATTCCAGGAAAAGGAAACCATCATGAGAACGAAGAGGATTTCAGCGGCCATCGCCTTGGCGGCCGCGTCGGCGCTCACCCTGTCGGGATGCTCGATGGGAGCCCCGTCCGGCGGCTCACAGCAGGATGCATCCGCAGGCGGCAAGCTGACGGTGTGGATCATGCAGGGCGACCAGAGCGAGGACACCATCAAGGCGATCAACGAGCGGTTCACCAAGGAGACGGGCGTCAAGGTCGATGTGCAGACCCAGGTGTGGGCCGACATCAACACGAAGGTGACGACCGCGCTGTCCACGGACACGCCGCCGGACGTGATCGATCTGGGCAACACGCAGGTCGCAGGGTTCGCCGTGAGCGGCGGCCTTCTGGATCTGACGGACAAGGCCGACGACATGAGGCAGGGGCACACCTGGCTGTCCGGCCTTGAGGAGCCCGCCACCATCGACGGCAGACTGTACGGCATCCCCGCGCTGGGAGCCGCCGGCGCCGTGATCTACAACAAGAAGATGTGGTCCGCGGCCGGAATCGACAATCCTCCGAGCACGTACGAGGAGCTTGAGACCGATCTCCAGAAGCTCCGGGACGCGAACACCGACAAGGACTTCTCCCCGTTCTATATGCCGGGGCGTGACTGGAAGTCGGCGGCACGGTGGATCTGGGATGCCGGCGGCGACTTCGCCGAACAGCAGTCGGACGGAACCTGGAAGAGCACCCTGTCGAGCGACAAGTCACTCAAGGGCATCGACCAATGGCTGGAATTCCAGCACAAGTGGTCCTCCGAGGCATCCCGCTCGCTGGACACCGGCAACCCCGACTTCAGCCAGCTGCTGGCCGAAGGCAAGACCAGTGCGATCCTGAACAACAGCGCCGGCATCCGCACCATCCAGCAGTACAACCCCGACCTCACGACCGACGATCTGGGATCGTTCCCCATGCCCGGCGCCAGCGGCAAGCTCCAGCCGGCGATGATGGCCGGTTCGGTGTGGGGCGTTGCGCAGAAGAGCAAGCGTCAGGAGCTGGCGCTCAAGTGGATCAAGATCGCCGCGAGCCCCGAGATCCAGAAGGACTACGTGTTCGCCAAGGACGGATGGATGCCCAACTACGTCGAAGGCCTCGACGAGGTCATGAAGTCCGCGGACTTCCCGTCCTACCTGACCGGCTTCTTCGAATCGGCGAAGGACACCAAGGCCACACCGGCGTCCCCGCAATGGCTGACCATCGAGAACGACAGCTCCCTGAACTGCTTCGGCGACATCGCCACCGGCGCGACCACGGCCAAGGCCGCGGCCAAGTCGTTCGACGAGCATGCGGACTCCCTGTACGCGAAGAAGTAGGGGAAGCGTGATGAGCAATGCGCAATCGACGGCTGCCGCCGTCCCCGTGGTGAAGCGGCGTCGCAATCTGACGCCCCTGTGGCTGCTGACGCCCGCCGGCGTGATCATCGTCGCGCTGGTCGTGGTGCCGTTGGTCTTCCTGGTCTTCACGTCGTTCACGGACTTCAACCAGAAGACCCTGTTCACGGGCTCGTTCAACATCGTCGGGTTCGACCAGTACGAGAACGTGCTGGCCGACCCGGAGTTCTACAAGTCGCTGGCCCGCACGTTCGGGTTCGCGGCCGCCCTCGTGGCCGGCAGCGTGCTGATCGGCATGGGCGTGGCCCAGCTGATGACCAAGCTGGGGCCGGTGATGCGCTGGCTGGTCACGTTCGTGCTGATCTTCGCATGGGCCATGCCGAACGTCGCCTCGTCGGTGGTGTGGAAGTGGCTGTTCCAGCCGGGGTACGGCGTGGTCAACTGGCTGCTGACCCAGACCCGGCTGTTCGGCGACGTGACGAACCTGTCGTGGACCGACAACACGTGGCTCGCGTTCCTGGAGATCTGGCTGCTGGTCGTCTGGCAGGCCGTCCCGTACATCGCGATCAACCTGTACGCGGCGACCACGCAGGTGGACAAGTCCTGCCTTGAGGCGGCCCAATTGGACGGCTGTTCGAAGCTGCGCTGCTACTGGCAGATCACCGTGCCGCTGATCAAGCCGAGCCTGATGGTCATCACGATGCTGTCGGTGATCTGGGACTTCAACGTGTTCAACCAGATCTGGCTCGTCTCCCAGGGAGGACCCCGCGAGACGACCGCGACGATCGGCATCTTCACCTACAAGAAGGCGTTCGTGTCGTTCGACATCGGCACCGGCGCCGCCGCGAGCGTGCTGGTCACGCTCATCCTGCTCGCCCTGACGAGCGTGTACATCCGCTACCTGCTCAAATCCGGGGAGGACCTGTGACCATGAATAGGGCAACCGCAAACCACGGCATCGCGCCGCGCGCCAAGCGCAGCGCATCGGCCGAGCTGCGCCGCATCGGCACGATCGTATTGGCCGTCGCGTTCTGCATCGTGTGGATCTTCCCGGTCTACTGGATGTTCGTCACGTCGATCAAGCCGCGCAACCAGATCATGACCGCCACTCCCGTGTTCTGGCCCGCGAAGCTGTCGATCGACAACTTCATGGTGGCCGTCACCCAGACCTCGTTTCTGACGAACCTGAAGAACAGCGTGATCGTGACCGCCGTGTCGATCGTCCTGTCGATCGTCCTCGCGTTCTTCGCGTGCGCGGCCCTGACCCTCTACCGGTTCCGCGGCCGCAAGGCGATCATGGTGTTCGTGCTGGCCATCCAGATGACCTCGGGCGGCATCATCCCGCAGTTCATCATCTTCAACCAGTTCGGCCTGCTCAACAAGTACAGCGGCCTGATCCTCGCGTACATCGCCATGGTCCTGCCGTTCGCGATCTGGAACATGCGCGGCTTCTTCCTGAACATCCCGAAGGACATCTTCGAGTCCGCGGCCGTCGAGGGAGCCAACGACTGGCAGATCCTGTGGAAGATCACCTTCCCCCTGGCCGCGCCCGGCATCGTGTCCACGTCCGTGTTCGCGTTCATCAACGCCTGGAACGACTACATGACCGCCTACACGTTCATGAAGGACCAGTCCAAGTACACGCTGCCCGTATGGCTCTCCTCGTTCTCCACGCCCACCATGGGCACCGACTTCGGCGGACAGATGGCCGCATCCGTCATCTTCTCCCTGCCCGTCGTGATCTTCTTCATGATCATTCAACGCAACATCATGAAGGGCGTCACCACTGGAGCCGTCAAATAACACAAACGGAGCGATGAACAATGCGTGCGGCGCCGGGACCATTTCCGCGAGTGGTTCCGGCGCCGCGCGTCATCTCGGAACCCAAAACGCAATATACCGCAATCAAAGGTGAACCACTGAGAAAGGACTTCCATGAGCGATCAAGCAACCCTGAAGGGATGGACCATCATTCCCACGCCGCAGACCGTACAACACAAGGCGGGCGTCTCACTGCTGCCGATGTGCGGCCGAGTCAACGAGCCACGTGCGTTCGGAGACGAACGGCAGGTACTCGCAACACAACTTGCCGACGACATCCGTGCGGTTACGGGATTGGAATGGGACATCGCCACGGGTGACCGTTGGCCTGGATTCATCACATTGACGACACTGGACGATCTCCATGCGCGTCCGTCCGGCGCGTACACGCTCGACATCACCAAGGACGGCGTGGCCGTCAGGGGTGCGGACTTCGAGGGCGTGCGCAACGGCGTGCAGACCCTGCGCCAGCTCATCCGCCAATGCGGCGCCGCCCTGCCCTGCCTGCACATCGAGGACCAGCCCGCCTTCGAAACGCGCGGCTACTACCTCGACGTCACCCGCGGGCGCGTCCCCACCCTCGACTGGCTCAAGACCTGGGCCGACAAACTCTGCCTCTACAAGTACAACCAGCTCCAGCTCTACGTCGAACACACCTTCGCCTTCGACGGGATGAGCGAGACCTGGCGCGGCTCCAGCCCGCTCACCCCGCGCGACATCCTCGAATTCGACGACTACTGCACCGAGCGAGGCATCGAGCTCGTGCCGTCCGTCTCCACGTTCGGCCACCTCTACATGGCCCTGCGCACGCAAAGCCTGCGCGACCTCGGCGAATTCCCCGAGAGCGCCGACGAGCCGTTCGGGTTCATCGACCGCATGCGCCACCACACGTTGAACATCAGCGACGACCGCGCCTTCACCCTGTCCACGAAGCTCATCGACGACTACCTGCAATTGTTCCGCTCCGACAAATTCAACATCTGCGCCGACGAGACCTTCGACCTCGGCAAAGGCCGCTCCAAACCCCTCGCCGGGAGGATCGGCGTCGCCGCCATGTACGCCGACTACGTCACCCGCCTGTGCCGCCACCTCGAAACCCAGGGCAAAAAGCCGATGATGTGGGGCGACATCACCCTCGAACACCCCGAAATCCTGAAAAGACTCCCCGAAACCGTCACCCTGCTCAACTGGCAGTACGACCCGCAAGTCACCGACGAGAAGATCCGCACCGTCGCCCGATCCGGCGCCACGCAGATCGTATGCCCCGCCGTATGGTGCTGGAACGCGCTCCTGCCGCGCATCGACGACGCCTGGAACAACATCACCCGCATGGCCCGCTACGGCACGCAATACGGCGCGCAGGGCATGCTCGTCACCGACTGGGGCGACCTCGGCCACGTCAACGACCCGCGCATGGCCATCCCCGGAATGATCATCGGCGCGCAGGAGGCATGGAACCCCGGACGCATCCCCGACGAGGCCGACATGCTCCGCCGCATCTCCCGACTCGAATACCGCGACGCCAGCGGCGAACTGCTTGATATCCTCACCCATGCCAGTCATGCGGCCAGCTTCGAATGGAACCATCTGATCACATGGCTGGAACTTGATGACGGACGGGGCGGCGTCAACACCGGGGTCCTGCAAACCATCCCAGGACTGCTGCCGGAAGACGAACGACCGGACGACGTGGTCCGCGCCCTTCAGGACGGAAGCCGGGCACCGTCACTTGCGGAATCCCGACGGATGCTGTTCCGCTATCTGAAACATCACGTCACGCTCGGCGAAACCGCAGATCACCTTCTACAGACCAGTGCCCGTCGAATCTCCGCAATCGCCGCGACCTCAGGACCTTGGACCAACGGGGATGCCGCTGCATTTCGCGTAGCCATCGAGGGGCAGCGACTTCTGAACCGAGTTGGCCTCCGACTCGCGTCCGAGACCGGGGTCATTGGCACTGTGCAATCGGGTGAGGCGATTCAGCATGACGACGCGGTGAACCTTGCCGAAGCATTGGAGATCTGGATGGAGGCGTATGCGGCGCAATGGCGTACTCTCAGCCGAGACTCCGAACTCCGTCGGCTGCAAGATACGGTGTGGGAGTTAACGGACTATCTGCGCTTCCAATCCGTCTGATGCTGCGATTGTGAGACTTCGACCAGTCAGATACCGAAATGCCGTGAGGGACCAGATTCAGATCCCTCACGGCATTTCCTATACGAAGGTGAGTCACGTATCGCGATGGTGCATCACTTTGGTCTAGAATTCACGCCGCTGGATACCGCTCATAAATGATTCGGCAAGCTCGTCAACCACTTGACTCTGATGTGAGGCGACGGTGAGCTGGTAGTACCGGATGGCAACCTTCTCACTGACGTGTCCCAATTGATTCATGACTTCCCGCAACGTTCCACCCTGAATCATGAGTAATGTTGCATGGCTGGCTCATAATGCTTGGAATGTCAGATCAGGGCGTCCTGCTTTCAACCGGGCTTTGGCGAACTGGCCGTCCAGCGTTGTCTGGGACATGATTCTTGCACGTTTGGGCACGAACACCGGCGAATCCGGTCGGGTCAGATCGCAGTAATCAGAAAGGTGCTGTCGAATAAGAGAAATCAGCGTATCCGGGATGTGTACGTTCCTGATGCTGGATTCCGTTTTCGTCTTACCGAATTGGAGATCCCCTCTGTCAGCGTCACCGCGATTCACGGAATGCCGGACGTGAAGTATCTGCCTGTTCAGATCGATGTCTTGCACCTGCAGCCCACATAGTTCGCCACATCGCAGACCACCCACTAAAGTCGAGAGGAATACGGACAGTCTGGTGTAATCGGGCATGGCATTCGCCAGCAGGATCAATTCGGAAGGAGTCACCGGCGGCACGTTGATGCGGGCGGGCTGTGGCGCTGGCGGAATATGGAATATGAAGGGATTGAAGGACAGCAATGGCTCCGAACCATCCAATCCGCCACGGGTGGCTGACTCAAGTACCGCCTTCAGCCGCATGCATGAGCGTCGGAATGCCCACCGGCCTTCCGGGTGAGGCGCATCATACCAAGCCTTGATGATGGACGGAGTGATCTCGTTAAGCGGCAGGTCTCCAAGACTTGGCAGAAAATGGCCAATGTCCAGATAAAGATTGCGACGCGTGCCACCGGCGATGCCATTGCCGTCGGGCAGCCGGTATTCCTCGGCCCATCGCATCACATAGTCGCGGAACAACATATTGCGTTGTGTCTGGCTCTTTTCCACGACGGCTTTTCGTCGGCTTCGTTCTGTTGGATGAACCCATTCGGCGATGCCGTTACGATGGAGGCTGACAAGGTACTTTTCGGCTTCCAGCCATCTACGGGCTTCGAGCTCCTGATCCGGCTTGAACTGGCGTTGGACGCGTTTGCCGGGTTCTAATGGATTCGGATATCGAACCTGCCATGCGATTAGCATGCCGGTTCTGTCATAACGGGCCAGCACGGTTCCCCACTTGCTTCGCGGCGGCTTCTGCGGATGGTTTCCATGGGAATGCCTGATTTTCGGCATATTGATCTCCCTCGATCGCGAAAAGGCGCACCCTGCGTGCGCCTTGTGGGGAGATTGAAACCAAGGAACAGTGTAAGTGAATATGCTGAAAGAGCCGTTGCTTGTTTTTGTCATCTTGAGATGACAAAAACAAGCATAATCAGTATTAGGTTGGCTATAGAAGCAGCTAGTTGTAGCTTTCCCCTTCTCCGATTGACGTATTGCGAGTCATCTCTAGATGTCAATAACTCCTTCTCTGATTGTTTCTATCTCGCTGGGGTAGAAGACTGGATCTTGCAAGACGAAGCCATAAGACTTCGGCATCTAGCAGAAAGGAAAGTAATTATCATCTAGTTTTTTACGCATGTCTTTACACATTCCAAATTTTCCAACAAAGGAGTAATCATGATTGTTCGAAAGAAATTTACGGCAATTGTCCTTGCGGCAATTCTGGGTATCGCTGGCATCGCATTGCCTTCTACCGCTTTTGCTGGCAGTCCGAATTATGGACGCACATGGGAAAGCAGCATTGGCGGCATCAAGGTGAATGGCTACGTACAGATTCAGGCTTCCTATAATGATGGCGGGCGTCACGCGCGTCGCGGATATCAGCGTTTCACCCGACAGGCCGGCCCCAGCTTGGATACCGGACGACTGTATACATCAGCCGCTTCCTATTCAGGAGACACTCAGGTTCGAAGCAGGACGGACTCCGTCTGGGATTCCGTATTGTGGGGCGATAAGTACGTCACGCACTATTACTGGGGTGTTGAATACTTCTGACGCATTTCTTATTGCACCCATCTAGAAATACCGTGATTGGAAAGATACGGAATGCTAAAAATTACCCGTCATCTAAAGTTTTTTTCTACATCCATTTGCGCAATATCGTTGCTGTTGGGGATGTTGTCTTCGTTTCTTGCCTGGGCGGTGTACTGGAGCGTTCTTGATTGGCGTGGCTCGCAATGGGGCATGTTCGACGCGAAGACGCAACTGGTGTTGACCGCCTCGGCGGAGGACGGGCATGACGACGGGAAGAGTCTTGAGGCGACGCGTGATCTGGCCGAGTATCTTTCCGGTCATGGTATTTCCTTGGTGGAGGGTTCCGTGGGGGACGGTTGGCCGGCGATCGTGTTCCAGTCGTCGGGGTCCTCCATCGGATGGGCCGATGCGCTTCCGCAAGAATGCCGGAACATGAACAGTCGCGTGGCCTGTGTGATCGAGTCGTCGTTCTCGGCCGGGCAATGGCGTGAGCATGGGGATGCACCGCTATTGCCCGCCGGGTTTTCCGTCGGCGGTGTCGTCAGGGTTCCGGGGGTGAACGTCGGCGGCAACCTGCAGTATGTGCTCCCGTTGGGGGCGGTTCCCTTGTTCCCCGGCAGCGTGTACGTGAATACGAGCGACCCGCAGCGGCTCCGGGAGATCTCGGACCTGTTCGCGCGCTGCGGCATGGACGTGACCCAACCGCAGGCGCAATCGTTGTGGTCGTCTCTCGCCGGTGATTCCTTCGTGGGCATCACCTTGCTGTTTCTGGTACTAGCGTTGGTCTGCGCCTGCGTGTGCGTCATGACGATGGAGACGGCGAGGAAGGCCGACCTGCATGTCAGACGATTGTTCGGCGCCACCGGCAGGCAGGTGTGGATGGGCCGGGTGCGCGAGGCCGTTGCCCCGATTGTGACGGGCGTGTTGGCGGGAACCGTGTTGAGCGCCGTGCTCATCACCGTGGTGTCGGGCAGGACCGGCATCGGCCCGGCGGTCGCGTTCGCCGCGGCCTTCACCGTCGGAACGATTCTGACGACGCTCGTGACGGGCCTGGCCGAGTGGGTTGGCATACGATCGAATGACGAGGTGGAACGATGATCCATGAACTGATGACCGGCGTCCGCATGGGATTGAGGCGATGGGGATCGATCCTTGGCATCACGCTGCTCGTCGTCTTCGCGGGCAGCGTGTTCACGATGACGCTCAGCGACGTGCTGACCGAGTCCAGCGTGATCGGCGGCGAGGCGCGTCTGCGGGCCGTCGACGCGGTCACGTTCTCCCCGCAATACCTCCTGCAGTCCCCGAGCAAGACGAGTCCCAAGGTGACGGACAGTTTGCGGGATATGCTGGAGCAGGGCAGGGGGTACGCCGCGATCGTCAACAACGTCGAGATCGACGATCCCGGGTTCGCCAACGGGATACCGGCCATCGTCCTGATGGGCAACGTCGATGACGTGTTCCCCCGGCTGGGCCTGTGCTCCCATGCTCCCTGCGCGTCCATCGGCTACCGGGTGGACCGGGCGCAGGCGCCCGACAGCGTGCATATCGCCGGTACCGACGTCAAGGTAACCGGCACGCTGCCGGCCTCGGCGGCCATATTCGACCCGAACACCGCCGGCATCAACCTGGACCGGACCATCGTCATCCGACTCGACCCGGGCTCATTGAACCGTCTCAACGACATCGAACTCGAAGAGGCGGTGACCAAAACGGTCATGTTCAACCCATCCCGAACCCAGCTCGACGGTCTCATCACGGGAAGCCGCGACGCCGGCCTGATACTCGTGCCGCACCGGCTGAACACGGAACAGCCCCAACGCGACAGGGACCTCATCGTGCGCGCGCTGATGTACCTGCTCGGACTGTCCGCCTTCCTCGCGCTCACCGTCATCGTGATCATCCGGACACTGTCCGTGACCCTCGCACGGGAACGGCCGTCGATGCTCGTCCGCCGGCTCTACGGCGCCACCGCCGTAGACGAGGCGATTCGCGTCGCCGGACTCATCCTCAGCATGCTGCTGCCCGCCGCCGTGGTACTGGCATGCTTCCAGCTGATAGGGGAACCGGTGGCCACCGCATCCCGGACGATGATCGCCGTCATCCTCGCCATGGCGGCCCTGGTCTGGACGATCGCCGCACGACGCGCAACCACACACATCCAATGAAAGAAGCACCGACCATGCCACAGACGACCATAGACGCCCGAAACCTGACCAAACGATACGCCGACGGGCAGGCGCAGCTCCTCGCCGTACACGACATATCCCTGCAGGCCATGCCCGGGGAGTCGATCGCCATCATGGGACCGTCCGGATGCGGCAAATCCACCCTGCTGCGCATGATCGGCCTGTCCATGAAACCCACCTCCGGCTCCCTGCTCCTGCAAGGACGCCCGGCACCGGAAAACGACAAGGACCGTTCCGCATGGCGCAACCGCATGTTCGGCTTCATCCCGCAGGACTACGCGATCCTCGAAGACGAGCCCGCATGGGCCAATGTCGCCATCCCCATGGAATACGCGAAACCCGGAATCAAACGCGCCGAACGCAAGCAACGCGCCACGGCCGCTTTGGAACAAGTCGGACTCGCCAGCAAGGCACGACGCATGCCCGGGCAACTGTCCGGCGGCGAAAGGCAACGCATCGCCATCGCCAGGGCGACCGTGATGCACCCCGCCATCATCATCGCCGACGAACCCACCGCAGCACTCGACACGCACACCGCCGACACCATCATGACCATGCTCCTCGCGCAATGCAGGCAAGGCGCCACGCTCATCCTCGCCACCCACGACCCACGCGTCGCAGCCCAATGCGACACCACCCTCACCATGCGAGACGGCGCATTCATCTGAAGGTTTTCGCAAGGTACAACTGGATCTGCAAGAAAAGGAATTGCCGACAATTACCATGTGGCGAGCGTTTCAATAGTGTCGAGCCCGTCTTGACGGTGTGATTCATCGAGGTTGTCCCAGTACGGGGAATCCTCGATGAGCTTGTCGTGCAGGAGTCTGATGCGTTTGCGGTCGGTGCCGCTGTGCAAGCGTGCGAGCTCCGCATCGGGATCCGGGATGAGGGATGCGAGCATGGCTGCATCATAGAGGTGACGGTCACCGTAGCCGGCGTGGTCGGCGCTGTAGGCCGCGCTCTTGAGTATCAGCGCGCCGAGCAGGTCCGGGATGCGAACCACGACTTCGGCGCCGTCCTTGTCATCGATGAGTTGGACCTGCATGCTGCGTTCCACTGCCTGCGCGCCGCCCGGCATGGATAGCACCGGTGTGCCGGCGATGGTCGCGTCAGCCCCAAGGAACTTGGGAAGGTGATCGGCGACCAGCAGGTCCACGACGTCGCCGTTCGGCGCGATCATGCGGGTCGTGTATCCGGTCAGCGTGCCCGGCTGCGTCTCGAACCCGCGAGAGGTGAGAATGCCGCGCAGTCTGGCGATGCCGCGTCGATCCGCCATGAGGTCGGCGAGCAGGTCGGCGTCGGTGGTGGGTCGTGCTGTCAATCCGCCCATGATGGCGTGCAGCTGGACCATGAGCCCGCCCGTAAGCAGCCATGATTCCGGGATGTTCGCCGCGGCGACCGCGTACACGGTATTCCACGGATGGCCCGTGTTGGGGATGCGGATTGTCGGAATCATGCCTGATGCTCCTTGCGATGATATTCGTCGATCAGCTGTTGAAGGGTTTCCATGCCGGCGCGGCGTTCTCTCGGGTCGTTGGATTCGGCCAGGTCGGCCGCACGTACGCCGAGAGGCATAGGGCCCTCACCGGCGGGAAGATCGTCGGTGACATGGAGCCGTACCCGGACCGGAGTCGCGCCTTGCTTCAACCGGCATTGCCGAATGGCGTCGTTCAGAGCATCGGCGGTGACGTAGCCTTCCACCACGTCTGTGGCGGTCAATTGGAACGAGGCGGCCAATGCTCCGGTGGCGGCGGAGGGACGGATGAGGGTTTCGACCTTGTCGAGGTTGGAGTCCCTGCACCAGTATTCGACCGTCGTCGCACGCCTGCGCGCGAGACGGGTCAGATTCTCCGCATCCATCTGCCTCAGGTATCCCCTGAGCCGGTATCGCTGCTGTCGGCCCAGCCATGGCGCGTCGAGCCCGCTGAGCATGTATAGCGCCCCGAACGCCATGTCTGGTGAATAAGGACGCCCATCCGCACCCTGCCACTGTGCTTGGCGACGTACGGAATCCTCCGTAATCAGCGAGCCGCCTCCCACGGAAAGAGATTCAAGCCGGCCAGCAGCGCGAAGCGCGCTGACCCGTCGCTCGCTCACTCCGAGTCTACGGGCGGCTTCCCGCCGTGTGAGCAGCGTCCGATTCGTTCTGATAGCCATATTCCTATTGTATACAGAACTATTCCAGATTGGGAATAGTTCTGTATACACAGGGCAACAGGGCGTCTCAATCCGTATTCGTCTGCATGTGGTCATTGCGCTGCTTTGATGAAGTCTTCGGCGAGTTGGTTGACGATCTGGTTGCGGTGTCGGGCGACGATGCGCTGGTAGTGCTTGATGGCGACCTTCTCGCTGACGTGACCGAGTTCGTCCATGACTTCCCGCAGGGTGCCGCCCTTGAGCATGAGCAGTGTCGCGTGACTCGCCCTCAGGGATTGGAAGGTCAGGTCGGGGCGGCCGGCTTTCTCCCTGGCTTTGCGGAACTGGGCCTCCAAAGTGGTCTGGCTCATCACCGAGGCTCGTCTGGGGCGGAAGACCATGGCTTCCGGGTCCGTCCATTCGCAGTGCCTGAGCAGGTGGTCGTGAATCAGGGGCACGAGCCCGTCGGGGATGGGCACGGTGCGCCGGCTGGAGTCGGTCTTGGTCCTGGCGATGCGTGTCGAACCGCGATCCGCATAGCCCCTGTTGACGGAATGTCGCACGGTCAGGCGTTTGGCCTTCAGGTCGATGTCCTTGATCTGCAGGCCGCACAGCTCGCCGCAACGGAGGCCTCCGACGAGCGTGGCGAGTATCACCGCCAGTCTCGTGTAGTCGGGCATGTTCTCCGCGATCAGCTTGAGTTCCAGCGGCGTGACCGGTGGAACGTCCTCCCTGGCGGATCGTGGCGCGGGTGGTATGGGCAGGATGAACGGGTTGTCGCGGATCAGCGGCGGGGAGCCGTCCATACTCATCTTCGTGGCGCTGGCGAACGCCGCCTTCAGGCGCATGCATGAGCGGCGGAACGCCCATTGCCCCTCAGGGTGCGGCGCGTCGTACCAGCGTTTGATGTCCTTCGGCGTGATCTCGGTCAGGAGCTTGCCCTTGAAGCCCGGCATGAAGTGCGCGATGTCGAGATACAGGTTCCGGCGCGTGCCGCCGGCTATCCTCTCGCCGTTCGGCAGCCGGTATCCTTCCGCCCACCGGGTCACGTAATCCTCGAACGAGATCAGGTTCGCGCGCTTCCTGCGGCGGCGTTCTGACGGATGGACCCATTCCTGGATGTTCTTGCGATCCAGTTCCACCAGATGCCGTTCCTCTTCGAGCCACTGGTGCGCCTCGTGCTCCATGTCCGGCTTGAACTGACGCTGGACCTTCTTGCCCGGTCGTTTCGGGTCCGGGTACCGCACCTGCCAGGCGACGAGATTGCCTGCGGTATCGTAGCGCGGCGTCACGGTGCCGAACCTGCTCCGCCGTCCCGGCGACGGCCCCATACTGTCCTTCTTCGTCCTTGCGGACATGATGATGCTCCTTGTGCTGAATCCAAGATCGATGGCATGGCATAACGGCCTCGGAAAAATGCCACCAAAAATGCCACCAAGTGGCCGAATACGCTCTCAGTGAGCCATTGCACCTAAAAATGCACCTCTAGTGCCTTAGGCCTTGCAATCATTGAGGTTTAGGCTGATTCGATCACTCGTCACAGGTCGTTTCGACCATCAGCCGCATGAAGATGACGATAAGGAGCAACACTGCTTGCGTGTCTATTGGAAGAAAGCGGGAACCGTTGCTATGATTGATTTTGTAAGTAATGAAGGTAAATTTATTTGCCCCCGGAGTGGTGGAGATGGACCTGTACGACGCTGGGCCGTATCCCCCTCTCTGGGGGTACGAAGATAATTGCAGTGAATAGCGTCGGGATTTAAGATTCCGGCGCTTTTCTGTTTTCCACCAGAATCATGCACATCGCATTCGTATCCCGCTGTCGCCAAGACAGCCGCACACCACGGTTGCCAGTTCCGACGAAGATGTCATGGCACCGTGGCGAAACGGCAATAATCTTTCCACTGTTTGGCTTCTGATTATCATTCGAATTCGAAGCCAAACAGCGAAGAAGGAGTTGTACTGCCGGGAGGAACGACATGGCCAGCAAAGTACGGCTAGTAGATTGGCTGAGGCAGGAACGCGACCAGCACGTAGGCGGCGGCCTGTACTACAACACCCAGATTCTGTTCGCCTACAACTCGAATCATATGGAGGGCTCCACACTCTCCCCCGAGCAGACCGCGCAGCTGTACAATACCGGAGCCCTTCTGCCCCACGATTCCGACGACGAAATCCGCGCCGATGACGTGGTCGAGACACGGAACCATTTCCGCACGTTCAACTGGATACTCGACCATGTTGACGACCCCGTTGACAAGGACATGGTCTGCGATCTACACGCGATGCTCAAACGCGGCACCAGCCAGGAACTCGACCCGAATCGCAACGTAGGTGGCTACAAAATCCTGCCGAACGTCATCAGCGAAATCCTGGAAGTGCATACCGCCCTGCCGCAAGACGTACCCGCTGCCATGGAGCATGTGTTCGAATTGTATCGAACTCTAAAGGATGACCCGTTCCTCATAGCAAACGCCCACTGGATGTTCGAAACCACGCACCCATTCTCCGATGGTAACGGGCGCATCGGTCGTCTGATCATGTTCAAGGAACTGCTACGGCTAGACAGCGTCCCTGTGATCATCCATGACTCCCGCAAGAACTTCTACGTGCGAGGCCTGGACCGTTTCCCGGATGAACCCGGATATCTCATCGATACGCTACTGTCCGAACGAGACACCTATCAGTCCATAATCGAACGTCTCGCCCCGGACGCATCTCATATTCATACGTATCCGAATGGAACCGGAGCGAGGTGGAGGACCGCATCCATCAAACGCCTATCTCGAATCCTTACGTGAAGCAGGACTGGACCGACGCGGACATTCGAGGAGAATCCGGCCGGGCACAATGATGAGCACACGCCTGAGACCGCAACGGAAACAACACGTTCAGTTATGTTCATAGCCATGGTCTCATTCCCCGACCATTTTCAATGTCTTTCACCAGCGTATTTGTTTCTTAGACGGACGTGGATATCATCGCCGAAGCCCTCGCCGGCGAGGTGTCCTTGACGCTCGGGGAACATACACGCTCCCAGCTTCTGCAGGATGAGCGGCTTATCGCGGATTTCGGGCTTTATCAGGACGAGTAGCCGGCGACTCCCCATCGCATAGACGACAAACACCTCGCATACCCCCATACCTCCACCGCGGGCGTTATCCTTGACAGGTTGTTTGAGCAGCTCGACGGCATGCATGAGAGCGACACTTCTCGCTCTCGTAGCACAGTCGCTGACTGCAAGATAGGCCGATGCCGTGTTCCGTAGGCACCGCAAAGGCTTGACGGAGAGGAGGATTCAGGATGGCCACCACCACTTCAGTGTCGGCTGAAGCACCTGTGCACGATAGTCAGGATTCGATTGGTACCGTTCCCGATCCCACCCAATCCCCGCGCATCGCGGCGCTGAAGGCCGCGTTCCCGCTGACCGTGCCGATCTGCATGGGATTCCTGTTCCTCGGGGCCTCCTACGGCATGCTCATGGGCACGAAGGGCTTCTCCTTCGTCTGGCCGATGTGCATGAGCGCGTTCATCTTCGCAGGCTCGATGGAGTTCGTCACGGTGAACCTGCTGCTTTCCGCGTTCAACCCGATCGCCGCGTTCCTGCTGGCCCTGATGGTCAATGCGCGCCACCTGTTCTACGGCCTGTCCATGCTCGGCCCGTTCAAGGGTCTTGGCTGGAAGCGCCCGTACCTCATCTTCGGCATGTGCGACGAGACCTTCGCCATCAACTCCTCCGCCCGCATCCCGAACGGCGTCGACCGCGGTTGGTTCTACCTGTGGGTCACGCTGTTCAATCAGTCGTATTGGGTGATCGGCGCCACGATTGGCGGCCTGATCGGATCCCATCTCGATTTCAACACCGACGGTCTCGAATTCGTGCTCACCGCGCTCTTCCTGGTAATCTTCCTCGACCAGTGGCTCGGTGGCAAGCATCGCGAGCGCCTGTCCGCCGTCATCGGCGTGCTGGCCTCGCTCGCATGTCTCGTGGTGTTCGGCTCGGACGATTTCATGATTCCCTCGCTGATTGCGATGCTGGTGCTGTTCATGGTGCTGCGCCCGTATCTGGATACACTCAAGTCCGATGCCGCCGACATCGCCGACGATGGCAGTGACGGCAATGACACCGTAGCCAATGTACGCAACGCCGGCGATCAGCCCACCGCCACCGCGGCCGCCGAGACCAAGGAGGAACGTTAATCATGACCATGACCGTCTGGCAGGGTGTGCTCACCGTTGTCGCCGTGGTGATCGGCACCATGCTCACGCGATTCCTGCCGTTCATCGTGTTCCCGGAGTCCAAGCAGCCGCCGCGTCTCGTCGAATACCTTGGCTCCGTGCTGCCGTACGCCATGACCGGTCTGCTGGTGGTGTATTCGCTGCGTAATACGCCGATTCTCACCGGCTCGCACGGCGTCCCCGAACTCATCGCCTGCGCGACGATCGTGTTGCTGCACTACTGGAAGCGCAACATGCTGCTGTCAATCGCCGGCGGCACCATCGTGTACATGCTGTTGGTGCAGTTGGTGTTCTGATACATGTTCTGATGCAATAAGGTCTTCGTCCCTGCAAAGAGACGAAGACCTTAGTCAATATGGAATGAGACACACCCGATATGACGGGTGCTCCCCTCAGTCCGCTTTGCGGCCAGCTCCCCTCAGGCGGGGAGCCAAAAACCACTCATAAGCCAGCAAACAACGGACGTACCTAGTCCTTGAGCTGCTTCTCCACCCAGTCCACGATGTACGGCGCGACCTCCTCGATTTGGTCGATGGCCACCTCAAACTCGTGCTGGCCTCCATACCACGGATCCACCAGGTCAATCTGGTCCTCGTGACCCGGCTTCGGCTTGGGCAGGTTCGGATCGAAGCTGCGGTACATGTGCACTTCGGCACGCTTGCCGGGCGGCAGCATGCGCAACAGGGAGCGCATGTGGGATGCGGTCATCGGCAGGAACAGATCCGTGCGCTCGATCTCGTCGCGGGAGATGCGGTGGGCGAAGTGGTCTCGCGGGATCTCGTCGCCATAACCGCGTTCGCGCAGCACGCGCACGGCTCGCGGGTCGATCGGATGGCTCCACTCCTCGTCGGACACGCCGCTGGATTCCACGTTCACGCGGTCGGACAGGCCGCGCTCGTCGAAGAAATGGCGCAGGATGATCTCGCCCATGGGAGAACGGCAGATGTTGCCAGTGCATACGGTCATGACGGTGTAGGGCTTGTTGGTGCTCATATCACCTTTCATAGGTCGGGAAACGGATATAACGGACGTAGCGGACGTGGCACGGACGCAACCGCCATTCGAAAGACTGACCCCGGCAACGGAACGGCAATCGTCCGCATGCCAGGGTCTGTCGATTCTCTCGTTTTTTACTTGGTCTTCGTCAGCAGGACGAATCGGTAGGCGTCGATGCCGCTCTTCGGATTGGCGGGCGTGTGCCACTCCCCCACTTCGGTCTCCTGCCACAGTCCGGCTTCGACCAGCGCGGCCATGTCCGGAGCGTAGGTGTCGGCGTCCACGTTCGCGGCCAGCATCGTGATGTAGGCCTTGTCCGCGAACGGCAGGGCCTCGGAGAACAGCTGCGCGCCGCCGATGATCCAGATTTCGGAACGATCCAGACCATCGTCCGGAATCGCCTCCTGACGGGCCATATCGAGCGCATCGTCAAGACTGGTGACCACCGTGGCACCCGGCGCACGGTACAGCGGGTCACGCGAGACCACAATGTTGTCTCGGTTCGGCAGCGGACGGTACTTGAGATCCAGCGACTCCCAGGTCTTGCGGCCCATGATCACCGGATGGGATACGGTCAGCTCCTTGAAATGCTTCATATCCTCGGACAGATGCCAAGGCATGCCGCCGTTGAGACCGATGGCACCGGCGCGACCTTCCTTGTCGCGGGCTTCGGCCCAGATCAGATTCACCGAGAAGGTCTTGGGGAAATCGTCACCCCAGTCCTCCTCAGCGGCAGACAGCCCGGCAGATCCGGGCTCGGGTTCGTGATAGCCACTACGGCTACTGTCATGCTCCATTTCGCTTACTCCTCCTGGATTGCGGAACTGCCCTTAGTGTAGTGGGTATGTCAGACGGCCCGTTGTCGTAGGCGCACCATGGCACGAATGGCTCCCCGGCGAGGGGGAGCCGAGCCGATATCAGACGGCGACCGGTGCCTTGATGGTGGGGTGATGCTGGTATCCGACGATGGTGAAGTCGTCGTAGTCGTAGTCGAAGAGCGAATCGGCCTTGCGAATCTCGATCTGCGGGTACGGGTACGGCTCACGCGAGAGCTGTTCGAGCACCTGGTCGATGTGGTTGTCGTAGACGTGGCAGTCGCCGCCGGTCCACACGAATTCGCCGGGCTCCAGGCCGGCCTGCTGGGCCATCATCAGCGTGAGCAGCGAATAGGACGCGATGTTGAACGGCACGCCGAGGAACATGTCGCACGAACGCTGGTACAGCTGGCAGGAGAGCCGGCCGTCCGCCACATAGAACTGGAACAGCGCATGGCAGGGAGGCAGGGCCATCTGCTCCACTTCGGCAGGATTCCATGCGGAGACCACCATGCGGCGGGAATCCGGGTGGTGCTTGATGAGGTCCATCACATTGCTGATCTGGTCGATGGTACGGGTCGGGTCCTCCGGCGTGGGGGCCGGCCAGGAACGCCACTGCACGCCGTAGACCGGGCCGAGGTCGCCGTTGGCGTCCGCCCATTCGTCCCAGATATGCACGCCGTGCTCCTGCAGCCAGCGCACGTTGGACGAGCCCTTGAGGAACCACAGCAGTTCGTAGGCCAGTCCCTTGAAGAAGACCGTCTTGGTGGTCAGCAGCGGGAAGTACTGCGAAAGATCGAATCGCATCTGCTGGCCGAACAGGGAGATGGTGCCCGTGCCGGTGCGGTCGGACTTCAAGGTGCCTTCGGTCAGGATCTTGCGCACCAGGTCCTCGTACGGCATCGGAATGGCCGTTTCGGGGCGCGCGGGGATACGGGTACGGATGTCTGCGAGCTGTTCTTCGGTCAAAGCCATGCGCAACATGGTATCTGCAGAGCCCTACCTAGGCTGTCGCACTGATGTAGCGACCCCACGGAAAGCCTCATTTTCCGGCCATTCGAGCCGTAAGCGTAACGAACGCGATGCATAGGGGCATAATGGAGAGGTCAACAATGCCATGAGATGCCGTAAGGAGGCACACTATGGGTAAGCGACTGTGGGTTGAGCGCAACAAGGACGGTTCGTGGGATGCTTTCAGCGATGACGGCGCTCACATCAAGTTCGGTAAGGATCGCGGCCAGTTCACGCCGGGCGATCTGATGAAGGTCGCGCTGGCCGGTTGCGCGGCGCTGTCCAGCCAATTCGCCATTGAGCATACGCTTGGCGAGGGCAAGGGTGCCAAGATCGTGGTGGACGGCTCCTACGACCCCGAGAACGACGCCTACACCGCCTTCGAGGAGCATGTCGTGGTGGATGCCGCCGACGCTGGCCTGTCCGAGGAGGACGCCGCGAAGCTCAAGGAGCGCATCACCCGTCACATCGAAAAGGGCTGCACGGTGAAGCACACGTACGTGCAGGAGACCCCGGTCCGCATGGATGTGACCATCAAGCACTGATTTTTGCCGTGCGACATACGGCTCTTTTGCCGTAAGACAGCACATACGCTACTGGCTCCCCTCTTGGAGGACATTGCCGTGAAGCGAACAGCAGAGCTGTTTGTAGGCAATGTGCGAGACGACAGTCGAGCCAGAAAAACGCGAACGAAGTTCGTCCGTAATTGCCGGACGAGCTGTCGAACGAAGTGAGACTGAGGGGAGCACCACGGTTATCCGCGACTCCCCTCAGTCAGCTCCGCTGACAGCTCCCCTCGGCGAGGGGAGCCAGTTTCTTATTGTTTTAAACCCATCAATCACTGCCTATCAGGATCGATGGTCTTTTCGATCTGCTGGGCCACTTCCGGCTCGGCCTTATCCACCGGGATCTCCTCGACGCCGGCGATGTCCTCCAAGGACTTGGTCGGCACTTCGGCGGGCGAGCTCGGCACGGTGTCGAGGCGGGATTCCGCGGCCTCCACGTACTTGCGCGGCACCACGTACACCGGACCCACCGCATGCTGCAGCAGTCCCTGGCTCGTGGAGCCCAGCAGCAGGCCGGTGAATCCGCCGCGGCCACGCGAGCCCACGACCACCACGTCATGGTCGTAGCTGGCCTTGGTCAGGGCGCTCACGGCCGGTCCGGACACGATCTGCTTGTTGATCTTCAAGTCCGGATGCGATTCCTGCAGCGGCTTGATACGAACGTCAAGGTCTTCCTTGTAGGACTCCATCACGGCATCCTCGCCATCCACGCCCTTGAGGTTCGGCACGGCGGAGATCACGTCGAGTTCGGCGCCCCAGCAGGAGGCGAAGTCGGCGGCGATGTCCAAGGCCTTGAGTCCCCACTTGGATTCGTCGGAGCCCACGGCCACCTTGGTGATGGTGTTGTTGAGGTGCATGAGGTTGCCGTCGTCGTCGGTGTAGGGCACCACCACGATCGGACAGTAGGCGTACGCCGGCAGCGAGGAGGACGTGGTGCCGAGCAGTCGTTCGGCCAGACCGCCCTTGCCGCGGTTGCCGATGACGATGAGGTTGTAGTTGCGGGACAATTCCACGAACACGGACGCCGGGTCTCCGGTGACGATCAGCGTGGCTGCCTCCACACCCTGTTCGTCCGCGATGGCCTTGGCCTTGGACAGGATCTCCTGGGCATCGGAATGCGCGGCGTTGTCATCCCCCATCGCCGTGTATGTGGCATCGAACGAGACGGCGGCGTAGCTCGGCAGGGAATACGCGCAGACGATCTGCAGCGTGAGTCCGGCATGCTTGGCATAATTCGCGGCCCACCATGTTGCCTTGTAGCTGGCATGCGACCCGTCAACGCCGACGAGTATGGCCTTGTCGTTAATCATGACGACCTCCTTGAAGTTATTACGGGATAGCCCCGCACATCACCAACAATACCCCGCGACACTCGGTTTCGGCGGTAGCCTACGCGCAAAAAGAACAGGCAGATATGCAAAAAGGCGCGCCCGCAATGGGACGCGCCTTGGCATAACGTTAGGCAGTTCTAAATGGTTTCCAGTTGATTTCGGCGACCTGCATGACCCGCCGGAATCGACTACAGGAGACGGCGAATGGCGTATCCGGCGCCGCCGAAGACGGAGACGTCGACGATCTGCGTGCCCTGCACCGGGTTCATGGCGTTGACCACCATGCCGTTGCCGATGTAGATGGCGGCGTGGGTGCCGTTGGCCAGGATATCGCCCGGCTGGGCCTCGGCGAGGCTGGCGACCGGCGTACCCATGGCGGCCTGCGCACCGGAGGAATGAGGCAGGGAGATGCCGAACTGGGCGTACACGTACTGCACGAAACCGGAGCAATCCCAACCGGCCGGGGTGTTGCCGCCGGCGACGTACGGATAGCCGGTGAACTGGCTGGCGTAACGGGCGAGGTCGGCGCTGCTGCCGGTCATGGATCCCAGATCAATCTGCGGGATGGCGGTGCGCTGCTCGGAACGGCTGGCCGCGTATTCCTGGGTTTGGGCCTTGGCGGCCTCATCGGCGGCTTTCTGCGCGGCTTCGGCGTCCTTTTCGGACTGGGACTTGGTCTGCGGCACGTTCAGTGTCTCGATGCCGCCCCAATCGGAATTCTCATCCACCGAGGTGGAGGTGGACTCTGCCAGAAGGTTCGCCTTGGCGGCGGAGGCCTTCGGGAAGGAACGGGAGGACACTACTGCGGTGGTGGTGCTGGCGGTGTCTGCGGCATTGGCGGCAGGCACTACGCCGGCGAAGAGAGTGGCGGCCGCTACGACCGCGACGGAAGTGGAAAGAATCTGCTTAACGTTCATCATCAACGCACCACCTTACCACAGACGCTGACGCTTTCCCCGGCCTGCTTCCGCACAGCACAAAGCCCCGGACACATCCGTGCCGGGGCCTTGGGAAGAGCCTGTTAAACCAGGATTGGCATGTCCCCATTCTCGGCTCCCCTTGTCAGGACATTGCCGCAAAGCAAACAGCGGAGCTGTTTGCAGGCAATGTGCGAGACGACAGTCGAGCCAGCAAAACACGAACGAAGTTCGTCCATAATTACAGGACGAGCTGTCGGCGAAGCCGACTGAGGGGTAGTCCGATGGAATTTTGTCAATCTTGGTTTAACGGAGCCTGGAGAAATCCATATGTAGTTCAGCGCAGGTGCGCCACGTGCATCACGGGATGCGCACCACGATGGTCACCTGGTTGAGCATGGCATCGGCCAGCGCCACGGTGTAGCCGTTCCAGCCGCCGTGCACGGCCTGGCCGTTGCCCACGTACAGCGCCACATGATCATAATGGGCGCCGCCGTTCCAGCCGCCGGTGTTGGCGTAGATGAGGATGTCGCCGGGCTGCAGGGAGCCGTCGGTGACGATCTGGCCGCCGGGCACGTTGGCGTACTCCTCGGGCCAGCCATGGAAGTTGATGCCGCGCGCGGCAAGTGCGTAGCTCACCAGAGCAGTGCAGTCCATGCTCTGGCCGATGAGCGAATATGCACGATCGATGGATGCGGCGGCGCCGGCAGATACGGAACCGTCCGTTTCGGTGTAAGACAGGGTGCTGCGGGCCTGGCCGCGGCTGGCGGATTCCATCTGGCTCTGCACCTGGGCCGCTTCGGCCTCGTCCTGGACCTTCTTGGCCGCTTCGGCGGCGGCCGCGTCCTTCTCGGCCTGGGAAGCGGTCTGCGGTACGTTCAAAGTCTCGATGCCACCCCAGCTGGAGTCGCCCTCGACCTCGGTAGCAGTGGATTCGGCGGTCAGGTTCTCACGGGTCTGGCTGCTCGTGGGGAACGACTTGATAGAAGTGACGATACCCTCATCGGCATTGGCCGCGGGGGCGAAGGCAAGCAGGCTGGCCGTGGCTGTGCACGCGGCGATTGCTGAAGCGATTCGGGGAAAAGTCCTCATGAAACCTGAACGCTAGCCGGCAAACATGAACAGAAGCTGGGAGTCAATGGACAAATCCGCACAATAATGGGGATTATGTCGGCGTGTCGCTAATTGACAATCACCAAAAATACACTTCGTTTTTCAACAAAACGGTGACCGGCGTCACATAAGACAAACTCGCGAATCAGTAGTGCACGTACTGGAACTTCGCGGCCTCGTCGGCGGTGAAGGTGCGGTGGGAAATCACGCCAAGGCCCTTGGCGTTGGACTCGGAGATCTCGATAGAGCCGTCCGCGTTGATCTTCTCCAGCACGGCCACATGGCCATAGACGGGATCGGCGTTGGCCTGGCCCTGCGTGAAGACCACGGCATCGCCCACGTGGCGGGGCGTGTTGTCCACCCAGTAGCCCAGGGCACGGGCGGAATCGGCCCAAGCGCCACCGTTGCCGAAGTTGCCGCTGCTCGGCAGGCCGAGCTCGGCGCGGCGGTTGTACGCATACCACGTGCACTGGCCCCACGGGTAGTTGTTGCCGCTGGTGCCGATGTCATGATTCGGATTGAAACCGGCCGGAAGTGCCGCGGAATCCTGGTCCATAAGCACGGAGACCACCGGGTTGTTCGCGGTGTTGCGGTTCATCAGCGTGGTGTTCAAGGAGCTTTCGGAGTTGCTCAGCCCCCAGCCGCCTTCATTGGTGGACTGCTCGGTCACGGAAGAATTGAGTTCGGTACGGGCCTCGGAACGGGAAGCGGAGGTCACGTCGCTCACGCGCTTGATTTGCGTGGTCGTGGTGGCCGGATCGGCGAACACGGTGGTGGTGTCGTCGTTCTGGGCGAAGGCCATGGAGGTGGCCGCGGTACCCACCAGTGCCGCAAGGGACGCGGAAGCAAGGATATGGCTGCGACGTTCGGCCGCGCGAGCGGCCTCGCGAATGGAACGACGGGTCTGCGGGGCGATTTCGTTGATCTTTTCGGCCACAGCGGGATCAAGACCCAGCGCGATGGCATCGCCGCCGGCGGCCTGAGCCGCACGGACCGCACGAACGGAGTGGGAACCCTTTCCGGAGGCGAAGAGAGCCTTCGCTAAGCTGAACTTCTGGCGTGAGACCTTGGTCGCTTTATGCGAGGCATGCTTCATAACTGATTAACTCCTTGGATGGGTCGGACGCCTCTTCGTGAGAGCGTCGCCGTACCGTCACAATTGCCCACTGTACAACGTGAGTATGTCAATTGCCAACCTGACGAGGGGCCGTCCGGGCGTGTCAATCGATTGACGTACGCCCGTTCTCCCCGGAAAGCCACCGGTGTTTCACGGTCTGTTTCATGGTTTTTCACGGCGATTTTCCGCTGTATTCCCGCGCATTTCCGGGCTTGCGGCAAGATTGCCGATACCGCTTCGGAGCCGACATAATCAACCGGAACACTATTGCATTCCTCACATACCGTATATATAGGTATTTTCTATGCCCGGCTATGACCGGGCTGTCGGGTTCCTCTGGAATCGTCGGCCGCACCGATCGACAGCCCGCTTGCCGCGCCAGTTGCCCGGTGCCACCTTCCCGAGTACAGGACTCACCCCAATCAGAGGGACGCCCCGCCCCGTGGTCCCTTCCCGGTACGGAAAACCCGTTTCTGGAGTCAAATGACCGCAAATTCCTCTCCCCTGTCAGGACATTGTCGCGACAAAAGAAGATGAGCAATACACGGCAGAATCGCATCATTCCTTGGCTGGATAAGAGTAAGCGCAGACCCCCATTCCGGGATTCAAGAGATATTAGGGAATGGGGGCAAGCGCTTTAGTACACAGTTTCAGGCCCGAAAACCGAAAACGGCTTAATTCCAAGGATTTGACGGAACACCGACTTGTCCCTATCCGCGTATCAACCGATTGACGCCACAATGGTGGCACAGCGTCTTGCCACCAGTTCCGCAAAGAGCCAATCCAAACAAATGGGGACACGTTTTCTTGCCGTCATCTCACAAGAAAACGGTTTCAGAGCAAACAGGGACAAACTTCAACAGCAACAACATCGATTTCACGCGAAGACGCACATGAATCGACCATCGCATAACAGCATCACGCCCAATCCAAGCCAGAAACAAAACAAACGGCTCTGTTAAACCAAGGTTGACATGAATTCCCTTGGACTACCCCTCAGTCGGCTTCGCCGCCAGCTCGTCCTGTAATTATGGACGAACTTCGTTCGTGTTTTGCTGGCTCGACTGTCGTCTCGCACATTGCCTACAAACAGCTCCGCTGTTTGCTTTGCGGCAATGTCCTGACAAGGGGAGCCAAGAATAAGGGGGCATGTCAATCTTGGTTTAACAGAGCCTAACGAATTGTCATGAGTAAGTCCCCGGCCACGAATCCCGCCAATCAGTCCCCTCGGAAGCCCACCCAAGCGCCATGCTCCCGCCACGCCCGCCCATCACAGCACGAACGACGCCCCCTCAACCAGTGCATCCACGAAAATCCGGCAGTCGGGAGATTGCCTGCATTCGTTGCCGGCACGGGCTAGCCTTGGAGGCATGACTGTGAGCATTACCATTCCTGAATCGTTGAAGCCCGAGGACGGCCGTTTCGGATCGGGCCCGAGCAAGATCCGCCCCGAGCAGATCGCCGCGTTGGATGCCGGCGCCACCACACTGCTGGGCACCTCGCACCGCCAGAGCCCGGTCAAGCAGGTGGTCGGCTCCATCCGCGAAGGCCTCGCCGAGTTCTTCCATCTACCCGACGGCTATGAGGTGGCATTGGGCAACGGCGGCGCCAGCGCGTTCTGGGAAGTGGCCTGTGCCTCATTGATCACCCGTCAGGCCGCATTCGGCACCTACGGCTCGTTCAGCGCCAAGTTCGCCGCGTCCGCCGCCAACACGCCGTTCCTGGAGAAGCCGGTGATCTTCGAGGGCGAGCCAGGTACGTACCGCCTACCCGAACTCACCGAGGGCGTGGACACCTACTGCTGGGCCCATAACGAGACCTCCACCGGCGTGGCCGCCCCGATTCGCCGCGTGCCCGGCAGCCGTGAGGCCGGCGCCCTGACCGTCATCGACGGCACGAGCGCAGCCGGCGCCCTGCCCATCGACATCGCGCAGACCGACGTCTACTACTTCTCCCCGCAGAAGGCCTTCGGCTCCGACGGCGGCCTGTGGGTGGCCATCCTCTCCCCCGAAGCCATCGACCGCGCGGCCGGCGTGGAGTCCAGCGCCCATCTGGAGGGCGCACGCCGCTGGGTGCCACCGTTCCTCTCGCTGACCTCCGCGCTGAACAACTCACGCAAGGACCAGACGCTCAACACCCCGGCTGTGGCCACGCTGATCATGATGGCCAACCAGATCAGCTGGCTCAACGGCAACGGCGGCCTGGCGTGGGCCGCCGCCCGCTGCGCCAAGTCCGCATCCATCCTGTACACGTGGGCCGAACGCTCCGAGTATGCGCATCCGTTCGTCACCGATCCGGGCGCACGCTCGAACGCCGTGGTCACCATCGACTTGGATGAAAACGTCTCGGCCAGCCAAGTACTCGCGATTCTGCGCGAAAACGGCATCGTGGACGCCGCAGGCTACCGTAAGCTTGGCCGCAACCAGCTGCGCGTGGGCGTGTTCCCGTCCGTGGAGCCGTCCGATGTGATCGCCTTCACCAAATGCGTGGATTACGTGGTGGAGCACCTGCAGTAAGACAGGATTTCCCCGTCAATATCATTTATCCATCGGTCAATCGCCGCGTATCGCATCGTCGTGCGCGGCGATTGACGTTCCTGTTGACTACAGTGCATGACTATGAAGTTCGCGCCCATCATCGATCCCGCCGTCCGCAAGCCCACCCCGAAGCCAGTGCGCGTGGATCTGCGCAAGGTGTTCGGCATCGGCACCGGCCTATGGGCCGTGGCTTTGATCGTCGCGTTGATACTGACGACGCTCGACCATGACTTCGAACCGTTGGTGATCATGTGCTCGTCCGGCGTGATCATCGGACTGCTGCTGCTGATCTGGGAGTTCTTCGACCGCTGGGATTACCGGAGATTGGGTTTGTAGCCAAAGATGAGGTCACTGCGCCAAGGGCAAGGTGAGGGTGAAGGTGCTGCCCTGGCCGGGGGTGCTCCAGACGGCGATGTCGCCATGATGGGTCAGCGCCACGTGCTTGGCGATGGCCAGGCCCAGACCCACACCGTCCGCCGTGCGTTCGCTCTGGCCGGCACCGCGGTAGAACCGTTCGAAGATGCGCGCCTGGTCCTTCTTGGCGATGCCCACACCCTGATCGATCACTCGAATCGAGGCGCGGCCGCCGTCCTGGGTCTTGGAGGCGGACACGCTCACCACGCCACCCTCCTTTGAATAGCCGATGGCGTTCTCGATGAGTTTGGTCACCGCACTGTCGATCTGGCCGCCCTCGTCATTGACGACCAACGTATCGTCGCCACTCAGACGCAGCATGACGCCGGCTTGCTCGGCCTGTGGCGTGAGCCTATCCACGGTCTTGCGCAACTGATCCATGACCGCAAGACGATTCGCCGAGGACGGCGTGATTGGCTCCTGCGCGCGGATGAGCAGCAGCAAATCGGACACCATGTGATTGAGCTTGCCGCAACTGGACCGTACCTGACGGGCGTCCTCGGCGATGCGCTCACGGTCGGGCTCGCCCTGCTCCAGCGAATCGGCGAGCTTGGCGAGGGCCTCGGTCGGGCCAAGCAACTGCTCGGACACGTTGGTGATGAAAGCGTCACGTACTTGGGCGAAGCGGACCGAATCGCTGACGTCCTCCACCAGCACGATCACGAACTGCGCGTTGATGCGCCCCACCGTGACCTTCAGCCAGTTGGGCCGGCGCACGGACTGAGTCTTGACCGCACTCCCCTTGTCTCGTTCCGCCGCATACCGTTCAGGGGTGTCGGTGGTCAGGTCGAACTGGCGTTTGCCGCCGCGGGCGCGCGTCTCGTGAATCGCGTCCAGTATCTCCTTGCCTACGATGGCGTCCTCCTGGACCACGCCCAGACGGTAGGCACCGGGACTGCAACGGACCACCTCATCCTGCTCGTCCACCAGAATCGAGATATCCGGGAGCATGGACAGCAATGTGGAGGCCTCGTCCGGCAACTCCTCGTCATCCGGGTCGCCATCCCCCGCAGGCCGCCCGGACACACGCACACGGCGCGTCGCCACGCCGATAATCAGAACAACACCAACAACCACCAGCAACACGGCGGCCACGATCAGCGCGATCAGGGCCGCAATCGGCATTTCAGTCATGGCTCCTATTCTCCCACACCACACGGCACGCCGAGAACACGCCGAAAACATGAATTCGGGGTGAACAACCCAATGAACTTTGCAACAACTTGAGGTTGCCATTGTCTACGTTGAAGTGGCGCGTGAAAGCTGGAATAATACACTGAGAGAGGTTGCAATACCAAAAGCATGAAAGGCTAGAGAAATGCGCGTTATTTTCAACGAGGAGCTGAAGCAGGTTGCCGACGACCTCGACCATATGGCGCAGGACGTGCGTAAGGCGATCAACGGCGCCGGAGAGGCTTTGCTGAAGCAGGATGTCGAGGCCGCGCAGACCGTCATCGATGGCGACATCGAGATCGACGCCCTGGAGTCCTCCGTCATCGACCAGTGCGTGAAGCTGCTGGCCAAGCAGAACCCGGTGGCCACCGACCTTCGCGTGGTCGTCTCCACCATGCGCCTGGCCTCCACCTTCGAGCGTATGGGCGATCTGGCCCGTCACGTGGCCGAGGCCGCACGCCGCACCTACCCGGCGTCCCCGCTGCCTGAGGCCGCTCAGCCCGTGTTCGCCCAGATGATCGACTTCCTGAGCAACACCGCGGACCAGCTCATCGCCATGCTCTCCGATCGTGACGCCAAGACCGCCGAGCACATCATCCTCAACGATGACACGCTGGACGAGCTGCACCACAAGACCTTCGAGCTGGCGCTCTCCGACGACATCACCCGTCAGCAGACCGTGGACATCGTGCTGCTGGGCCGCTTCCTGGAGCGTCTTGGAGACCACGCCGTCTCCTCCGCCCGCCGCGTGGTGTACATCGTCTCCGGCTTCGATCCCTCCAAGAAGCCCTCGCGCGACGAAGGCACCGACATCGACTGATCGTTTCGATCCGTCGATACATGATTCCTATCCCCTCGGGGATGCCTGAAACGGCGATCCGGTTGCGACTGGTCGCCGTTTTCTTATGCCATTTTCGCACCGAATCTAGTCGAAAGATACGGAAAAGGGTACGAAAAAGGGAGCCGCACGGTGAGGTGCGACTCCCTATGATGCGTGTTCGACGCGGCTAGCCTATCGGTTTAGGCTCACTTCTGGCCCTGAGCGGCGACGGCGGCGGCACCGGCGGCGGCGGCCTCCGGATCCAGGTACTCGCCACGCGGCTTAATCGGCTTGAAGTTCTCATCCAGCTCGTAGAGCAGCGGGATGGCGGTCGGGATGTTGACCTTGGCGATCTCTTCCTCGGACAGGTTGTCGAGCATCTTGACGATGGCACGCAGCGAGTTGCCGTGAGCGGCGATCAGGACGGTCTTGCCGGCCTTGAGCTGCGGCTCGATGTCGGACTTGAAGTACGGCTCAACGCGCTTGACCACGTCGGCCAGGCACTCGGCTTCCGGAACCGGGTCGCCCGTGTAACGCGGGTCGTGGTTCTGGGCGTACTGATCGTTCGGATCGATCTCGGGCGGCGGGGTGGCGTAGGAGCGGCGCCACAGCATGAACTTCTCGTCGCCGTACTCCTCGCGGATCTCGGTCTTGTTCTTGCCCTGCAGAGCGCCGTAGTGACGCTCGTTGAGACGCCAGTTGCGCTCGACCGGGATCCACAGACGATCCGCGGCGTCCAGCGCGATGTTGGCGGTGTTGATGGCGCGACGCAGCAGGGAGGTGAACACGATGTCCGGAAGGACGTTCTTCTCCTTGAGCAGCTCGCCGCCACGCTTGGCTTCGGCTTCACCCTGCTCGGTCAGCGGGACGTCGACCCAGCCGGTGAACTGATTGGTTTTGTTCCATGCGCTCTGTCCGTGACGGAGCAGTACTAGTTTGTAAGACATACGGCCAGTCTACCGCCCGAACGCGCCAAACGCGACTGCGAATCTTACGTTTTGCGCATCGATTGGATAACGGTTGACGTTGCTGGACCAGAGCCAACATGCTCGTGAGGGACTACCCCTCAGTCGGCTACGCCGACGGCTCCCCTGACAAGGGGAGCCAAGGAAAGGAATAGATTGGATAACGGTTGACGTCACACGGCTGCGGCGATCACAACCACGACGGCGAAGAGCAGCGTCTGGAAACCGGCGTCGCTCAGGGCGGTGCGGAATCGGCGCTTGGGCACGCTGGACACCATGCGCACCGGCACGCCCACGCCGGAGATCAACAGCACACCGCCCCACGGCAGCCACAGCGTCATGCAGACGAACAGGCCGAGCACCCACGCCGCGATGCAGCAGGCGGTGAACAACACGGTGGCGCGTCGCTCGCCCAACCGCACGGCCAGCGTGCGCTTGCCATGACGCTCGTCCTCGACGATGTCGCGCAGATTATTGACCATGAGCAGCATCACGGCGTTGAGTCCGCAGCAGACGGCCGCCGCCACGCCCATCGCATCGATTCCACCGGCCAGCGCGTATTCGGTGCCGAGCACCGCGGCCAGACCGAAGAACAGGAACACCGCGACCTCACCAAGGCCCGCGTATCCGTACGGGTGTTTGCCGCCGGTGTAGAACCAGCCGGCGAGGAGGCTCAAAGCGCCCACGGCCAGCAGCCACCACGCCTGTGAAACGACGACCGCGGCCAAGCCGCAGATGGCGGCGAGCGCCGCGGCGATGCCGGCTGCGGCAAGCACATGCTTCGGCGGCACCCCGGAGGCCACCAGGCGACGAGGCTTGGAGATTCCGCCGCCCCGTTGGGCGTCCGGCTCCGGCTCCGATTCCGCCATGTCCCGGCCTTCATCGGTGCCACGAATGCCGTCGGAGTAATCGTTGGCGAAATTGACCGCGATCTGCAGGAACACCGCCACGAGCATGCACAGTATGGCCACCGGCCAGAAATGGGCCTGCAACGTCTCGGCTATGGCCTGATTGGCAACGCATTCCTGCGGCACGGGATGGATTTCGACGCAGGTGCCGAGCTGGTCGATATGGCGGGACGCCAATGCCGCGCCGACCAGCACCGGGGCGATCGAGGCGGGCAGGGTCTTGGGGCGAAGTCCAGTCAGCCACAAACGTAGATCCACGGGAGATTCCCCTTTCCGTTACAAAGACGGCAGGCAATGCCTTTATGCCAAGACTTTGTTAAACCAAGATTGACGTGAATTCGATTGGACTACCCCTCAGTCGCTTTCAGCGACAGCTCGTCCTGCAATTGAGAACGAACTTCGTTCGTGTTCTGTTGGCTCGACTGTCGTCTCGCACATTGCCTACAAACAGCTCCGCTGTTTGCTTCACGGCAATGTCCTGACAAGGGGAGCCAAGAATGAGCGCCATGTCAATCTCGGTTTAACAGAGCCTATGTCGAACCGTCAGCAGTGCACATACGTCTCTGGCTCTCCTCAGAGAGGGGAGCCGATTTATCTCGCTTATTGAAAAAGGCTCCCTTCAGGGAAGGGAGCCGAAACAATCGCAGACAATCAGTTGAGCGGCTTGACCAGCGGGAAGGTGATGGTCTCGCGGATCGTGGCGCCGGTCAGGGCGATGAGCAGTCGGTCGATGCCCATGCCCATGCCACCTGCCGGCGGCATGCCCACGCCGAGGGCCTCCAGGAAGTCCTCATCGATGTCGCAGGCCTCCTCGTCGCCCGCCAGCGCGTCCTTAGCCTGGGCCACGAAACGCTCGCGCTGCACGACCGGGTCGTTGAGCTCGGAGTAGCCGGTGGCCAGCTCGAAGCCGCGCACGTAGAGATCCCACTTCTCCACCACGCCGGGCTTGGTGCGGTGGCCCTTGACCAGCGGGCTGGTCTCGACCGGGAAGTCACGCACGAAGGTCGGCTCGTAGAGCTTGTCCTCGTAGAAGTGCTCCCACAGGTGCTCGACGAGCTTGCCGTGGTTCTCCACGTCGTCGCGCTCCACGCCGAGCTTGTCGGCGATCTCACCGAGGTGCTCCACGGAGGTGCCGGGGTGCTCGGGGCCGCCATTCGGCACGATCTCCTCGCCGAGGGCCTCGGACAGGGAGTCGTACATGCTGATGGTCTTCCATTCGCCGCCGAAGTCGTATTCGGTGCCGTCCAGCAGCGTGACCTTGTGCGAGCCGTAGACGTCCATGGCGGTCTTCTGCACGAGCTCCTTGACCAGCTGGCCGATGGAATCGTAGGTGCCGTACGCCTGGTAGGCCTCGACCATGGTGAACTCGGGGGCGTGCGTGGCGTCGACGCCCTCGTTGCGGAAGTCGCGGTTGATCTCGAACACGCGGTCGATGCCGCCGACCAGGCAGCGCTTGAGGAACAGCTCCGGGGCGATGCGCAGGTAGAGGTCCAGGTCGAAGGCGTTCATGTGCGTGGTGAACGGACGGGCCGCGGCACCGCCGTGCAGGGTCTGCAGCATCGGGGTCTCGACCTCGAGGAAGCCGTGGTCGTCGAAGGTACGGCGCAGGGAGGCCACGGCCTTGGAACGGTTGCGGACCATGTTGCGGATCTTCTCGTCCGCGATCATGCCGATGTACGGCTTACGGGTGCGGGTGTCCTCGTTGAGCTCCTTGTGCAGGGCCGGCAGCGGCTGCAGCGCCTTGGAGGCGATGGCCCACTCGGTGGCGAACACGGACAGCTCGCCGGTCTTGGAGGCGATCACGCGGCCCTTCAGGTACAGGTGGTCGCCGAGGTCCACGAGCTGCTTGAACTGCTTCAAGGAGTCGGCGCCGATCTCCTTCTTGGAGATCATGCCCTGGATCTTGGTGCCATCGCCGGCGGAGAGCTGCACGAAGCACAGGCCGCCCGCGTTACGCAGGAACAGCACACGGCCGGCGATGCCGACCATGTCCTCGGTCTCCTGACCGGCCTCGAGCTTGCCGTCGTACTTGGCACGCACATCCTCGATAGTGTCGGTCACATCCAGGTGGACCGGGTAGGGGGCGATGCCGGCCTCAAGCATCATGGCGCGCTTGGCCACGCGCATCTGCACCTGCTCGGGGTGCGCCAGCGGGCCGAACTCCTTGTTGGAGGGGTCCACAGCCTCGTCCAGCGTGGCGCCGGACTTGATCTTCTCGGTGATGGTGGCGTCCTGCTTGAGCAGCATTTCCGCACGCTCGACGGTGCTCATCTGCGGGACGGCCGGGGTTTCGTTCTCGGTATTCTCAGTGTTTTCAACAACTTCAGCCATGGTTCTTCAGTGTACGCAAGACCGGCGAATTCTCTTGCCGAATCTTTTCGGCACCTCTAATCGGCCTTTATTCCGGCTCCTCTCGCTGAGGGAGCCCCACCATACGCCGAATCGGTCACTCCCCTCAGTCGGCTTCGCCGACAGCTCCCCTCAGAGAGGGGAGCCAAAAAAGAAGACTCATTAAACCAGGATCGACATGCCCCTTATTTTTGGCTCCCCTTGTCAGGGGAGCTGTCGGCGAAGCCGACTGAGGGGTAGTCCAAGGGAATTCACGTCAATCTTGGTTTAACAAAGCCAAACGAAACTGCCACCATTCACCGCAATCAGCCATGAAACCGTTGGAATTCCGCGCGACACGCCGTGGTTTGCATAATCAGGCACCCTTATCGTAAGCTATACGACGTTGCCAAAACGGGCTGTAGCGCAGCTTGGTAGCGCGCTTCGTTCGGGACGAAGAGGCCGCGGGTTCAAATCCCGCCAGCCCGACTGCAATAAGGGAATCAGTGGTTACCGCTGGTTCCCTTTCTTTTTGCCTGAACCGCGGTATCCCATCGCCGATCGCCGCGCGAAGGCACGAGTGGAGGCAAGAGTACCGATGAAGAAAAGTCTGCTCGCGCTCGCTTCGGGCGCGTTCATCCTCGGCGCCGCGGAATTCGTGATGATGGGCATCCTGCCGCAGGCCGCCGCCGCGACCGGCGTGGACATCCCCACCGCTGGCCATTACATTTCCGCCTACGCCTTCGGCGTGTGCTTCGGCACGCTGATTCTGGTGTTCGGCCGCAAGGTGCCGCCGAAGAACCTCATCATCCTGTTCATGGCCATCGCGCTGACCGGCAATCTGCTGTCCGCGGTCTCCGTCAACGGTCCGATGCTGCTCGTCGCGCGCTTCATCTCCGGCCTGCCGCATGGTGCGTTCTTCGGCACGGCCACGCTCATCGCCAAGACCTTGGCGGACAAGGGCAAGGAGGCGCAGTCAGTCGCCGCGATGGTGACCGGCCAGACCGTAGCCAACATGCTGGGCGTTCCCGCCGGCACGCTGATGGCCGAATTCCTGTCCTGGCGTCTCGCGTTCGGTTTCCTCGCCGCATGGGCCGCGATGACCATCGTGCTTGCGCTGACGTGGATCCCGTACGTCGCCCCCATCAAGGACGCGGGCATCGCCGGCCAGTTCCGTTTCCTGACCCGTCGCGGCCCGTGGGTGATCCTGGCCGCCGTGTTCACCGGCAACGCCGGCGTGTTCTGCTGGTGGAGCTACGTCTCCCCGTGGCTGCAGAAGTCCGGCGGTTGGTCGTCCGACCTGGTGCCGCTGCTGATGATGCTCGCCGGCTTCGGCATGGTGGTGGGCGGCCTGATCGGCGGCCGTATCACCGATCGCTGGCGTCACGCCGGTACCGCGGCCCTGGGTCAGGCGATCTCCTGCCTCGGTCTGATTATGGTGTTCCTCGTGCCCGCCAATCTGGTGACCACCGCCATCCTGACGTTCTGGATCGCGTTCGGCCTGTTCTTCATCTCCGCGCCGCAGCAGCTGCTCATGACCGAAGCCGGTCAGGGCGGTGGCGAGCTCATCGCCGGCGCGGCCGTGCAGGTGGCGTTCAACTTCGGCAACGCCGTGGGCTCCATCGTGGGTGGTGCCATGCTCAACGCTTTCGCCATGCAGTACCGGTTCACCGGTCTGGGCGGCGTACCGCTAGCGCTGACGGCCGTGGGGCTGCTCGCGTTCTACTCGTGGCGCTGCGAGACGAACACCGACGCCATCCACCGCATGCGCGAAGTGAAGGTGGACTGATTACGGCTGACTTCTCCCGGAGTGTCTAAAGAAATCGCTCCCTTCAACGTTGGCGTCGCTCTTTGAGGGGAGCCAATGTATATGAACAATCGCCTGCTGAGAGCAAACTCACAGGCGATTTTTCGTATGCGCCGGCCGCCTTGCCCATAGACTGTTACAGGAATCTGTTCAAGGAGGTACACGGTGGTTGACGAAGACGCGCTGCTCAGGCAATTCGCCGCACAATTCGCGCACGGACCGGAGGACGGCGACGACACGGACGAGGTGGCCGCCGCGCAATCGGCCATCGATGACGACGAGAACGGCGAGACGCCCGCGGACTTCGACGTCGATGACTTCCTGAAAGGTCTGGACGACATCTTCAACCGTCATGCGGCATCCACCGAAGCCGGCCCGTATCTTGAACAGGCCGCGGTGGATGCGGAGAACGCGGGCGACGCGGCCGGCCTGCTGACCGTGCTCAACGAGACGATGGGCTTCTACCGTTCCCAAGGGCGCCACAAGGAGAACCAGTGGATCGTGCAGCGGGCGCTGGAACTGGCCGCCCGCATGGGCCTGACCACCGGCACGTCCGAGGCGTGGGCCACCACACTCATCAATTGCGCTACCGCCATGCGCGCGGCCAAGCAGTACGACCAGGCCAAGGACCTCTACCATCAGGCGCAGGACGTGTGCCAGCGTGCCTTCTCCCCCACCGACCGCAGACTCGCGGCACTGCATAACAACCTCTCCATGCTCTACAGCGAGACCGACCGTTTGGACAAGGCGGAAACCGAGCTGCGCGAGGCCCTGCGCATCATCGAGGCGTCCAGCGTGAATCCGGATGCGGACATCGACGTGGCCAGTTCGCACACCAATCTGGCGTTGACGCTTCTCGCCGAACGCAAGTTGGAAGGCGCGCACTGGCATGCGGCCAAAGCGCTGGAGATCTACAAGACGGGCCATCTGGAGCATTCCGCGCACTTCGCCTCCGCTTTGGCAGGTTTCGCACAGGTATGCTTCGCTGAGAAACGGTATGCGGACGCGGTGGACGGCTATCGCCGGGCGCTCAAGGTCATCGAGGAATGCTACGGCAGGAACACCGATTACTGGCACATCACCGAGGAGAACCTGCACGAGGCCGAACGTCAGGCCGAGGCGCACGGCGAGCGTATCCAGCCGGCCGGAAACACGGCAGACGAAGCCATGGAGGCCGGCACCGATTCCGCGACCATTGGAATGGCCGATGACACCGGCCTGTCCGCAGTGGACCGCACATCTGAAACTTCCACCCACATTCCCATCGATGGCGAGGCGGGGACGAATCCGCTTACCGAGACCGTGGACGAATCCGCTCCCGCGACTGCCGGCGACGTCACGGACTCCCAGGTCTGTCCGGTGTCCGGCCTAAAACTTACGCGCGCGTTCTGGACGCAGGTAGTCCGACCGATGATCGAGGCGAAGCATCCGCAGTACGCGGGCCGCATCGCCGCCGGACTGGTGGGCCATGGGTCCGAATGCTACGGTTTCGACGACGCCTATTCGCAGGATCATGACTTCGGCCCGCGTTGCTGCCTGTGGCTTGCGGACGAGGATTACGCGGCGATCGGCGACCGTTTGCAGGCCGATTACGCGGCGTTGCCACGCGACTTCACCGTGGACGGACAGGGTCACGTCACGTTTGCGGCCACGGAGACCGGCGGCGAACCGGTGACGGAAGCAACGCGACGCTTCTCCCCCGTCACCCCTCGCGCGCAGGGCACCAACCGTCGTGACGGTGTGTTCCGCATCGGCGATTTCTTCACCGCCATCACCGGCTATCCTGCCGCTCCCGCGCCCACTGCAGCGCACGAATGGCTGATGCTTGACGAGGCCACGCTGGCAGCTGCCACCAACGGCGAGGTGTTCCAGGACCCCACCGGCATGTTCTCCAAGACACGTCAGGGCTTCAAGGACATGCCGGATGATGTGCGACTGGCGCTCATCTCCAAGCGTCTCGGCATGATCGCGCAGGCCGGCCAGTACAACCTGCCGCGGTCGCTGAAGCGCGGGGACGCCGCGGCCGCGTGGCTTTCCATCCGTGAGTTTGTGAACGCCACGGCGTCGCTGGTGTTTCTCATCAATGTGCCGATGGTGGTGGGGTACATGCCGTATTACAAGTGGCAGTTCGCGGCCCTGCGCAAGATGTCCGGTTCGATGTTCGCGCTGCTGCCGGGCGTGTGCGGACAGTTGGAGACCGTGATGCGGCTGAGTTCGGCGGCCTGCTATGGCGGCGCGGGATTCGGCGAGGGCGGCAAGGGCTCCGCGCCGGCCATCGAGCAGATCAACGGCATCGTGGAGGAGATCGCGCAGGCCATCGTCAAGGAGCTGCTGCGCGAGCATCTGACCACGTCCAACGAGACGTTCCTGGAATGGCAGCGTCCTTACGTGGAGGACCATATCGCTTCGGACGATCCGATTCTCAAGAGCCTGTAGAGGCCCAGCCGCGAATCGGATATCCGGGGAGAAGCTGCCCTCCCTCAGCCGGCTCTCTCTGTCAACTCCCTGGCAGGGGGAGCCGGCGGCAATACCTCTTATATGTCCGCGAACCCGCAAAGGAGCTTGAGATGACGGCGGAACAGAGCAATGCCTTGGATGAATTGCGCGAGGCCATCGTGCGGCATGAATGGGACCAGTTCCAGCGCACCAACAACGAGGGCGGCCGGGCGGCCTGCCAGGGCAACTGGCCGGTGTTTCATCAGATGCGGCTGGCCCAGTTCCTCACGTGGGAGCACCCGTTGCTGGCATTCTATGCGGCCGATCTTGACGAGGCGGACCACGTGGGCCGCAATCTCGTCACGGAAAAGTACGGCCGTATGATGGCCTCCACCGCACCGGCCGAATACGCGGCGAACATCGAACCGTACATTCCGAAGCTCACCAAGGACCGCGCGGCCCGGCAGGAACAGGTGATCACGCAACAAGTGTCGTGGGCCTCCGATTTCCGCGCCCGCTACCCCAAGCTGGGCGAGGCCATGCGCGTGCTCACCACCGCGGAGGACACCCCCACTGCCACATCGTTCGAAACCTATCTGCGCGGCGAACTGGGCACCTACTCCCCCGCCACCTTCGACCTGTATGAAGCGATGATCCGCGAGCGCGCCGATGCCGACCCACAGCGCAACATCACCGAAGAAACCTTGCTCAACACCGTGCGACTTGGCGGATTCAGCGATCTCGATGAGGCCGAAGCCGCGCAACAGGCCGCCTAACGCTTGGTGAGCGGGGTTAAACAGGCAGATACTCCCCGTTTCCCCTGCTTGCAAAGGCTCTGTTAAACCAAGATTGACATGCCCCTATTCTTGGCTCCCCTTGTCAGGACATTGCCGTGAAGCAAACAGCAGGGCTGTTTGTAGGCGATGTGCGAGACGACAGTCGAGCCAACAGAATGCGAACGAAGTTCGTCCTCAATTGCAGGACGAGCTGGCGGCGAAGCCGTCTGAGGGGTAGTCCCATCGGATTCACGTCAATCTTGGTTTAACAGAGCCTTTGCAAAAGGCCAGTCACTAGAACGGTATGGAGAAGAGTCCCCAGAAGGCCAGTGAGGTCAGGGATGCGAGTGCGGCGAGCGCCGTCACACCGCAAATGATCCGCCGCATACCGGTGATGCAGCAGCGGTATCGCCAGCAGTATTCCAATTGGCCGGCGAATACGATGACCAACAGCACGGTCAGCACCTGCAACACCGTCCAACCGGTGCCGAACAGTCGCGGGAACGGCCGGGCGTATACGGATGCCAATCCCACGGCAGTCAGATAGCCGTACGCCAGCATGGTGATCACCGTCGATGCGATGCCGAGCAGCCAGCACGGTCCGGCGATACCCGGCGATGTGACCGTCCAGCCGGCGGTTGCATACGCTCGCACTGCCGGGATACCGGTACCGGCTGATGCCGCATGTGCGCCGCCGGGCAGCATGCCAGGCCGGATATGCAAGGCCGCACGCTTGCCTTTGACGCGCACCTTCGACCCGTAATCCCGTATCAATGCCGCCGCCATCGAACCGAGTCCCAGCAGCGACGCGACAATCAGCAGCACCGGCCCCGCCGCCATGATGCCGACCAGCACGCCCAGCGAGCCGATGATGCCGGAATCGGTGCGTGTCGGCGCGGCAAACCGCTGATGCGGCTGCGCGCCGGCGATCTGCGGCGTGGCCCATGTTCCCGCCGCAGCCCAGGTTTTCGAGGTGTCGTTCACGGCGATGGCGGCAGGGCTGACGGCATCACCGGCGTTCTTCTCAGCAACATCGGTAACGTCGGTAACATCGGCAACATCGGCGGCATCAGCAGCTCCGGCACGGGCATCACGCACGCTTGCGTTCGCAACGCCCGTCCCGAGCTCGACCGCCACGCCGTTGATCCAGTTCTCCAACGCCTGCGTGTATCCGTCCGCCAGCGGCAGACCCGGCGTGAAGAGGCCCTGTCCGGCACGCATCTGATGGTTGCCGGCAAAGTAGCGTATGGTCACGTCGTCGTTACCCGCACGATGCGCTGCGGACATGATGCGTTGCGCGCCCTGTTCGATGGGCATGGCCGTGTCGTAGGTGCCGTAGCTGACGAGCAGTGGCATGGTCAGCGTCGACAGGTACCGGTCGGCGTCGAAGTCGGCGTAGGCCAGGTCGAAAGGCGCGTAGTCGAGCGACATGAGCTTGGCCATGTCCTTGATGACCGGCTTCGGCGCCCCGGCCTGCTTGGCATAGGCGCTGACGGCCATTGCCATCTGTTCGCGCCCTTTGAACACGGGTGCGGAGGTCAGTGCGGCGAAGGCGATGTCCTTGCGGGAGGAGGCCAGGATCGTGGCGATCCACGTGCCCTCGGATTCGGCGTAGATTCCGGTGGCGGCGGGGTTCACGCCGTCCGTGCCGCGCAGCACATCCAGTGCCCTGCTATATTCGCGGGCGAATCGTGCGTAGTCGCGGTGGAGCACGGTGTAGTCGTCGTTGCGTTTGGCGGGAACCAGGGTCACGATGCCGGCTGAGGCCATGGCGTTGGCGATATCGCCGAAATCCTCGGCCCCGCTGGTGCCGGAGCCGTGGATGAACAGGCAGGCGGGGCGCGGTCCGGGCGCGTCCACCGGTTCGCGCAGCACGGCGGGCAGTTTCACATCGTCGCCCACGTCCACGGAGATGTCGGTTTCCCTTGTCCGATACCGTCCCTCGTGCGGGATGCCGGCATTGGCGGGTTCGATATCGGGGTCGCTGGTGGCGACCGTGAGATGGTTGGTGTAAGGACGGATATCCCAGCGGGGCATCATCGCCCAGCCGAGTGCGGAGAACACCAGCAGCAGTGCCAGGGCGACCACCGTGATGCGCGCTATCCGTTTCATCCATCCTCCCGATCATTCAGATCCATCACACCGGCGAGCCGACCGTCCATACCGCGCTCGCCCATTGTCTATGGGCGGTCCGGGCCCCGAACGGTTCAGCTCTGTGAGGCCACCGACCACGACCCCAATAGGTGTACTCGCATCACTGCCCAGCCTGGGTTTTCCGCTGTTTCGCGGCTCCCATCACGGCCCAGACGATGGCCACGATCACCAGAATCACGCCGATGGAGCCGCATGCGATGGCCACCACCAGCTGCGGATCCGCGGCGAAGGTCGGAATCAGCGTGTTGGGGAACACCAGTCCGAACGCCAGCGCCGTCACTCCGATGATCAGGCCCAGTACGCCGAAGATGACCGTGAGCACGCTCACCCCGCGCTTGGCTTCGGGAGCGGCGGGCTTCCGGCCGGCAGCCGGCTCGCCGTACATCGGGACGTCGGTCGCGGGCGGGATCGCATCACCGTGCAGCGGTAGCTCACCGACCGGCATGCTCTTGGGATCGGGCTGCGCATCCGACGGTGTCGCCTTGGGCTCGGGCATAGGTCCGGCCGCCAGCTCCGCTGCAGGGCTGACGGTTTCGCGCGTGGGGGCATCGATGCCGGTGTCACCGTCAAAGGTCTCGGCCGGTTGCTGGGCAGACGCATCGTCGGTCGATTCGTCAGGCGAGTCGCTGGCCGGGTCGTCGGCCGATTCGCGGGCCGGGTCGTCGGCGGTCGTCTCGGCCGGTTCCTCGACGACATCGGCCACGGATTCCAACGCGATGGTCCGGGGTTCTTCGCCGCCGGACACGGGAGCCAACGTCTCGGTCACGGTGCCGTCCTGCACACCGTCCTGCACGGTGGGCATCGCCGTGGTCGCCACCGCATCCTCGGGCACCGGCAACACCGCGGTCGCATCCGGTTCGGTCACCGGCATCACTTTGGTTTCGGGTACGCTGTCAGGCATGGTTTCAGTCGCAGAGCCAGTCACGGGTGCGATGGTTTCGGTATCGGCCACCGGCATCACCGCGGTGTTCTCCACCGGCATCGCCTTGGTTTCGGTCACATCCTCGATGGTGTGGAACCGCTTGGTATCGCTGTTCATTGCTGTTCTCCTACTGATTCTGGTTGGAGTCTTCGGCATCGGGTCCGGGAGCGCCGCCCATCCATTCGGACGACATTCAACGGGGTCTACCGTCGTTCCTCACGGCCGGCCTCGGTGCTGTGCAGGTTCTCGTACTGGCTGAAGGTGAATCCCTCCCAGTTCGAGATGTACGTGACGTTCACCCGCGCCTCCAGCGCATAGGGCACGTCGATAAGCAGTTCCGGACCGTTGACCGGCGTGCTCTCGTAATTGTTGAGCCAGTCGTACTCGGAACCGCTCATGCCGGTGCCGTAGGTGAGCGGGGAGCTGGTCAGGGCCGTGGGCGTCATCGACATGATGCTGTAGCTGGTGCTCGTGGCGTCGTATTTGCCGCCGATGGCCTCGGCGATATGGTATCCGTCCCGACTGCTGCCGAAGGCGTACGAGCAGCCGTCCGGCAGGATGATATGCACCTGCGAACGGTAGGCGGACATCGTGATGGTGCCGGCCGGGCAATAGGACATGGTCTTCCTGCCGTTCTGCAGTTCCAGTTCGTGATCGGGATGCGAGTCCTCCCATGCGGACAGGTCGAGTATGGCATGGCTGTTCTCGAAACTGTCGCCCATGAAGAGCACACCGCCCTTGAGCGTCTTGAACGTGCGGTCGCTGGAATCGGCCACGAGCATGTGCGCGGTCTGGACCTCGTTCATGCCGTATGCGTTTTCCGAACTGGCTCCCTCGCCCAGGTCCACGGTGGATACATAGGTGCCGGTGTCATGGGTCAGGTCGTAGTAATAGGAGGAGTAGGTGCCGGAGACGACGATCATGGTCACGGCGCACGCGCCTGCCACCAGTCCCAATGGGATCAGTCCGCCCGTACGGCGTCCGCGTATGCCGAGAATCACGACGATCGCACCCATGACGATGCATACCGCCGCACTCCAGATGGTGACGAGCTCGATGATGGGGCCGAGTCCGAAGTCGTTGGCCTGAATGGCCGCCATGACGCCGGCGAAGGAGATGAACATGAGTCCCAGCACAGCCAGTACCATGATGGGGCCGGCCGGGCGGCGACGCAGCGATTTCACGGGCGTCGCCTCGGGTTCGGAAGTGGCATACCGGCTGTTGGCGGCGGGCGCGGCGGCGGCCGGTCCCGGCATGAATGGGCTGGCGTATGCGGATTGTGGAGTCGGGCGTGAGACGGACGGCCCGCCGGGCATGGTGCCTTGTCCGAGATTCCGTGCAGTCGGCGGCATCGGCTGTCCGATGTTCGGCGTCGCGGCGGCCGCGACGGCGGGACCGGCGTACGGAGCGGACGCGGGCGCGGGGGTTCCCATCGACCCCGGACCGGCGACGTTCGGGGCGACGGCAGGACCGACGTACGGATTGGCCTGACCGGTCGGGCCTGCGTACGAACCGTATGGGGCGGCTGGATTGGGGACGCCGGCTGGACCGTATCCGGGATTCATCGGACCTGCGTACGGGGGGCGCCAGCTGGCATACGGACCTTGCGGACCGGCATACGGACCGGCCTGGCCAGCCGGCCCCGCAACGGGCGGCTTACCGCGCATGCCACGGGCGCCGAACCCGTACCCCTCCTGCTGTCGGATGCCGCTTTTGGCGAGCACCCACAGCGTGACGGCCGCGAGCGCGATGCACACCCAGCCGGCACCCGGAATCAGTACCGCCACGGCCATGAACAGGAAGCAGCCGAGGCAGTTCCAGTTCCATTGGCCGGCGATGAGGTCCTCGCCGAGGATGTGGCCGCCGCGCACGTCCGGCAACAGGAACCAGCCCAAGGCGTATAGGGCCGCGCCGAAGCCGAAGAACAACGTGGAGACGATCATCAGCGCGCGGACCAGGGTAGGGCTCCAGCCAAGTCGGGCAGCCAGTCCGCTGCACACGCCGCCAATCCAACGGTCGTCGCCGCGCATGATGCCGCTCGACCTGATCCAGGCGAAGAAACGCCGCGAAGCCTTGTTCGGCTGCGGCTCATAGGAATTCATGGGATTGCTCATGGTTCCATTACAGCAATGCGACGCTGCCACAATCCCCCGGAAACACCCTGATTGTTCCCTGAACCCGGGTTGAAACCCCGGTGCCAAAGCCCTGAACGCGGCACAATGGAGGCATGACCTTCCCCATGCAGACCGGCACGCCCGGACGGACCCCTTCCGGTCAGGCTTCGCGCCCCTTGCCGCCGATGCTGCCCGCGCAGCTGCCGTTGATGCGGCCGAAGCGCGGCCGTTGGCTGACCGGCGTATGCAAGGGCATCGCGCTGCATCTCGGTGTGTCCGTGGCGTGGGTGCGGCTGGCGTTCGTCCTGCTGACGATGGTGTACGGGGCCGGCATCGTCGGATACGTGTTCCTGTGGATCTTCATGCCGGCCGGCGACCCGGTAGCGGCCGCCGCTGCCTCCTCGGCATCGGTTCCGGTGGGTCAGGCTCCGCTCTCGCGTGGTAATGCGGGGACGGCCGGCAATGCGGTGGACGGCGAGGGCAATGGCGACGGTAGCGTCACGGCAGCCCCGGAATCGTTGGCGGATGCGGTCAGGCGCGCCCCCAAACCGGCGTTGGTGGCGTTGAGCGGCGTGCTGCTCATGGGCATCGGGCTGCTGCTGGTGAGCACCGGCGTGGACAGCGCGGTGATCCTGCCGCTGCTGCTGGGCATGGCGGGCATCGCGTTGGCGTGGATGAACCTTACGCCGCATGGCACGCAGCTGCTGTCCATGATCGGCGGCATCGTGCTGATTTTCTGCGGATGGGCGTTGTATGTGTCCAATGTGACGTTCGTGGGATGGGGCACCTCGCCCCGGCGCATCATGTTCTCGGGGTTCGTGATGCTGGTGGCGACCGTGGTGGCGGTCATGCCCTGGGCCAATGCGATGCTGCAGCAGCTGTCGCATGAGAAGGCGCTGAAAGAGCGTGAGGAGGAGCGTGCGGATATGACCGCGCACCTGCATGACGGCGTATTGCAGACGCTGGCGCTGATCCAGCTGCATGCCAAGGAGCCGGACACCATCTTCACGTTGGCCAGGGCCCAGGAGCGTGAACTGCGTGAATGGCTCTATCAGGAGCGGTCAACCTCGGACCGTTCAGTGAGCGCCGGCCTGAAGAAGATCGCGGCCGAAGTGGAGGACGGGCATGGCAAGCCCATCGAGGTGGTCATCGTGGGGGATGCACGCCCCAGCGCCCAGACGGATGCGTTGTTGGACGCCACGCAGCAGGCGCTGGTCAATGCCGTGACGCACGGCGGCGAGCCGATATCGTTGTACTGCGAGGCCGGTGCCACGCTGGTGGAGGCGTTCGTGCGCGACCATGGTCCAGGCTTCGATATCGACGCGATACCGCCGGACCGGTTAGGCATCCGCGAGTCGATCATCGGCCGCATCAAACGGCGCGGCGGTACAGTGGAAATCGTGTCCAGACCAGGTTGGGGTACCGAAGTCCGCATGCATATGCCGATTGCGATGCACGCCGCAGCGCAGCCTGCGGCACAGACCACGGGGCAACCCGCGACGCAGCAAGGAGAGACAGCATGAACGAGGAGCAATCCACGAAGATTCGCGTGGCCGTGGTGGACGACCACGAGATGTTCCGCGCGGGCGTGATCGCCACGTTGCGCGATTCCTTCGATATCGTGGGGCAAGCCGCGGATGTGCCCGGTTCGGTGGCGATGATAGCCCAGACCAAGCCGCAGGTGGTGCTGCTGGATGTGCATGTGCCGGGCGGCGAGGGTGGCGGCGGGGCCGAGATCCTGCTGAAGTCGCGCCCCTACTCCCCCGATACGGTGTTTCTGGCATTGTCCGTCTCGGACGCGCCGCAGGACGTGGGCGCGGTAATCCGCGCCGGCGCGCAAGGGTATGTGACCAAAACCATCACCGGCGCGGACCTGATTTCGTCCATCAAGCAGGTGCATGAGGGGTATGCGGTGTTCTCGCCGAAGCTGGCGGGGTTCGTGCTCTCCGCATTCCAAGGCTCGGGCAGCGGAACCGGATTCGGTACCACCGGCGGGTTCGATGCGCAGGCCGGCGGACCGGTGCGCGACGAGGAGCTGGACCGGCTTTCCGCCCGCGAGCAGGAAGTGATGCGGCTCATCGCCCGCGGATACACCTACAAGGAGGTGGCGGCTGAGCTGTTCATCTCCATCAAGACCGTGGAGACGCATGTGAGCTCGGTATTGCGTAAGTTGCAGCTGTCCAATCGCACCGAACTGACGCGCTGGGCCGCCGACCGGCGCATCGTGTGAGTTGGTGTGAGTTGGTGTGAGTTGGTGTGAGTTGGTGTGAGCTCGAGCTTATGTGAGCTCACGAAAAAAGAACAGCGGGCCTCCGCCGCGTACGACATGCGTCATGCGTACGCGGCGGAGGCCCGCTTTCGTCTCATCGGACGAAATCACTTGGTGGCGTCACGGAAACCGTTCGGGTTCTTGATCTGCCAGTTCAGGGAGGATGCGGCCATGTCGTCGATGGTCAGTTCGGCCTTCCAATCCAGCTCCTTGGCTGCCTTGGAGGCGTCGGCGTAGCAGGCGGCGATGTCGCCGGGGCGGCGGGGCTTGATCACGTAGGGAATCGGGTGGCCGGCGGCCTTCTCGTAGGCCTTGATGACCTCGAGCACGGAGTAGCCGTGGCCGGTGCCCAGGTTGTACGTGAACACGCCGGGCTTCTCGATGTGGTCGATGACGGCCACGTGGCCCTTGGCGAGGTCCACCACGTGGATGTAGTCGCGCACGCCGGTGCCGTCCGGGGTGTCGTAGTCGTCGCCGAAGACCTGGACGGCCTTGAGCTCGCCGATGGCCACCTTGGCCACGTACGGGGTCAGGTTGGCCGGGATGCCCTTCGGGTCCTCGCCCAGCAGGCCGGAGGCGTGGGCGCCGACCGGGTTGAAGTAGCGCAGCAGCACGATGGTCCACTCCGGGTCGGCCACGTGCACGTCGCGCAGGATCTGCTCCTGGAACAGCTTGGAGGTGCCGTACGGGTTGGTGGTGCCGCCGGTCGGGGTCTCCTCGGTGATCGGCAGCTCCTTCGGGTTGCCGTACACGGTGGCGGAGGAGGAGAAGATGATCTTCTTGACGTTGTGGGCGCGCATGACCTTGAGCAGCACCAGCGTGGAGTACAGGTTGTTGTCGTAGTACTCGATAGGCTTGGCCACGGACTCGCCCACGGCCTTGAGGCCGGCGAAGTGGATGACCCAGTCGATGGGGTTCTCGTCGAAGATCTTGTTCATCAGGGCTTCGTCACGCACGTCGCCGTCGTAACGCTTGATCTTCTTGCCGGTGATCTGCTCGACGCGATCCAGCGCGACCGGCGAGGAGTTGCCGTAGTTGTCGACGGAGACGACGTCGTATCCCTTTTCCAGCAGCTCGACATCGGTATGGGTGGCGATGAAGCCCGCGCCGCCCGTAACCAGAACAGTGGTCATGTTTCCTCCTTGAAGTATCTTGCCTTCGCCTCTTCATTGTACTACAAGAAGTAGCAAAAATGTGCGTTTTTGTAATTTTCTGTTCGCTGTTTTTCGGATAGCCGGCAATCGAACATTCGTTATGATACTTTTCCGCACATGTCGTGGTTCCGCTCGTCCCGCCGCGGCCCTTGCGCTCTACGCAAAAGGGGTTCCGTCCATCACGAACGAAACCCCTCGGCTTGCGGACAGAGCGAGATTCGAACTCGCGGAGGGTCGCCCCTCAACGGTTTTCAAGACCGTCTCTTTAGACCGCTCAGACATCTGTCCTTGTGCGCACGACGGCCCAAGCCGAAAGCGCACGATGTTCAATTATACAGCTGGGGTGGCCAGCAGGTTTGATCCATACATTTCTTTGCGTCCGGATTTACCTGATGCACAAGGCTTTATTCACTGCGACTACCCCTCAGTCAGCTACACTGACAGCTCCCCTGACAAGGGGAGCCGGGAAAGAGGAATCAGGCCTCCCACTTCGTGGGCTCGATGACTTCCTTGCCGCCCATGTAGGCGCGCATGGCCTTCGGAATCTCGATGGAGCCGTCCTTCTGCTGGTGGTTCTCCAGGATGGCGACCAGCCAACGGGTGGTGGCCAGCGTGCCGTTGAGGGTGGAGACCGGACGGGTGCCGCCGTCCTCCATGCGCTCGCGGATGTTCAGGCGGCGGGCCTGGTACTCGGTGCAGTTGGAGGTGGAGGTCAGCTCGCGGTAGCGGCCCTGGGTCGGAACCCAGGCCTCGCAGTCGAACTTGCGGGCCGCGGAGGAGCCCAGGTCGCCGGCGGCGGTGTCGATGATGCGGTACGGCACCTCGACCTTGGCGAGCATCTCCTGCTCCATCTCGAGCAGGTGCTGGTGCTCGGCGTAGGAGTTCTCCTGCTTGGCGTAGACGAACATCTCCACCTTGTCGAACTGGTGGACGCGGATGATGCCGGAGGTGTCCTTGCCTGCGGCGCCGGCCTCGCGGCGGTAGCAGGAGGACCAGCCGCAGTAGCGCAGCGGGCCGTTGGACAGGTCCAGGATCTCATTCTCGTGCATGCCGGCGAGCGCCACCTCGGAGGTGCCGACCAGGTACTGGTCGTCGGGCTCGCGCAGGCGGTAGATCTCATCGGCGTGGGAGTTCAGGAAGCCGGTGCCGCGCATGACCTCGGGGCGCACCAGCGTCGGGGTGATGGCCAGCGTGAAGCCATGCTCCTCGGCCTGGTCCACGGCCATGGTGAGCATGGCGATCTGCATGCGGGCCACCTGGCCACGCAGGAAGTAGAAGCGGGAACCGCCGACCTTGACGCCGCGGCGCATGTCGATGCCGGCCACCTCGGTGCCCAGGGTCAGGTGGTCCTTCGGCTCGAAGCCCTCGGCCGCGAAGTCGCGGATCTGGCCGACCTTCTTGACGACCACGTAATCGTCCTCGCCGCCTTCCGGGGCCTCCGGCTCGACGATGTTGGACAGCTTCCACATGGCGGTGGTGTATTCCTCGGCGGCGGAATCGGCCTTGGACTTGTACTCGGCCACCTTGGCGGCGAGTTCCTTGGTCTCGGCGATGAGCTTGGCCTTCTCGTCGGCCGGGGCGGCGGCGACCTTCTTGCCGATTTCCTTCTGCTGGGCGCGGGCTTCCTCGAAGGCCTTCAGCGCTTCACGACGGGTGGTGTCGGAGGAGAGCACCTCGTCGACGAGTTCCACGGACTCGCCGCGCTTGCGCTGGGATTCCTTGACGATGTCGGTGTGTTCACGGATGAATTGAATATCAAGCATGCGCCTAACACTACCGCCGCAAGCCGACACGCGGCAATCGCTTTGCCCCGGTTCCGGACGGGTGCCGGCATCCGTCGGACGAACCGGCTTGCGCCGCCTCTGGCAGGCAAACCGCACAACGTGCACAAACTGTTCATGTTCGCGCAACTTTCGCCGCTTGCTCCGACGGTCACGCTAACAATAGGAGTCATGTCTCAGCCTGCCGTCACCGCGCTCATCGTCGCCGTCGTTATCCTCGTGATCGTGGCCATCGTCGCCGCAGCCCTTACGCTGCGCGCGCGTCGTCGCCGCAAACTGGCGGAATCGCTGGAAAAACGGCGTGACGACGAGGTGCAGTACGCCTTCGTGATCAACCCCTCCAAGCCGCAGGCGGAGGCCCAGCGACTGCACATTCAGGAGTTCTGCGCGTCCAAGGGGCTCGATCGCATCCGCTTCTACGACACCCAGCTCGACAAGGACGGCCGCGTCTGCGCGCTGGAGGCGCTCCATGACGGCGCGGATGTGGTCATCGCAGTGGGAGGCGACGGCACCGTGCGCACGGTGGCGAGCGCCGTCTCCGGCACCGGCCACGCGCTCGGCATCATCCCGATCGGCACCGGCAACCTATTCGCCCGCAATATGGGCATCCCCGTGGACGACATCGACGCGGCGCTCACGGTGGCCACCTCGCACGGCTCACGTCTGGTGGACATGGGACGTCTCACACTCCTCGACCATCCGGAGGACGACCACGGCCATGCCTTCCTCATCATCGCCGGCGTGGGCTTCGACGCGGCCATGATCGACGACACGGACCCCGAACTCAAGCGCAACATCAGCTGGCTCGCGTACTTCGCGGGTGGCATCAAGAACCTGTTCGCCCCGAAGTTCCGCGGCGATCTGACCATCACCAGCGCCGACGGCTCGAACCACACCATCAACAACCTCAAGTTCCGCACGGTGATGGCCGGCAACTGCGGCCAGATTCCCGTGTTCTCGCTGATGCCCGCCGCATCCTACGACGACGGCATCCTCGATTTCGAGATCATCGACACCACCGGCGGCATTCTGGGCTGGGCCAACCTGTTCGGCGACGTGGTGCACCAGACCATCACCGGCAAGCCCGAGCAGAACCCGTTGTCCACGAACTCCACGATGGAGCAGGTGCAGGGCGTTTCCGCGGAGATCACGCTGGAGAAGCCGGCCAAGGCGCAGGTGGACGGCGACATGCTGCCCGAGACCCGCCACATCCGCTTCTCCGTGGATCATCGCGCGCTCATCGTGCGCGTGCCGGCCTCCTCGCTGTCCTCGCTGGAGAAGACCGCGCAGGTGGCCGCCGCGAACGCCACCTCCGATTTCGCGGAGAACACCAGCATCCTCGAACCGGTGCGGTGAGCGACAGAGCATAAAACCCACGTACAAGCGACAAAACACATGGCTCTGTTAAACCAAGATTGACATGAATTCCCTTGGACTACCCCTCAGTCGGCTTCGCCACCAGCTCCCCTGACAAGGGGAGCCAAGAATAAGGGGCATGTCAATCTTGGTTTAACAGAGCCAAACACACTCGATAGTCCGACAAACCGTCCGGCAACGAAGAAAGGGCGGGTTTCCTGCCAAACGGTAGGAAACCCGCCCTTTCTTCGTGGGGCCGCCGAGTCAAAGAATAGGAGGAAACCTCGGCGGTCCCAAGTATGGATATGGCCGCGGGATCAGAGCAAATCCAGCAGCATCGGCTCGGCCAGCGCGATCACGGCGGCGCGGGCGTCGGCGGCGGTACGCGCGTCGACGGCGTAGGCGGCCATCTGCTGGCAAGTGGACATGTCATGCAGACGCAGGGCGGCACGCACGGCGTTGACCTTCTTGGGGGCCATGGAGAGCGACTGCACGCCAAGGCCCGCGAGCACGAGCGCCAGCAGCGGATCGCCGCCGGCCTCGCCACACACGCCCACATACTTGCCGGTGGCCTTGCCACCGTCGCATGCGGCCTTGATCATGTTGAGCACGGCGGGCTGCCACGGGGTGAGCAGGTTGGCCAGATCGCCGTTGAGCCGGTCGGCGGCCATCGTGTACTGCGCAAGATCGTTGGTGCCGAGCGAGGCGAAGTCCACCACGGACAGGATCTGGGCGGAGCGGATCGCGGCGGCAGGCACCTCGATCATCACGCCGACCTTGGGCAGGCCATACGAACGGACCTTGTTGGCGAACCATTCGGCCTCGTCCACAGTGGCGACCATCGGGGCCATGACCCACAGGTCACCGTGCGTGGCCTCATAGGCGTTGGCGAGCGCCTGGAGCTGGGTGTCGAGCAGGTCCTCACGACGCCGGCTCAGACGCAGTCCGCGCACACCGAGAGCCGGGTTCTCCTCCTCGTCGAAGTTGGCGAAGGCGAGCGGTTTGTCGGCACCGGCATCGAGCGTGCGGACCACCACGCGGCGGTCGCCGAACGCCTGCAGCACCTTGGTGTAGGTGTCGGTTTGCTCTTCGAGGGTCGGGGCGGTTTCGCGGCCGAGGAACAGGAACTCAGTGCGGAACAGGCCGGAGCCTTCGAGGTCGAACTTGGCGGCGCTTTCGGCGTCGGCCAGCGTGCCGATGTTGGCGAGCAGCTTGACCTTGTAACCGTCGCGGGTGGCGCCTTCACCGCTGGAACCGGCGAGGGCCGCGGCACGGCGGCGGGAGCGCTCGGCCAGCTGATCGGCCTCTTCCTTGGTCGGCGAGACGATGATTTCGCCGACGCCGCCGTCAAGTGCGATCGTATCGCCTTCGGACACGGCTTCGGTCACGCCGGCGACCTTGACGGCCGCGGGGATGCCGAGCTGGGCGGCAAGGATGGCGGTATGGCTGGTCGGGCCGCCTTCCTCGGTGATGATGCCGAGCACGTTGTCCGGGCTGAGCGTGGCGGTTTCGGCCGGGGCGAGGTCGCGGGCCACGAGCACCACGGGGCTGGTGATGTCCGGCACGCCGGGCGCGGGCATGCCACGCAGCTCGCTGATGGTGCGGTCGCGAACATCGTGCAGGTCGGTGACGCGCTCGGCCATGTAGCCGCCGATGTTCCGGAACATTTCGGCGTATCCCTCGATCGCGTTGGACACGGCGTGGGTCACGCCGTCGCCGGCTTCGAGGCGCTTGACGATGGCCTGGACGAGGCCCGGGTCTCCCGCCATCATGGCGGTGGCCTCAAGCACGGCACGGGACTTGTCGCTCGCGATCTTCGCGGCGCGCGCCTGAAGGTTCGCAACGACCGCGTTCATCGCGGACTTGACACGCTCGGTGTCGGCCGCAACGTCGGTGCAGACCGGCTCGTTCTCATCCACTCCCGGCGCCTCGCGCACGAGGGCCACCGGACCGCTTGCGGTGCCAGCGCATACGCCGATGCCATGCAGTACCTGATGTTCACTCATAGATGATGCTTCTCCTATTTGATTACTGTGCTAAAGATGAATTCCGTTGTTGATGCCGCGGGGATTGCCCTGCTCCGTTTCCCGCGCCGGAACGGCTTCTGCTCATCTGATTGGTGACCCTGGCCACGTGCAGGGTCAGGTAGGCGATCTCGTCCTCGGTCAGCGTGGCGTCCAGGCGCAGCTCGATGAGGGAGGCGATGAGTCGCGCGCATTCGACGGCCTTGGGATAGGACTGCATAATCGAGGAGACGATCGACTCCGGTTCGCTATCAAGCTGGTCATGCTGGTGGATGCGGACGAACAGGTACCTCAGATGGGTGATGAATCGGCCGACATTGACCGAATGCTCATCCAAGGTGATGCCGTAGCTGCTTTCGATGACGTCAAGCAGCTGCTGAATCATGCCGGTCATCGTGTAGGTATGGGACAAGTCGCCCGTCGAGAACCCGGCATTGACCAGATGCAGCGCGAAGGCGATGCTCTCGCCGGGAGCCAGGGCGTTGTCCAATTTGCGGTTCAGCGCGGCAAGCAACATGCAGCCCTGCTGATATTCGTGCTCGTACAGCGAGCGGACCTCGGCGCCCAGAGGATAGGGCACGGCGGGGATTCCGTTCTTGGCGCGGCGCAATGCACCGCACACATGGTCGGCGAGCGCCATGACCAATGTGGGGCTTTGCGCCGCCTCATCGCCCATGCCGATCTCGTCCATCGTCTCGGAGACGAGACGAATGATTTCGGGAGGGATGTCGCCCAGTAACTGGGCCATATGGTCGGGGTCGCGGCCCGGGGCCGGCACGAACATGCGTGCGACCTTGGACCGGTCGACCTCCATGCCGGGCTTGGCCTTGAAGCCGAGGCCCCGACCGGTCAGGATGACTTCGCGTCCCCCATCCTTCGCCAGGACGACGTTGTTGTTGAAGACGCGAAGTATTTCCATGACACCCCTCCCGGATGACTCCGGGTCAGTTATTGATCCGAACCGTTGTTACTTTTCGATGGCGATGACGCTGTCGCCGGCCTTGACGTCGGCGCCCGTCTTCGGAGTGACGGACTTGAGCGCCGCGGTGTTGAGCACCGTCACCAGGGTGTTGGTGCTGAAACCGGCCTGCTTGACCTTGTTGAGATCCACGGTGGCGAGCAGGTCGCCGGCGTTCACGCGCTGGCCCTTGGCAACCTTCACGGCGAAGCCGTCGCCGTTCAGCTTGACCGTGTCGATGCCGACGTGCACCAGCACCTCGACGCCGTCATCGGTCTTGATACCGAATGCGTGGCCGGTTTCCGCGACGGTCTGCAGCACACCGGAGACCGGGGCCTTGACGGTTCCATCGACGGGCTCGATAGCAACACCCTCACCGAGGGCGCGGGAGGCGAACACGGGGTCGCCGGAAGCGTCGAGGGTGATGACATGACCGGACACCGGGGCGGACACGGCGGTGGTGGCGACCGCGGTCTTGGCGGGAGCCTCGGCCACGGCGACCGGAGCGGCAGCGGTAACCGGAGCGGCAGCGTGCGAGCCCTTGGCGGCCTTAGCCGCAGCACGGGCGGCGACCTCGGCCTTCTGCTCCGGGGTGCGGTAGTCGAGCGTGATGATGAGGAACATGGAGGTCAGGAACGCGGCCGCGATGGACACCGCATAGACCCACATCTGGTTGAAGACCGGGATGGTGAGCAGCGAGGTGAAGGCGAACGTGGTGGTGGTCACGCCGTGCACGCCGGCGGAGGACGGGAACAGCCAGCCCATGACGGCGATCACGACACCGCCGACGGCGCAGCCGACCAGCATGCGGGAGTAGACGAGCTTGTAGCGCAGGTGGATGCCGTAAAGGCTCGGCTCAGACACACCACCGAGCAGACCGGCGGCAAGGGCGCCGATGGAGGTCTGGCGCATCTGATCGTCATGGTCGCGGATGGAGATGAACAGCACACCGGCGGTGGCGCCGAAGCAGGCGAAGTTCCACGTGCCCATCGGGCCCTGGATGAAGTCGTAGCCAAGGGTCTGGATGTTCATGAGCATCAGGGCGTTGAGCGGCCAGTGCAGGCCCAGCGGCACCAGGAACGGGTACAGCAGCGGGATGATGATGGCGAAGACGAACGGGGCGTGGCCGTTCATCCAGGACAGTCCGGCGCCGATGCCGTTACCGGCCCACACGCCGATCGGTCCGAGCAGGAAGGCGGTAAGCGCGCCGACGATGATCATCGAGAGGAACGGCAGGAAGACCAGCTGGACGCTGTCCGGGATGACCTTCTTGAGTCCGTGGTAGACGAGCGCCAGCACGGCGGCCATGAGCAGCGGCACGAACACGTTGCCGGAGTAGTCGGACAGCTGCATCGGCAGACCGAAGATCTTGGCCGTGCACTGCGTGTTGCCCATCACCTGATGGCAGACCGTGTCGGACCAGGTCTTGGTATCGGACAGGGAGGCGAACTGCGGGGTCATGAGCATGGCCATGATCGAACCGCCCAGCCACGGATCCACCTTCAGCTTCTTGGATGCGTTGTAGGCGATCATGATCGGCAGGAAGTAGAACACGCCCTTCCAGATGGCTTGGATGAAGACGAGGCCGGCGGTCGCGGTATCGTTCGGGATCATCTTCAGGGAGATGGCCAGGTTGACCAGGGCGATGATGATGGACGCGCCAAGCAGCACGCCCAAGATCGGGCGGAAGGAATCCGCCAGGTATTCGAAGAAGTTGTCGAGCCAGGCGAACTTGCCGCGAATGCCCTTCTGGCGTTCGGCGGCTTTCAGCTCGGCATTGGACATGTCGGAGATGTCATCGTTGTCGACGGTGCCGGCGCCACGGCCGGCCATTTCGGGCAGATGCATAATCTCGTCATATACGGAGGCGACCTGGCCGCCGATGACGACCTGGTAGCGGTTGCCGGACTGCGGTACAACGCCCAGCACGAGCTTGTTACCGTCGAGCTCCGACTCGTTGACCTTGCCGGCGTCGTTCAGTTCAAAACGCAGTCGCGTGGCGCAGTGAGTCAGCGACTTGACGTTGGCGGCACCACCAACATTGGTGATGATCGCCTTGATATCGTCTTGATGCGACATCTATATACTCCATTTCCTTTTCCATCATTCAGCCAGCGCATATCAGGCATCCGCATCCGGGGCCTTCCACGCCCCCGATTGCCGGATGCTGCTCCGAAAACAGAAAAGACCCGAGACGTACGGGGCGGTCGAGGAAGACGGATACGTCTACGACTGCGCCAACGTCTCAGGTCTTGCCTCGAAATTCTGGAGTAGCAACCCTGCTAATTACTGACTGTTCAGTTACTATAACACGGTGTCAACTTCCCGGCAAACCGACCCCGCGCGGGCGGTTCCGTCATGATGAGAAATGCCAGTCATACGTAGTGGTGACGGAATCTTGCGGGCACGATGATGCCGGCGTGTCCCCGCGGATGTCCGGCACCGTCGGCCGTGCCTTACATCGCCTTATATCGGCATCGCGATGTCTTCCGACGGCACCGGCGAGTCATCCCGAAATACTTATTCGCACAAAAGTTGACAACTCTTAACATGACTGCGCCCGAAAACCGCGAAAAACGTGGCACAATAGGGAGCATGGTAGCAAAAAATGCGGGCATGCCCGCCACCCCAGCAGATCTGATCAACGTCGATGAGGTCATCGGCAAGTACTATGACCTCGTCCCCGACCCGTCCGTTCCCGAGCAGCGTGTCATCTTCGGCACCTCCGGTCACCGCGGATCGTCCCTGAAGACCTCGTTCAACGAGGCCCACATCATCGCCATCTCCCAGGCCATCGCCGAATACCGCAAGAAGGCCGGCGTGACCGGCCCGCTGTACCTCGGCTCCGACACCCACGCGCTGTCCGGCCCGGCCAAGAAGACCGCCATCGAGGTGCTCGTCGCCAACGGCGTGCACGTGCGTGTCGATTCCCGCGACGACTTCGTGCCCACCCCCGTGGTCTCCCAGGCCATCCTGACGCACAACCGCGCTGCCGACGGCACCCAGCGCTTCGAGGGCGAGGGCCTGGCCGACGGCATCGTCGTCACGCCTTCCCACAACCCGCCTACTGACGGCGGCTTCAAGTACGACCCCGTCACCGGCGGCCCGGCCCCGGCCGAGACCACCAACGCCATCGCCGCCCGCGCCAACGAGCTGCTCGGCGACTTCAAGTCCATCAAGCGCGTGCCCTACGAGGAGGCCATCAAGTCCGAGTACGTCGAGGGCTTCGACTTCCGCGAGCACTACGTGGATGATCTGGCCAACGTCATCGACTTCGACGTGATCCGCAACTCCGGCGTGCGTCTGGGCATCGATCCGCTCGGCGGCGCTTCCGTGAACTACTGGCCGCTCATCAACGAGAAGTACGGCCTGAACATCGGCGTGGTACGTCCCGAGGTCGACCCGACCTGGCGCTTCATGACCATCGACCACGACGGCAAGATCCGCATGGATCCGTCCTCCCCGTACGCCATGAAGGGCCTGGTGGACGAGCTCAACGCCGGCGCCTGGGACAAGTACGACCTGGTGGGCGGCACCGACCCTGACGCCGACCGTCACGGCATCGTCTGCCCGAACTGGGGCGTGATGAACCCGAACCACTACATCGCCGTGGTCGTGGAGTACCTGTTCGGCGGCAACCGTCCGGATTGGCCCGCGGGCGCCGGCATCGGTAAGACGCTGGTTTCCTCCTCCCTCATCGACCGTGTGGCCGCCTCCATCAACGCCAAGCTGGTCGAGGTGCCGGTCGGCTTCAAGTGGTTCGTGGACCCGCTGTTCAAGGGCGAGGTCGCGTTCGGCGGCGAGGAGAGCTCCGGCATGAGCTTCCTGCGCAAGGACGGCCGCGTGTGGACGACCGATAAGGATGGTCTGATCCCCGACCTGCTGGCCGCCGAGATCACCGCCAAGACCGGCAAGAACCCGGCCGAGCTGCACAAGGACCAGGTGGCCCGCTTCGGTGAGTCCTGGTACAAGCGCGTGGACACGCCGACCACCCTCGAGCAGAAGCAGAAGTTCGCCAAGCTTTCCGGCGACGATGTGACCGCCACGCAGCTTGCCGGCGAGGACATCACCGCCAAGCTCACCGAGGCTCCGGGCAACCATGCCAAGATCGGCGGCCTGAAGGTCACCACCAAGGACAACTGGTTCGCGGCTCGTCCCTCCGGCACCGAGAACATCTACAAGGTGTACGCCGAGTCCTTCGAGAGCCCCGAGGCCCTCGACAAGGTGCTCGACGAGGCCAAGGTCGTGGTGGACAAGGCCCTGAGCGAGTGACCGTCTAAGGCTTAGGCGCTTCTCACGTTTACGAGTGGGGTTGCGATGCGGTGCCGTGTGCGCGAATCGCAACCCCACTCGCGTATTTACATGTCTCCACGTGTATTCGGTCGCTTTCCGACGCATGGTCGCGCGAGTTTTTAGCCAGTTCCGTTTGCCGACCGTCAGTGAAGGATTCCGTTCATTTGACGGGCATACGCATATATGTCAAATACCCAGGCTTGTTCAACCAGGATTGACATGAATCCGATGGAGCTACTCTCAGGCGACTGTGCCGACGACCCTGACAGGGGAGCCGAGAATGGGGATCTGAGAGGCGTATGCGCGTACAGCTTCCGCGTGCACTTGCATTTGCGTATTCGCGCATCCTCTATGCATGAATGCTGTAATTCACAGATATCGACGCTGCTTCATCGTGCCCCTATTCTCGCTACAAACGATTGACGCTTAAATGGGGACATAAATCTTTGCCCCCATTGCGGGATTTCGACGTTTTTCTGGAATCGGGACAAGATGTCTCTGACCGGTTCAACATGAGGTTCAGGAAAAATGGCCTTATTCTGCGCTTTTGTGAATCAAGGCATTGCCCCGACTCACGTGTGGAACGATTCATTCGATAATGGGGACAAGCCTGTTTGTCCCCATTTCTCGCAATTGGCAAATAAACAAAATAGGGGCAAGAAAACTTGTCCCTATTCCTCATGTAACGAGCTTCAACGGCAATAGGGGCAATCGTCAGTGGAAATCAGCCAGATACCCCGTAAATTTCACCGCATATCGTTTGGCTCTGTTAACCAAGATTGACATGGTCCCCCGTTCTCAACTCCCCCGTGTCAGGGGAGCCGGCGTTGAAGCCGCTTGAGAGGCAGTCCCATCGGATTCATGTCAAATCTTGGTTGAACAGAGCCTATCGTTTTCTCTATCATCTCCGTTGTGTCGCGGCTAATTGCTCGACAGTCATGGCAACAACCCGAAAATCGAACTCCATTCCGCGTATTGCCAGTTGCCGAGCTACGGAGAACGCCAATTCAGAACGCGCGGAATCATCGACAAGATTCGCAGCAGTCACCGAAAAAATCATCCAGCCACGGACCCGCAGACGGTCACGCTTCCCCTGATCACGCCTCCATTGAGCCTTGTCGGTGCGATGCTGATCGCCATCGTATTCAACACCGACACGATACTCGGGCCACGCCATATCCAAAGTCATCGATACCCCGGATTTGAAACTCATGCCAGGTATCGTATAGTTCACGACCGGGCAGGGGATGCCATGACGCTGTAACGCCAACCGGCATTCAGTCTCTTTCGGTGAATCAACGTTTGGCATTACCAATGCCGCAGCACGCACACATGCGGTCTTGCCGTTGAATGAGGCCAGGCCATCCACGAATACGGCAAAATCACGGTGGATGTCGGAAGCGTCACGCCCTTTGGCCAGCGAGGGCTGTTGAGCCGTGGCGGTGATGATCGAATCACCGAGAGCGATCAAGGACAGCAACGGCACATGCACCGCAAGCTGGGCCCACGCATGGAACAGGTCGATGGCGAATACATGCTGATTCATGCGCACCCGGCCCGCAACCGATACGGCCTTCCAGGTATGCGCGCGAAGTGGCGAATTCCGCACTCTGATGCGCTTCGCCTTCGTGCTGGATACCGTATGCAGAACCTCGGCATCAAGGTCGCAATCAGCAGGCAATGGCACGGATTGCAGTGTCAATGCAGTAATCATGCCGAACAACAGTTGTCGTCCCAAACGCTTGGCTTCCTCGGTGCAACGCTTGAGCGTATCGCGCTTGCGCTGGGCAAGATCGTCCCGCATGGACACCGAAGTCAACACCGATTCCGTACCATTCGCACGGCCGTTCGAGACAGTCTCGTTCCCCGGACCGCCGAAGACCTCGAAACCGTCAGGCGCCGATTCCACGTCCGGCCATCCCAAATACGCGGAATCGGCTGAATTCCGCGGTGTTGAGGCGATTCCATCGCTTGCATCCCCATTGATGATTTTGCTCATGGCCTCACCCTAACGGTCTGAACGATACGCACAAAAGCAGGGGTGTCCATGTGGATACAGCTTGCCCCGCATAAGCAGCTGTGGATAACTCGGGGAGAGGGTGTCCCGGTAACGTCAAGGTTGCGTACGCCGTGCGTTAGGGTGGAGCGCATGACGATTGTTGTATCGACGGACGGATCGGCACTGGGCAATCCGAATGCTGAGCCGTCAAGCGGAAAGTCCGGTGGATTTTCCGTAGGCGAAGTGAGCGGGCCCGCCCGCGAAGGGGCCGTTCGGATTGACCGGAAAGCGAGCATGGCATGACCATTACAGTATCCACGGACGGCAGCGCACTGGGCAATCCGAACGGCCCTATGGGCTGGGCATGGGCCGATCATGAGAAGAACGCCGGCGGAAAACCCGGTCATGAGCACGATGACCACGGCTATGACTCGGGCGGTGCCACGAACGGCACGAACCAGATCGGCGAGCTGTGCGCGGTGCTGGAGGCGTTGCGCGCACATCCCGGCAGCGAGCCGCTGCTTATCGAATCCGACTCGCAGTACGCTATCAACTGTTCGACCACATGGGTCAAGGGCTGGAAGCGCAACGGGTGGAAGAACTCGCAGAAGAAGTCGGTGAAGAACGTCGAGCTCATCAAGGCCATCGACGCGGAGATCTCCCGCAGGCCCGGCCCGGTGAGCTTCAAGTGGGTCAAGGGGCACGCGGGCAACGCGGGCAACGAGCTGGTGGATGAGCTGGCACGCACGTATGCGGGTGACTGTCGGTCGGGTGCACGTGACGGATACCTGCCCCTCGAGGGTTGGCAGTCGTTGCTGCATTCCGAGTATTCGCGTGGCACCGATGTTCCGCCGGACGTGCAATTGGTGCTGGACGGCCAAGCGGACGCATCGAGCCTGCGCAAGCCCGTCGAATCGGGTACGACACAGACCGGTAAGGTCGGCGAGTCCGGCAAGAGTGGCGGCTCCCCCGCCAAATCACGCGGTGGGCAGTCGCTGGCCGATCTGCTGGCCGAACCGGAAGGCGTGCCGGATCTTGATTTCGGCGACCGGCAGACCGGTGACGCCACGGACCCGACGGATGCGATGCGACAGGCCGGCACCGGCACTGCGACAGGTACGACGTTCTCGGCGGCCGACCAGCAGACATCCTTGAGTCCCGCCACGACTCCCAAAGTTACCAGCGTGAACGATAATGCGGCGACTCCGGCAGGACGGCAGTCTCACAGCTCCGCTCCCACCGCAACCGCACCCGTAACGACAGCCACGACGACATCCGCGAAACCGAGCGGGCTGACGGTTTCGGGAACGCTGGTCTTCTCCCCTGCGCCCAAGACCAGCCCGTACTTCAATGGCCAGCCGATGCCGATCTCCGGCATCATCGCCATCGAGGGGTACGTGGACGGTGACGGCAATCTGACCATCACGAACGCACCGTTCATGCGTCAGTGACGGCCGGTCAATCGGCCACCTAATCGGTCGCCCGACCGGTCGCCAAGTAACCAACATCACAAACGCCGACCAAAAGCGGACACGACGGCACAACTTCGTTCACGCGCGTTAGGATAGGAATCGGACTTCACTGCGTTAATGCATTCGTGAAGCGTTGCAGGCAAAGGAGAAAACGCAATGGATAAGGCACAGCAGGATGCCCTCAAGAAGGCGGCCGGCATCGAAGCCGCCAAGCTCATCGAGAACGGCATGATCGCCGGTCTCGGCACCGGTTCCACCGTCAAGTTCCTGGTGGACGAGCTGGGCCGCCGCGTGCAGGAGGAGGGTCTTGAGTTCACGGGCGTGACCACCTCCCGTCGTACGCAGGAGCAGGCCGAAAGCTACGGCATCAAGATCGTGGACATCGACGACGTGGACCACATCGACGTGACCATCGACGGCGCCGACGAGGTGGACAAGAACTTCAACGGCATCAAGGGTGGCGGCGCCGCCCTGCTGTGGGAGAAGATCGTGGCCACCAACTCCAACAAGATCGTGTGGATCGTGGATGAGTCCAAGGTCGTGGACACCATCGGCAAGTTCCCGCTGCCGGTCGAGGTCATTCCGTTCGGCGCCGGCCACGTGGTCAAGGAGTTCGAGGCCAAGGGCTACAAGCCGGTGCTGCGTCTGGACGCCGAGGGCAAGGAAGTCCGTACCGACGAGAACAACTTCGTGGTGGATCTGCACCTGGGCCGCATCGACCACCCGCAGGAGCTGGCCGAGGACCTTATCAACACGGTCGGCGTGGTGGAGCACGGCCTGTTCCTCAACATGGTGGACAAGGTCATCGTGGGCGATCCGAACGGCCCGCGCGTCATGACCAACTCCAACAAGTGAGTCGGTTGACGATTCGGCCTGATTCCGTCTGACGAAACAGAAGCCGTCTTCCGCGTGATTTGCTGCGCGGAAGACGGCTTTTGTTTTTTGGGTGACAACAACAAAAAGGAAACCCCGCGGCCGAACGGCTCACGGGGTTTTCAATGCCTTGATTGCAGGTAAGACTACTTACGCTGGTGGCGGGTCTTACGCAGCAGTTTGCGGTGCTTCTTCTTGCTCATCCGCTTGCGGCGCTTCTTGATGACAGAACCCATCTGAAGCCTCCATTTCGATTAATCGTAAAAGTTGCAACTCGCACAATACTACACATCCAGCCAGACAGCGGACAATCGCATGTTGGCTGTGTCGCCGGAGACGCCTCGGCAAGGCCACCAAAACCTTACGGAATCAATGGTTTTGCAATGGCGAACGCATCCGGCGAATTCCGTTTAGCGGATTGCGGGTCGTTTGAGTCGCAAGGGCAGGTCATGCGGAAATCACATCGGGAACTTCTGGTAGAAGCGCTCGACGGCCTCCTTGGTGCCCGTCGCCTGGAAAACGACCGTATCGTTCTGCCAGATGGCCACGGACTTCTTGGCGTCCGAAGCGTCCGCTTTGACCACATAGGCTCCGGTCACGTTGCCGGAAACCTTCACGTTGCCGGAGGCCTGCTCGTCACCGGTCTGGGCGGCCACCAGCGCATCGTACTGCGTCTTGGCGCTGTCCGAGGTGGACCATTGGGCGGCCACCAGCGTGACGTTCTTGGCCTTCTCGCCAGTGGAGTAGGTCAGCGTGTACTCTTCGAGCGGCGAAGCGGCGCTCCACGTGGTGGAGGCATCCGCCTTGGTGCGCGCGTAGTTGAGCACGCTGTCCGGCATGGCCTTGAGCAGCTCGGTGGCGTCGTCCGGAAGGGCCGTCGCCTCGATGGTGGGCGTGGTCGGCTCGGTTTCCGCGGACTGCTGCTGGCTGCTGCTTCCGCCCTGGGCGGTGGTGCCGGCATCCTTCTTGATGGCCCAACCCGGCCAGACGAAGGCCGACAGCACTGCCAAGATGATGACGACGGCAGCGGCGATCACCACTGCGATGAGCTTGCCATGGGACTGCGTGGTCGAAGAGTTCTCGGTGTTAGTCATGCCCCTGATTCTCTCACAGCGGCGTGACGCTGGCCGGCCGTGTGATCGCGGGTTTCCGCGCCGCAGGTGAATGTATGGTGAATCGATGGTTTTCGGCTTGATTCCGTCGGGTTCGGTAAAATTTTACCGTCTCGCAAAACCCGGGTTAGGGTGGAGTCATGGCGAAAACGACTGTGCAGTATGTGTGTTCCGAATGCGGCTGGAACGGGACGAAATGGTATGGCCGGTGCCCCGAGTGCGGACAATGGGGCACCGTGGAGGAGTTCCATGAGTCTCGTCCGGCCGCAGGTTCGCGCACCGCGGCACCGGGGCGCACGTCGCGTACACAGTCGGCCGTGGTACCGGCGGATGCCCGTGCCGCGGCTCGCCCCATCACCGAGATCGGCACGGAAAGCGTGGAGCGGCTGGAAACCGGGTTCTCTGAGTTCGATCGTGTGCTGGGCGGCGGTGTAGTGCCCGGCTCGGTTACATTGATTGCCGGCGAACCGGGCATCGGCAAGTCGACGCTGCTGTTGCAGACCGCAGGTAATATCGCGCGGGCCGTACACCAAGCCGATTCGCAACGCCCGTCACATTCCTCCAGCTCGGATACCGTGCTGTACATTTCCGGCGAGGAATCACAGTCCCAGGTGAGATTGCGGGCCTCGCGCATCGATGCGGTGGAACCGAACCTATTGCTGGCATCCACTACCGACCTGTCCACGGTGCTGGGACTCATCGAACAGCACAAGCCGGCGTTGGCGATCGTGGATTCCGCACAGACCATCGTCTCGCAGGAGGTCGATGGCATTTCGGGTGGCTCCACGCAGGTGCGCGAAGTGGCGAGCGCCCTGATCGATACCGCCAAGACGTTGGATATTCCGGTGTTCCTGGTGGGGCACGTGACCAAGGACGGCTCGATCGCCGGCCCACGTACCCTGGAGCATCTGGTGGATGTGGTCTGCCAATTCGAGGGAGACAGCGAGACGGCGTTGCGCATGCTGCGCGCGGTGAAGAATCGTTTCGGCCCCACGGATGAGGTAGGTTGCTTCGATATGAGTGGCGAGGGCATCGAGGAGGTCACCGATCCGGCCGGACTGTTTCTGTCCGGTTCGGGGCCGAATGCGGCAGACGATGCGCCAATCGAGGGTACGTGCGTCACGTTCACGCTGGATGGGCATCGCAGCCTGCCCATCGAGGTGCAGGCATTGGTCACCACGTCGGTGCTGCCTACCCCGCGGCGTGCGGTCAATGGCGTGGATCCGAGCCGCATCGCCATGCTGACCGCGGTGCTGTACCGCCATAGCAAACTGAATCTGCTGGCGAACGACCTATACGTTTCCACCATCGCCGGAGGTCGGGCCAAGGAGCCCGCTTCGGATCTGGCGATTGCGAGCGCGCTGGCGAGCGCGGCCACGTCAAGGCCGATAGCCCGCGCCACGTGCGCCATCGGCGAGATCTCCCTGACCGGGCAGATACGTCCTGCGCCCCGCATGGAATACCGCCTGCGTGAGGCCGCACGCCTCGGGTTCACCACGGCCGTCATCGCGCCATTGCGCAAGCCCCTGCACATCGACGGGTTGCGGCTCGTGGAGGCCGGCACGCTGCAGGACGCCTTGGCTTCATTGGGGTTGACATCCGGCACGAAGTCATCGAAACGGTAGACATGCAGGAATGTAGGATAGCCAACATCGCAACCATCAGACAACGGGAACGGTGATGATATGACTGGAATGGATTTTGCCTCCTGGGCGATGACCTATTCACAGCGGACGAATCGGTCTGTGGCCGGCTCCCGCATGACGGTGCCGCAGACGGCGGACGTTGATGCCTTCGCCGAAGCGGCGGGCCAGTGGGGCGTAGTCGTCCGGCGAACGGACCGGGGCGATGCGCCAGCGAATGGTTCGGCCGGCATGCCGGTGGACATCGGCGGCCCGGCACATGGAGACAGCCCTACCAGTGGAGACAACCCGGCAAGTGAGACAGTCATGGCGACCGATGCAGACGTCGCCGCTGATCTGTACGAAACCATCGAATATTCGGATTCCGTCCTGACGTTGCAGGATGCGCGTGAACTGGACGGCAGAAACGCCATCGATTACGCCGAACGGCATATGACCGTGCTGCGCACACTGATGGACGAATTGCGTCGAGACACGGATTTCACGGATGTGCGTATCGCCGTGTGTCTGGTGCTGGAGCCGAAAACAGCGGTGTTGCTGCGCCAGCTCAAGGCGGCTGGTGCCATGGTCGGCGTATTCGCCGACCCGTCGGAAACGGATCAGCGTGTGGCGGAGCAGCTTCGCCGCGAAGGCATTGTCGTCGAGGCCGACGCGGGATGGTCCCCGCAGCAGACGCAGGAGGGTGCGCTGCGACTGCTGGATGAGATCCGTCCGCAAATCATCATCGATGACGGCGCAAGTTTCGCCAGGCTTGCAGCGGCCCAACGCCCGGAGCTGCTGGACGGGTTGATTGGCGTGGCCGAGGAAACGACCAGCGGCGTGCGAGCCTTCCAGGCCATGCAGGAAGCGGGGGTGCTGCCGTTCCCCGTGGTCGCCGTCAATGACAGTGTGCTCAAAACCGGCTTCGACAACATGCATGGAACGGGTGAAACCTGCGTGACCACCATGCAGGAACTGCTTGGAGCGCATTGTTTCCAGGATAAAACCGTGGCGGTGATCGGATATGGGCCGGTCGGCAAGGGATTCGCGTTGCGCGTCCGAGCCTTGGGCGCGCAGGTGCTGGTCTGCGACACGGATCCCGTCGCGGCATTGAAGGCCGTGTTCGACGGTTTTGCCGCCTGCGACATCAATGATGCAGCGGCCAAGGCAGATATCGTCGTCTCCGCCACCGGCGTGCGGCACACCATCGCGGTGGAGCATATGCGGCTCATGCGCGAGGGTACGGTGCTTTCGGTGATCGGCGGCATCGCCAATGAAATCGCGCTTGACGACATTCCCGGTTTCCGGCATGACAATACGCAATCCGTCAGTGTCATCAATGTTCCGGACGGTCCTACGCTTACCCTGCTCGCGCAGGGCGACGGCGTCAATTACACGGCCGGCGGCGGCAATCCCATCGAAATCATGGATCTGAGCTTCGCCGTTCAGGCGAGCGCGGTCCGTCACCTGCTCGCCCATCACCGTGACGGTCATCCGCTCGATGCTGGGGTGCACCACCTCGACGCCGAGTCCGACCGCCGCATCGCCACCGTCGCGTTGCGTACACGAGGACAATCGGCCAGCCATGCCGTGGCCGACAACGGGTACGCCTGGAATCTCACCCGTTTCGACGATATGGCCTGAACGCCCAACGCAACGGCCAGCCACGACATGCCCACACCCCATCGCGATGAAATGATTGCCGCGGAGCCGGTATAAAGGAGGGATGACCATGACCGATGATTCGTTCGACCCGTTGTATGCGGCAGCGCACCCGGCTCCGCTTGACTCGGTGACGCTGTATAGCGCGCCGCTCATCATTCCCGTCACCGGACCGGTGATCATGGACGGTGCCATCGCGGTGGCCGGCAGCCGTGTGGTGCATGTAGGCACCCGGCGTTGGGTGCTTGACACGCTCAAACAGGATCTGGCTCCGCAGGGGCGCATCGAGGAGCACCATTGGCATGGCGTGATCACCCCGGGCCTCATCAACGCGCATACGCATCTGCAGTACACGAATATGGCCGAAGTAGGCAAGGGCTCCTATTCGAGCTTCCGTGATTGGGAGCTCGGGTTCAATCCGGTGTACGAGAACCTGTGCCAGGAAGGCGACTGGAAGCAATCCGCCGAACAAGGTGCCCGGATGATGGTCGAAGCAGGTGTCACGGCGGCCGCCGATATCGTCACCGACCCTGAAGCGGCCGGCGCGCTTGCCTCCCAAGGCATGCACGGTGTGGCCTACTGGGAGGTGATGGACTGGCACAACGACGATTGGCGCAAGGTGGGGGTGCGCGAACTCGTCCGGCATCTGGGCCGTATGCGGCAGGAGGACCTGCCCAGCATCGGCATCAGCCCGCACGCACCCTACACGTTGGAAACCGCGCCGTTTGTGGATTTGCCGGATATCGCCCGCCAGCTCGACATGCGTCTGCATATCCATCTGGCGGAGACGCCGATGGAGGCCGGCGACCGCGAAACCACACTGTCCACGTATTCGGCGGCTTCCTGGCGCGACCAGGATTGGACCAGCTATCAGCAACTCAGGGAAGCCGGCCAGGGCGCGTCCGCCATCCAATTCCTCGACCAGCTCGGCTCGCTTGGCCCCGACGTGCATATCGCGCACGGCGTCTGGGCGGATACGGAAGACCGGCGTATCCTTCGCCAGCGCGGAGTCGGCGTCGCCTTGTGCCCCCGGTCGAACCGCATCACGGTGACCGGCCGGGATGCCCCGATCAGGGAATACCTCGAGGAAGGCAATCTGCTGGCCGTCGGCACCGATTCGCTGTCGAGCTCGCCCAGTCTGGACGTCCTCGACGATGTGGCGATGCTGTACGACCTGGCGCGTGAACAGGGGTATATGAAGGACGATCTGACGCATCGTTTGATTCGCATGATGACGCTGGGCGGCGCCCAGGAACTCGGCATGCACGTGGGCGCGGGCCGTATCGGGCAGATCAACGCCGGCGCAATGGCCGATCTCGCCTTCTTCGACGTACCCGTGTACGTGGCCACCCCGCGCGGCATCGAGGACACGTTGGAGGAGCTGGTTCGCAACGGTGCCGGCACGAACCGGGCAACGGTGATTTCGGGCCGTGTGGTCTACAACAACGGCGCATGGTGAGTGAAAGGAGCAATGCATGAGTGTCCCATTGGAAGAGATGAGCCCGTACGCGCGTTCCGTGGTGCAGCGTCTCGGACTTGAGGCCCATCCCGAAGGCGGCTGGTATACGCGCGACTGGCAGTCGCCGCTGCCGGAACCGGACAGCGGACGACCGCTCGCTTCGCTGATCTACTTCCTGCTGCCGGAGGGTGACGCCAGCGCCTGGCACAAGGTGGATGCCGATGAGATCTGGCTGTGGCACGGGCCCGCCACCGTCACGCTGGAGCTCGGCGGCGACGGCGAGCAGCCGGCCGACGATCCGAACGAACGACAGGCCATCGTGCTTGGCGGCGGCATCGCACAGGAATCCGGGACCGAAGAACACGGCCAATCGCCGGACGGCACTCCCGTCGGGCATGCGGTCGTTCCCGCCGGGGTCTGGCAGCGCACGGTTCCCGGACGCGGTGACGCATTGGTCTCCTGCGTGGTCTCCCCCGGCTTCACCTTCGCGGGGTTCACGCTGCAGTAGGAGACGACGACGTCCGACCGTTTCCACCGGGCACATGCGAATCGCAGAATCCTCGATAACCCGCCATCGTGGAAACCGATAGCGCCGGCAACATGTCGCATACACCGAATAACTATCTTGTACTAGGACAGGAAGCAAGAAAGAAGGAGAACAACCCCATGTCATTCAAGTCCGCCGCCCGCGTGTTCGCCGCCGGTCTCACCGCCGCGACGCTCATGTTCACCGCAGCCTGCGGTGCATCCAGCAACTCCTCCGATGCCAACGCCGGAGGCAGCGACAGCTCCGACATCACGCAGCAGACCGTCACCCCCGGCACGCTCACCATCGCCACCGGCGACCCGGCATACGAGCCGTGGGTCATGAACGACAAGCCGGAGTCCGGCGAGGGCTTCGAGGCAGCTTTGGCCTACGCCGTGGCCGACAAGCTCGGTTTCAAGAAGGACAACGTGAAGTGGATCCGCACCACGTTCGACTCCGCCATCGCCCCGGGTGCCAAGGATTGGGATCTCAACATCCAGCAGTTCGGCATCACCGACGAGCGCAAGCAGGCCGTCGACTTCTCCTCCGGCTACTACAAGGACACGCAGTCCGTGGTTGTCAAGAAGAACGGCAAGTTCGCTTCCGCCAAGTCGCTGTCCGATCTCAAGGACGCGGTGATCGGCGTGATGGTCGGCACGCAGGCCTACACGATCGTCCAGAGCAAAATCAAGGACGACATCCAGACCTTCAATGACGACGCCTCGCTCGCCCAGGCGCTCGATGCCGGACAGATCGACGCACTGGTGACCAACACCGTCGAAAGCGTGTACATGGTCCAGTCCGAGCAGGTCAAGGGCGCCGAAGTGCTCGGCCGTATCGCCGGCTCCGAGGACAAGGACGGCCTGGGCATCGTGCTGCCGAAGGATTCCAAGCTCACTTCGGCCGTCACCAAGGCCGTGGACGATCTGAACGCCGACGGCACGCTCAAGCAGCTGCAGGACAAGTGGCTGGCCGAGTACACCACCGATCTGACCGAGCTTAAGTAAGGTCAGCCGGGCAAATCCAGTCCAATCAGGTGCCGTACGACCGCATGACGGCCCGTCCGCACCAATCCGAACCCGTCGGAGGAGATTTCAGCATCTCAGCCGGCGGGTTCGTCGTCTCGCGTTCCACATTGCGCGACACCAATCTCAAACCCGTTCGGACACTGCAATACAATCCACATATGGTCGATTCTCAATCCACGCATGATTCCGCCGCCGGAGCATCATCCACGCCGCCGGTGAGCGAGATCGAACTCTCCCGCCGTGACTATCGGCGCAAGCAACAACTCAAGTCGGTGGTCACCAGCCTGGTCAGCACCATCGTGCTGGCCATCATCGTCGTCACGGGATTGAAGATGTCCCCCGGCTGGCCGCGCGTCAAGCAGACCTTCTTCTCCCCCGAATACTTCGTCAAGTCCCTGCCCAAAACCATCGACGGCCTCTGGCTCAACCTCCAGGTGCTGGTCGTGGCCGTAATCGGTGTCGCCATCTTCGCCACGCTTATCGCCCTGGTGCGTACCAGCAAGAACCCGGTGATGTTCCCGTTGCGGGTGTTGGCCGCGCTGTACACCACGGTGATGCGCGGCATCCCGATGATCGTCGTGCTGTACCTCATCGGCTTCGGCATACCGGGACTGGGCCTGTTCGGCCGCATCAACCCGGCCATCCTCGGCACGATCGCCGTCATCATGGGTTACAGCGCCTATGTGGCCGAGGTGCTGCGCGCCGGCTTCAACGACGTGCACCCCTCGCAGCGTGCCTCGGCACGTTCGCTGGGCCTGACCGCCGGTCAGACGACGCGCATGATCGTCATTCCGCAGGCCCTGCGCAAGGTGGCGCCCGCGCTGATGAACGATTTCATCTCGATGCAGAAGGACGTGGGCCTCATCTCCGTACTGGGCGCGGTGGACGCGGTGCGTGCGGCCCAGATCGAGGTGGCCAGCTCGTACAACTTCACGCCGTACGTGGTGGCGAGCCTGCTGTTCATCCTGATGAGCGTGCCGTTCATCCTGCTGAACGACTGGTATACGGCGCGACTGCGCAAGCGCGAACTGAGTGGAGGCACGGTATGAGCACGGATCAGAACATGCAGCAGGACGCTCTCGTGCAGTCCCCGGCAACTACGCAGAAGGGCGACACACAGCCGGTGCTGCGACTGGACAACGTTCGCAAGTCCTTCGGTTCCACGCAGGTGCTGCGCGGCATCTCGTTCGATGTCAAGCAGCATGAGGTGGTGGCACTGCTCGGCCCGTCCGGTTCCGGCAAGTCCACACTGATGAAGTGCGTCAACCTGCTTGAGCAGGTCGATGACGGTCAGATCTGGCTCGGTTCCACGGACATCACCGATCCGCGCGCGAACCAGGACCGCATCCGCGCGCGTATCGGCGTGGTGTTCCAGCAGTTCAACCTGTTCCCGCACATGTCGGTGCTGAAGAACGTGACGCTGGCCGCCATCAAAGTGCATCATTGGTCGAAGGACCGCGCCGAGGCGCGTGCGTTGGAACTGCTGGACCGTATCGGCATGCGGGCCAAGGCCAAGGCCTATCCGGACCAGCTGTCCGGCGGCCAGCAGCAGCGCGTGGCCATCGCCCGTGCGCTGATGACCGATCCCGAACTGCTGCTGCTCGACGAGATCACATCGGCGCTTGACCCGATGCTCGTGGGCGAGGTGCTGAACATGGTGGCCGAACTCAAGTCCCAGGGCACCACGATTCTCATGGCGACGCATGAGATGAGCTTCGCGCATGATGCGGCCGACCGCGTGGTGTTGATGCGCAACGGCATCATCGCCGAGAACGGCACGCCGCGCGAGGTGATGGATGAGTCGGACGATCCGCAGACGCGCGAGTTCTTCGCGCATTTCCGCCATTGACGGTTCAGACCATCAAATGAATTAGGCTCTGTTAGCCCAAGGCTCTGTTGAGCCAGGATTGACATGAATCCGATGGAACTACCCCTCAGTCGGCTTCGCCGCCAGCTCCCCTGACAAGGGGAGCCAAAAGTAAGGGGCATGTCAATCTCGATATAACAGCGCCTTATGGAATGGCCCCTGATGAGGAGATCTTCATCTCCCTCATCAGGGGCCATTACTTTTATTCACCAGGCTCGGTGATGCGCTTGGTTTCCTCGACGTTGCGCTTGAGTTCGTCCACAAGCTGGTCGGGGCCGTCGAACTTGACCTGCGGGCGCAGGAAGCCGGCGAATTCCACGCGGACCTTGTGGCCGTAGAGGTCGATCCAATCGTCGGTGATGCAGTAGGACTCCACTACGCGCTCGTGGAGACCGGTCTTCTCGCTGAACGTGGGCTTGGTGCCGATGGAGATGGCGGCGGGCCAACGGTTGTCCCCATCCACAAGCCAGCCGGCGTAGACACCATCCACGGGAATGTATCCCTCAATATCGCCGCCCAGATTGGCGGTGGGGAAGCCGATGGTACGGCCACGTTCCTCGCCGTGCACCACTTCGCCCTCAATGGCGTGGGGCGCGCCAAGGATGGCGTTGGCGTCCTGGATACGGCCGTGGGCCAGCAGGTAGCGCACATTGGTGGAGCTCCAGGCGCGCATGGCCTTGGCCTGGTGCTTCTTGCTCCAAGCGCGGCGTTCGGCCTTGGTGGCGTTCGCCAGCGGGTCAGAGGGTTCGCCCCATTCGGCGGGCATTTCCGGCTTGAAGTCGCGCGGGATACGCACCTCGCCAGGACCACGGTCATCCACCACGTCCAGTTCGAAGACGCCGGTGGCGGCGGCCAGGTTGGCCACGTGCTGCACGTCACCTTCGCGGTTCTTGCCGAAGGCGGCGTCCTGGCCGAGCACCAGCGTACGCATGCCGAGCTTGCCGGTGAGGCGTCCCAGGAAGAAGATGTACGACTTGGCCGCGAAGGCCAGCGTGTAACGCACCACAAGCACATGGTCCACGCCCAGAGCCTCGATGCGGCGCAGTCGTTCCTGCACACTGGTGAGCGCTTCGGCGTCGATGTTCTCCTCGTCGGGCTCCTGGCCGTCATGCTTGGCGGCCCAGCCGTGCACGAAGGCGGGGCGCGGATCGAACAGGATCACCACGGAGAAGGAATCGTGCTGGTGGGCGAGTTCGACCACGCGCTTGATCACGGCCTGATGACCCAGATGCATGCCGTCGAATGCGCCGAGGGTTACTACGGCCTTCTTGTCGTTATCGAACGAGGGCCATTCGACTTCGCCCTGGGCGTCCGGAGTCAGATGCGTGATGTTCATCGTGTTGCGTCCCGTCCTTTGCTGTGTACGTGTTATGTCCGTGTTGTTGGGTTCGGCTCATCGATCTTGTCAGACCATGATTGGTGCACGTCCCCTTGGACTACCCCTCAATCGGCTTCGCCGACAGCTCCTCTGACAAGGGGAGCCAGGGAAAGGACATGTCAATCTCAGCCTAGAAGAGCTACCACGTGCTTCCCGACCTTGCGACACGCATGCATGCATGCGACGCAAAGCAAACCGCGTTCAGTCTACTCGGCGGGGAATACGGTGGCGGGCTTGGCCTGATGCGCGTTCGCTCGCTCCAGAATGGCCACCACATCATGCGTTTGCGGCACGATGGCCACGGTCGGCTCGCCGATCTTCCTCTCGATACGACGTCCGAACCGCAGTTCGGTGGCTTCCTCCGGGGTGATGTCCAACGCGGGCATGGCTCCGCGCGCGGCCTGCTCCATGGTGAGTGCGCGTCCGAGCAGCCAGTTGCGCCGCTCTTCACCGGATAGTTCCGCCGGGGTGTCCAATACGCATTTGTTGCGGGTGATGGTTTCGCCGTCGCGGTTGGTGAAGGTCTTGGATTCGCTGTGGGCGGTGACCGTGTGGTCGCGGGTGGCCTCCATCGCCTCGTCGCCGATGAGACCACTGGTATCGTCTGGCAGAGCGAAGTGGCCGACCCGCGTGCGGCGAAGGCGGATCAGATGGCCGCCGACGCCCAGTTCGGCACCCAAATCACGGGCCAGCGCACGGATGTACGTACCGGACGAGCAGCTTACACGCACGTCCACGTCGAGTACCGGAATGGCCGACGCGCTCAAAGCGCCCGAAGCAGCCGGAACAGCCGAAGTCGTCACCCCGGACGAATCACCGGTTCCGAACCAATCGACAGCCTCCCGTAACGGTTTGCCGGCCCGCTCCCCCGCCACATAGCCTTGTCGGACGGCGAGCACGGCGAATTCTCCGATATGCACCGGCCGGGCCTTGAGCTCCACATCCTTGCCTTCGCGGGCCAGGTCGTAGGCACGTTTGCCATTGATTTTGATGGCCGAGAACGTGTTGGGCACCTGCTCGATATCGCCGGTGAAGTGGTCGGCGATGACGGCACGGATCTTCTCCTGAGTCACATCCGTAATGGCATGGGTGCCATCGCCTTGCACGGCAATCAGCTCGCCTTCGGCGTCATCGGTGGTTGTGCCCAGACCGAGGCGAATGGTGGCCTCATAGGTCTTGTCATGCTCCACGATGGCGTTGAGCAGTCGCGTGGCATGGCCGAACGCGATGACCAGCGCGCCGGTGGCCATCGGGTCGAGTGTGCCGGCATGACCGACCTTCTTGATGTGCAGTGCGGCGCGCACGGCCGCCACCGCATCAAAGCTGGTCACGCCCTGCGGTTTGTCGATGATGATGAGGCCGCTAGGTGCGGGCTGTGCCATGTGATATTCCCCTCGATGAACGTATTCGCTCTGGTAAAACCGCGATTGACATGACTTCCGTCGGACCGCCCCTCAGTAGTCTTCGCGCCGACTTAACGGACGGGCGGAAGAGACGAGCCTACTCGCCCAGTCCTTCGTCGGTGGCGTCATCCTCGGAATCGAAGTCCTCGTCGCCATCGATGTCCTCATCGAAGTCGTCGTCCTCGGCGGGCTCGTCGTCGTGCTTGTACGGGTCGGCATCGCCGGCGTACTGGGCGGTGGCGCGCGCCTTGGCCAGTTCCTCGTCGCGTTTGCGGGCCAGAGCCAGGATGTCCTCGATCTCGTGGGCCTCGCCGGGCACCTCGTCGAACACGAACTGGAGCTGCGGGGTCAGGCGCAGGCCGGCCTTGCGGCCGACGAGCGTGCGCAGGTGGCCCTTGGCCTGGTCGAGGGCCTGCTGGGCTCGCTTGCGTTCGCCGGATTCCTTGCCTTCGTGGCCGAGCTGGGTCCAGTAGATCTTGGCGATCTGCAGATCGTTGGTCACGCGCACTTCGGTGACGGTGATGTTGGTCAGTCGCTTGTCGTGCAGCTCACGCTCGATGGAGGAGGCGACGACGCGCTGGATCAGGGCCGCGATACGCGCGGCGCGGGGGTTGGTTCCCGCCATAGGAGGTTCCTTTCAAAAAATCAGCTCCCCTCACTGAGAGGAGCTGTCGGACGGAGTGAGACTGCAGGGAGTACGTCGGCGAACTTGCGACGCCCCTCGACCCGCTTCGCGGACAGCTCCCCTCGGTGAGGGGAGCCAGCGAAGATGACGGGTTCTCCTTCAGAGGAGAACCGTGATGGACTACTTGCGCTCGACCTCGCGCATCTCGAAGGTCTCGATGATGTCGCCGAGGGCGATGTCGTTGAAGGAGCCGAGGTTGATACCGGCCTCGTAGCCTTCCTTGACGGACTGGACATCGTCCTTGAAGCGACGCAGCGAGGAGATCTCCAGGTCGTTGACCGTGGCCACGCCGTTGCGCAGGATACGGCACTTCGTACCGCGCTTGACCTCGCCGTCCTGCACCATGACGCCGGCGATGTTGCCGAACTTGGAGGAACGGAAGATCTCGCGGATTTCGGAGTGGGAGGTGACGACCTCCTCGTATTCCGGCTTGAGCATGCCCTTGAGGGCGGCCTCGATGTCCTCGATGGCCTTGTAGATGACCGAGTAGTACTTGATCTCCACGCCCTCACGCTCGGCGAGATCCGCCACCTGACGGTTCGGACGCACGTTGAAGCCGATGATGACGGCCTTGTCGACCGTGGCGAGGTTGACGTCGTTCTGCGTGATGGCGCCGACGCCGCGGTGGATGACCTGGATGCCGACCTCGTCGGACACCTCGATCTTCATCAGGGAGTCCTCCAGCGCCTCGACGGAACCGGACGAATCGCCCTTGATGACGATGTTAAGCATGTCGATCTCGGACTCGGCGAACTTCTTCTTGAAGTCCTCCAGGGACACGACCTTGCGGCGCTTCGCCAGCTGGGCGGCGCGTTCGGTGGCCTGGCGCTTCTCGGCGATCTGGCGGGCGGCGCGATCGTCGGAGGCGACCAGGAAGAGGTCGCCTGCGGTCGGCACGGAGGTCAGGCCCAGCACCTGGACAGGCGTGGACGGGCCGGCGGCCTCCATGGTCTGGCCGTTCTCGTCAAGCATGGCGCGGACGCGACCGTACGAGGTGCCGGCCACGATGGCGTCGCCCACGTGCAGGGTGCCCTGCTGGACGAGCACGGTGGCCACGGCACCGCGGCCCTTGTCGAGTCGGGCCTCGATGGTGGCGCCACGGGCGTCCATATCGGGGTTGGCACGCAGGTCGAGCTCGGCGTCGGCCGTGAGCAGCACGGCTTCGAGGAGCTTGTCCACGTTGATGTTCTGCTTGGCGGAGATGTCCACGAACATGGTGTCGCCACCATACTCCTCGGGCACCAAGCCGAACTCGGTGAGCTGGCCGCGCACCTTCTCCGGGTTGGCGCCGGGCACATCGATCTTGTTGACGGCCACGACGATCGGCACCTTGGCGGCCTGCGCGTGGTTGATGGCCTCGACGGTCTGCGGCATCACGCCGTCGTCCGCGGCGACCACGAGGATCGCGACGTCGGTGAGCTCGGCACCACGGGCACGCATGGCGGTGAACGCCTCGTGGCCAGGGGTATCGAGGAACGTGATCTTGCGCTTCTCACCGTCCAGCGTGACAGTGACCTGGTAGGCACCGATGCGCTGGGTGATGCCGCCGGCCTCGCGTGCGATGACGTTGGTCTTACGAATCGTATCCAGCAGTCGGGTCTTACCGTGGTCGACGTGGCCCATGACGGTGACGACCGGCGGACGCGGCTTGAGGTCCGCGTCATCCTGCAGCTCTTCCTCATCGAGGTTGATGTCGAACTGCTGGAGCAGCTCCTTGTCCTCCTCCTCGGCGGAGACAAGCTGGATGTTCCAGCCGATCTCCTCGCCCAGGATCTGGAAGGTCTCCTCGTCCAGGGACTGGGTGGCGGTGGCCATCTGGCCCAGGTGGAAGAGCACGGTGACCAGTGCGGCCTGGTTCACGTTGATCTTCTCGGCGAGGTCGGCGAGGGACGCGCCCTGACGCAGACGGATGGTCTGGCCGTTGCCGTTCGGGATGCGGACGCCGCCGATGGTCGGTGCTTTCAGCTCCTCGTACTCATGACGCTTCGCCAGACGGTTCTTGCGGGCCTTGGAAGACTTGCCGCCCTGACGACCGAACGCGCCTGCGGCACCGCCGCGACCGCGGCCGCCGCCACGTGCGGGACCGTTGGACGGCGCACCGCCGCCCTGGAAGTTGTTGCCGCCCTGGCCGCCGCGGAATCCACCGCGGGCACCACCCTGGGCACCGGCGCCGCCCTGACCCGGGCGGCTGTGGCCCCACTGGCCCGGACGCGGCGCACCGCCGCCCTGACCCGGACGACCATTACGGAAGCCGCCACGGCCCTGACCGGCACCCTGGCCGGGACGACCCGGACGACCGTTGCGGCCGCCCTCGGCGGTCGGACGCGCCATCGGGTGCGGACGCGGAATATCACCCGGAGTCGGGGTGTGCATGCCCTGCTTGCGGGAGAACGGGTTGTTGCCCGGACGCGGGCCCGGGGTGTGCGGACGCGGAATCGCGTTGGAAGCGGCGCTGTTGCCGTTGCCGGCGTTGCCGCCCTGCTGGCCGTTGTTGTGGCTGGCACCCGGACGCGGGGTCGGCATGTTGCCGTTGCGGCCGTTCTGGTGCTGGCCCGGCTGGCCGCCGTTCGGACGACCCTGGCCCGGACGGCCCTGACGACCGTTCTCGCGGCCCTCACGGTTGTCGCGATTCTCATGCTGCTGATGACGGCCCGGCATCGGAGCGCCCGGACGACCGCCCTGCGGACGCGGCGCGGACGTGCCCGGGGTGGCACGACGGGCCGGACCCGGGGTCGGGGCGTGTGGAGCCGGAGTAGCGTGCGGAGTGGCCGGGGTCGCATGAGCGGGAGATGCGGAAGCGGCCGGGGCGGCGGGTGCCGGAGCCGGCTTGTGCTGTGCCGGCTTGGCGGCGGCAGGCTTCGCGGTGTTCTGGGGACGGGCGGAAGCGGCAGGCTTCTGATCACCCTTGTTGTTCTCCTTGGCAAACGCGGCCTTCAGGCGGCGTGCCACAGGAGGTTCGATCGTAGAGGAAGCGGACTTGACGAACTCCCCCATGTCCTTCAGCTTCTCAAGGACGGTCTTGCTGTCGACATGCAAGTCCTTGGCCAATTCGTATACGCGCGGTTTCGCCACTAATTACTCCTATCTGCGACCACGCGGCATGGGCGTGGTCAGTTGGTGATGACGGCAAGCTTGCCCTGTCTCATCGTGCGACCATGTTCGTGTTACCTCGTCTCTGTGCAGGCGAATTTGCGCGCACTGCGCCCGCCCACATACGCCAATCAAGCATACTCATAACGCTGGATAGGCATGCGAAAACCGCGAGCCGCGCCATATGGGTACGGCCCGCGGGAAACGCCTTCTTCCGGTTGCCCGGTTACTCGGCCTGCGCCGGATCCGGCTGCGCGGCCTGGGCGGCCTGTTCCGCTGCCTTCTCGGCGGCCACCTTCTTGGCGTGGGCCTCGGCGGATTCGATGCCGATCTTCCATCCAGTGAGCTTGGCGGCCAGACGAGCGTTCTGCCCCTCCTTGCCGATGGCCAGCGACAGCTGGTCGTCGTGGATGAAGGCGATGGCGGTCTTGTTCTTCTCGCTGATCACCTGCACGCCGGTGGCCACGGCCGGGGAGAGCGCGGCGGCCACGAACTTGGCCGGATCCTCGGAGTAGTCAACGATGTCGATCTTCTCCGGGCCGAGGTTCTCCATGACGGCGCGCACGCGGGCGCCGCCGGGGCCGATCAGCGCGCCCTTCGGGTTGACGCCCTCGGTGTTGGCCTTGACGGCGATCTTGGTGCGGGCACCGGCCTCGCGGGCGATGGCCATGATGGACACGGCACCGGAGACCAGCTCCGGCACCTCGCGCTCGAACAGACGACGCACCAGCTCCGGATGGGAGCGGGAGACCACAATCTCCGGGCCACGCACGCCGCGGGCCACGTTCACCACGTACACGCGGATGCGCTCACCGTGGCGGTAACGCTCGCCCGGCACCTGCTCACGACGCGGCAGGATGGCCTCGACGTCGCCCATGGCAACATGCACGTTGGCCGGATCGGAGGCGTCCTGCTGGATGATGCCAGTGACGAGCTTGCCCTTCTGGCCGGAGAAGGCGCCGAAGACCTTGTCGTCCTCGGCCTTGCGGAACAGCTGGGTGATGACCTGACGCGCGGTGGCTGCGGCGAGACGGCCGAAGTCGTGCGGGGTGTCGTCGTACTCCTCGCCCAGCTTGGGGGCGGGGTGCGGATCGTCTTCGGTGGGTTCGACCGGAATCTCATCGGCGGCCCACACGGTGAAGCTGCCGGCGCGCTCGTCCAGCTCCACGCGGGCATGCTTGGCGGCGTGCGGGGTCTTGAGATAAGCGAGACGAAGGGCCTCGGCCAACGCCTCATCCAGGGTTCCGGGGTCGATTCCTTGCTCAGCGGCAAGCTTGTGCATTCCTGTCAGGTCCAGTTCCATCGATCCGTACCTCCTATGAAGTTATGTGGCGCATGGCCTTGAGTGGTCACAGTTAGCTATTAGTGTAGGTTTCCATGCAGACACGCTCCCCCTTGTTCGTTCTCGGCCGACGCGCGCTGGTTGTGGCGTGCGCCGGGGCGATGCTGTGCTCGCTGGCGGCGTGTTCGGCGCCGCGTCTGGCCGGCCGCGCCGAGGCGGAACGTGCGCTGAGCCCGTGCGAACAGGCGTTGACGCTGGTCAACGACGCCGATTGGGCTTCGGGCTCGCCGATGATGGTGCGTTTCGTGTCCGGTCAGTCGATTCCGCTGCGGTGGATCGACGTGGCCACGTACTGTCCGGGACGTTTCGGTGAGGGCGTGCTACGTGACGCGCAGACCAAGGCCGAACTCGCTTCGTTGGCCGACCGGCTGGGCGGCGCCGAGCCTGCCGTGACGCCGGCCCGTCTGGATGGCGTGACTTCCGCGGTCGCCGGAGCCGATGTGCTGGACGCGATGGCCGTGGCCGAGGATCGCGCGGGATTCGCACTGGAGGTGCTGGCCTCCCGTGGCCAGACCGAGGGGGCGACGCTGGCGCTGAGCGACATGCACAAGACCGCCGGGCAGCAGTTGGTGTCGCTGGCGGACGGCAGCTGGGGTGATGCCGGCTCCGATTCGTCCGGCTCATCCAGTTCATCCGGTGCCGATGGGTCCGGTTCGTCCGGCGATTCCGCGGCAGGCGATGCGGACGGTTCCGATTCGTCCGGTACTGGCTCGGCATCCGGCAACAGCAACGCCGGAACGCACGCCGATCCGCGGCAGAAGGTCTACGACATCAGCCAGCTGCTGGCCAATCCCATCACCATCGCCGACAAGGCCAGCGGACTGGACGTGCCCACGGCCGCCGCCATCGAAATGGATTGCGCCCGCGCCGAAATCAAGGCCGTCACCGATGCCGACGCGCAGTTCGACGACACCACGCTTTCGATTCTCGCCGCCTTGGCCGCCAAGCACGCCTACACCGCTATCCAACTCGGCTACCCCGCCACCGATGGCGCGTTGTTTGAGTGAACTTGAATAACAGGAGGCCGCCGACTTTGCACAGCCGACGGCCTCCCACCATTTCACAAGGCGAGTCATACGCCCAATGCCGAATCAGAACCCATCGGAGCCGAAGCTTCAAGTGGCCACCTAAAAAAAGAACCCCGAAGTTGAACCGATTCTTTCATCGACACTTTCAGTATACGCACCATTACTGATTAAGCCTCGGGCATATAGAGATCTCCTCTGCCACAATAGTTCTACCGCACATACGCTTTGCTCTTCATTGAACCGGAGGTGCCAAGCGGATGAGCGATCGGCCGGGTCAGCCGGCCCGACTGCCATTTCACAGAAGAGATTGTCATGAAATCTCAGTCAGATCCCGGTAATTCCGGGCATAATCCACTCATCGCGGTGATAGCCATGGTGGTATTCGCACCCTATGTAGACAGAACATGGCTTGCGATACTGCTTAGCGTGACCATTCTGTATGGTCTGATCACGGATTGGAGGAGCCAGAGGAAGTAGCCGGATGTCCCTGTGCAGCCTGTCATGCGCAGGGACCTATTCTCTCATATTCACCACCGCAAGTTCATTGGACAAGCCGCGTGGAGGCGCGCTCCACCAGGGTGAAATCGGTGGTGTAGGTGCGGGCGGGGCCAGCGTAGCCTTCGATGCGGTCGATGAGCATGTCCACGGCGTGCTTGGCGTAGTCGTCCACATGCGGGTCGATGGTGGTCAGGGCCGGCACCGAGTATTCGGCTTCCGGCACGTTATCGAAGCCGACGAGCTGCACGTCAGTGGGGATGCGCAGTCCCCGCCGCTGTAGTTCGTGCACGGCACCGAGCGCCATGGCGTCGTTGAGGCACACCACGGCTTCCGGGCATGGCAGCGAATCCAGCATCGCGGCCGTAGCCTGCACGCCGCCGTGCTGGTTCCAGCGATGCACCGGAATCACGTATCGCCAATCGACTTCAAGCCCGCGCTCCAGAAACGCCTGCACATACCCCTGAGTACGCAACGCCTGCGTGCCTTCGCGCTGTTGCTTGATGGTTTCCCAGTCCTCCATGCCGGGCGGTGCGCCCAGCAATGCGATGGCCTTGGTCCCGGAGTCCAGGAGCCGGCCGACCGCCTGCTTGACGGCTTCCACATTGGGCATAGTGACCAGATCGCTTTTGCCGTAGGTAAGGTAGTCGCCGGCGAGCACTACCGGATACGGCTGCTGCAATACCGCACCCTCGTCGGCGAGCGCACGCTCACTGAAGAAGATCCACCCGTCCGCGCCGAGCCGGTAGGTCTCCTCGATGTTGTCCGCGAGTCCCATGCCGTCGGAGCCGTAGGTGTTGATGATCACGCCGTACTGCCGGGCTTTGGCGAACTCGATGACCTTGTCGGTCAGGTAGGAGGCGAACGGCTGGGAGAAGTCGAAAATGTTAAGGCCGATGAGTCTGGTGCCACCGGAGCGGATGGCGCGGGCGGACAGGTTGACCGTGTACCCGAGCTTGCGCATGGCGTTTTCGACCCGTTCGCGGGTGTCAGGCCGCATACGGCCGGTACCGTTAATCACATTGGACACGGTTTTGATGGAGACATCGGCCTCGCGAGCCACATCCTTGATCGTTACGCGGTTGCCCATCATTCTCCGTTCCCGCATTGTCCTTCATTCATCCGGCCCGCACCGGATGCCCTTTGAATATTCATGGTGATTCGTGGATACAATCACGTACTTGCCCAGTCGTATCCACGAATCATCATTCCATGGTGTTGGCGAAAATCAGCTGCTCACTGACCCGTCGTAACCTTGAATCCCTGACCATTGCCGTATTGAATCAGGGATTCCTGCCATTGCTCGATACCCTGCTGGTAGGTGATCTCACCGGAACTCGCCTTACCAATGTAGTCGCCAAAGCGGGTTCGCGCATCAACCTCGTAAGGTAGGAACTGCCACTGTGTTCCGACCTTCTTGGCGCCTTCGACCAGCACGTCCTGGTACTTCTGGTCACCGAAGTACGGATCGGTTTTGGTGAGGAACTGTTCATCGGACATGGTTTCGGTATCCGCGGGGAACTGTCCCTTATCAATGCGAATCTTGACACCTTCGCGGTCATGTGCCGCGAACTCCACGAACTTGTAGGCCGCCGATGCCTTGTCGCTTCCCTCGAGAACCGCCAAGGATGAGCCGCCGTCCTCACCGTTGCCATCAGTATTGGCGTCGATCTGCGGAAGCCCGGCGACGCGCCACTTGCCTTCGCCGGTCGTCACGCCGTCCTTCAGCATGGCCGCCATCCATGCACCGGTGGTGATGGTCGCCAACGAGCCGTCTTCCAGCGCCTTGTACCATTCCTCGGACCACATGCTCAGCTTGGTGTCGATGAGGTCCTCATCGATCAGCTTCTGCATGAAGGCATAGTACTGCTGGGCAATGGGATCGTTGGCGTAGTTGATGGTGATGTTTTCGCCGTCGGCGGTGACGGTCCTGCCTCCGGCCGCCCAGATCCACGCTTCGGTCACGGCGATGTTCGCTGGTTCGCAGGTGATGTACGCGCCGATGGCACGGAGCTTCTTTGCCGCTTCATAGAATTCGTCCCAGGTTTTCGGCGCTTCGATGATGCCGGCCTTGTCGAATGTCTCCTTGTTATAGAACATTGCGTCGGGACCGGAATCGATTGGAAGCGCGTGTACTCCCCCGCCATAGGTCACCGAAGCCCACGGACCGGGAGTGTAGTAGCCGTCGAACTTGTCGGCGCCGAACTCGCTGAGGTCCTTCAACGAATTCTGCAGGACGAATTGCGGCACGGCGAAATACTCGATCTGAGCCACGTCGGGGGCACCCTTGCCCGCCTGCAACGCATTGTTGATGGCCGTGTACTGCTTCTGCGCGGTACCGGCATTGGTGATTTTCACCTTGATATTGGGGTATTTCTTTTCGAAGGCCTTGGCGACGGGAGTCAGCGTCGGCTCCCAGGCCCAAACATTGATGGTGACCGGATTGTCGGCGGTTCCCTCATTCGATGAGGTGTTGGATCCGCATGCCGCCAGCGACAACATCGTCGTTGCCGCAAGGCTTGCCGCCATGATCGTTCGGAAGGACTTCATTGTTCTCTCCTTATTCTTTGTTTGGTTATTGGTGAAGAACCGCTGGATTATCGGCCCGTGTTGCGGACCGATAATCCAGCGGTTTTTCGCATATCACTTCACATGCACGGCGGTCCAGGAGACCGGGGGCAGGGTCACGCGGACAGTGCCGGTTTCGGGGTCAAGGACGGCGGTGTCGTTGGCGTGCAGGGTCACGCGATTCTGGTCGTCAAGTGTGTTCTTGGCGAAGAGGTCGTCCTCGTGCAGGGTCTGGGCGTCAATCGCAGTGCCGCCGCCTTCTGGCAGGTGGATTTCGAAGTCGTTGGTCTTCCCCAGCGAGCGGTTGGTCACAAACACGGTCACGGAACCATCCGCGCCACGCACGGCCACCGAGTTGACGGTCGGCACCTCGCCGTACTTGGCGGTCTCATAGGTGCCGGTGGCGAGCTTCGGCTCCAGGACCGTGCCACCCTTGGCATACTTGGCAGTCAGCGCGAACGGGTAGAACGTGGTCTGACGCCAGGCGGGGCCACCGGGCTCGGTCATGATCGGGGCGATGACGTTGACCAGCTGGGCCAGGCTCGCGGCATGCACGCGGTCGGCGTTCTTGAGCAGCGTGATCATGAGATCGCCGAACACCACGGCGTCGGCGGCGGAGTAGACGTCCTCCAGCAGACGCGGGGCGACGGGCCAGTTGCCGATGCCTTCCGGGTTCCTGCTCGGCTCCTCGTCGATGTACCAGACGTTCCATTCATCGAACGAGATGAACACGTCGTGCTTGCTCTTGAGCCGAGCCTTGGTGGCGTCGATGGCGGCGGCCACATCCTTGATGAAGCCGTCCATATCCACACCGGAGGCCATGAAACTCTTCATGTCGCGGGTGCCGTCGGCCTGGAATTCGGGATGGTAGTAGGCGTGGCAGGAGACGAAGTTGACGTTCTCATAGGTTTTTTCGAGAACGGTCTCCTCCCACTTGCCGAACGTGTCCATGGAATGGCTGGACGAACCGCACACCACCAGTTCGACGCTCGAATCGATCATGCGCATGCCGGCGGCCACCGAAGCGGCGAGCGTGCCGTAGTCCTCGGCGTTCTTGTGGCCGGTCTGCCATGGGCCGTCCATCTCGTTGCCCAGACACCACATTGTGATGCCGAACGGCTGATCCGCACCGTTGGCGCGACGCTCCTCGGAGAGCTTGGTACCGCCGGGGATGTTGGCGTATTCGAGCAGGTCCAGCGCCTCTTCCAGACCGCGGGTGCCCAGGTTCACGGCTTCCATGAGTTCGTTGCCGCCGACCTTGTCCAGCCACTTGGCCATCTCGTGCAGGCCGAACTGGTTGGTCTCGGTGGAATGCCATGCCAGATCCAGGCGACGCGGGCGGTCCTCCTTGGGACCCACGCCATCCTCCCAGCGGTAGCCGGAGACGAAGTTGCCGCCGGGGTAACGGATGGTGGTGGCACCGAGCTCACGGACCAGCTCGATGACGTCCTTGCGGAAGCCGTCCTCGTCCGCCTCGGGATGACCGGGTTCATAAATACCGTCATAGACGCAACGACCCAGATGTTCCACGAACGATCCGAACAGTCGGTCGTTCACCGGCGCGACCTCGAAGTCATCGTCGACAATCAGGCGGGAAGTTTCATTAGCTGGAGTGGACGATTGCTCTGACATGTGCTCTCCTTTGCTCACATGAAGGTCGATACAACGTTGTCTCAAATGGGCAAACTTCAGTACCTACAACCTTCATAGGCCCGTTCAACTACTTATTTGGTACAACATTGTATTTCTTGATATCCCGATGGTACAACAAGGAATCAATTCCCGCAATCAGACATGCCAAAGCAACAGAAACCATCGAAAATATCAGCAGACATATCGTCGCCATCCCAGCCCTGTTGGCACTGCCGAAAATCACACTCCCAGCTTGAACCGGATTATCACAGTTCGGAAGTTCGGATCTTGGTAGCTCGAAAGCACGAATCCCAACACACGACCCTCAAAGAGCCGCCCCCAAAGGCGCCAACAGGATGCACAAAACGAAAAAAGTCCCGGAATTTCAACGATTCCGGGACCTGTTTGCGGATAAGGCGAGTAACTAACCTAAATAGCCTCTTATGTACTGGAAATGCTAGGAAAATACGATTGCATAAAATCCATCCGCCCCGCATTTCGCCCCGTTTCTAATGGCTTATTAGAGGCTCTTAAGGCTCTGAATCCAGTAGACAGTCTCTCATCGTCAGGGCGAGAGCCACTCGCCAATAACATCAAAGCTTCAGGTTGCCGGCGCAGCCCTCGATAACGAGAACCGCGCCTTAATGACCGCTACACGAGCAGTCTCAGCAACTGGTAGAGTTGCCAGAGGCTACGCACGTTAAAGTGCGTACCATCAACCGTGGCCGTTGCCTCGCTATCGCCCACATGGACGATCACGATACGTCCGTTCACGGTCAGAGTGCCGTGCATCGTGATATGATTCATCTTGCAACCTTTGGTTAAGGGCGCAAGCCGATAACCAGTTAAGGCCCGATGTTCCAAGCGTCGGGCCTTTTCTTATCGGCTTGCGCCGATAATGGCCCGTCATATCAACGGGGACGCCGCATGTTACGGCGTCATAATTCAATGTACCAGTACACACGAATCAGCACAGCATCCTATTCATTACCATCAATGACACCATTCCCATTCTCATCAACCGGAATGTAGCCGAAGGAAGTAGAAGGATCGGGATTGTTTTCTCTTCCAAAGGGTAGATAGTTCATCCCGTTTCCCATATCTGCATAAATCTCACTGCATGGTATAAGCTTGCTGGAGTTACCAGCAGAACAGTTGTAATCCTTGTATTTCTCATATCCTACGGCATCATCCGGTGTTCCATGATCAACATTGGACGATGAGTTATCGCTCTATTCATCAGAGGAGCTGGAATCGTCTGACCCAGAACTAGTAAGGGCACATACGGTCCACATAGACTGCATGTTAAGCGAGCATCTAGCCGATACGGATCCATCACCGACGGAATAAGCCGGCATATCATTCGGATTCGTAACATTCGGATTCTTCATGCCGATATTGAAAAGGTCCATATACAACTTGAGTGTGTCGTTAATGGCACCTCCCGCGTTAGAAGTGGTGCCAGTCTCGCGGGCGACGCAAGTCAGTACCGGGCCCAATCCCGCCGAGGCGTTGTTGTCATTATGGAATGAAAGCAACGCATAGCTCTGTCCGTCAATGGATGAAGGATTGAAACCGCTGGACGATGTCAGGCTGGTAGTCTCATCAGCACTTGGGCATTCATTGAGGATGGAATCGATAACGGATCCATCACCCGTCGTCGAGGAATCTCCAGTATCGTCGTTCGATTGCGTGCCGGTGTCAGAAGAATCGGATTCAGAGGTATGAGGCGAGTCATTGGAGCTCTGGTGATAGGGGTCGATGAAAAAGGCAACAGCGACAATGGCGGCGATTGCAGCAGCAACAAATATAGCATCAATAACGGCATTGCGCTTTCTATGCGGACTTTTCGTAGCAGTACGGGAGGACAACGAAAAATCAGTTTTCTTAGTCTTCCGCTGAGGATTATCGCCGCCGTTGCCCCACCAATGGGGATTGGAGCTGGAGTCATCAGACGGAGAAGTCCCTGACGAAGTCTCATAAGACTGGATTGGAGGTAGGTACATAGGTGCTGTCGGGTTCGGCCCATAGTGAGTCTGCTGCATCGCCTGAGGCTGAGGCATGCGACCGGCCTGAACGGCAGGAGGAACCGTTGAGGGCGTCGTCTGCGCTCCAGCTGGAGGAACAGCAGAATCATTCAATCCGGGAACGGGTATGCCACACTTCGGGCAGAAGACCGAATCCTCCGGCATACGAGCGCCACATTTATGACAGAACATGCTCATCACTCCCTGTAGTAAACGGTATCGTTGGAGATTGTCAGGCCGTTCCTATCTGCGATGGCCAGATAATCGCGAGACGAGTCAGGGGGATTACTGGAATCCGTTGGAATACTGACATATTCCTGCTGGAAGAAATCCAGACCAGTCCCGGCCATGACGAAGTACACTGCGGACTGTTCAGTCGCGCACCCCGCAGTGCTTTGACAGCCGGCCAGCATGGAAATAGGAGTCTTGACTGACGGAACAACACTGGCCGATTCATAGCTTTGATACGGAAATCCCAGCTCCGACTGATTGTTCCCGTCAGGAAGCGGGCTCATGTTTCCGGAAATAAAAGATAGCGAACCCGGAGTCCCCGTCTCGGGAGAATCCGTTACATAGCTTGGATTGGTATTAAGACTGATACACGTGCCATCATTACGGCAATACGTTCCAACCAACTTGGTCATGTTCATGCCACCAACAACAAGTTCCACAAATCATTAAAACCACCATCAGCCGGAGTGACATTAGAGGTCGTTCCGTCTCCACTTTCAGATGATGAATCATTTTGGGTTGACGAAGAGGAGTCCTCTTCTTGGGTTGCTCCTCCGCCATCTGGTGAACAATCAGACAACGTCGGCAAATCAGAATCGTTCGGAATTTGATTTACACACTTATGGCAGAACATACTCATCCTTTTCGATAGTAAACGGAGTCATCAGATACAACGCCACCACTGGAAAGACCAATTATGAGAAAGTCACGAGAAGAGTCTGGAGGATTAGTTGAATCGACTCCGACAGAAGCGCCATTGAAAAACTCCAGACCAGTTCCGGACATCACGTAATACACCGATACCGTCGATCCTTCTGAACACCCCGCTGATGCTTGACAGCCAGCCATCATCTGAATAGGCATCTTTGTTGACGGAAGACCAGGATCTGACTGATACTGGAATCCTAAATCCGATTGAGCATCACCATTGGGAAGCGGATTAGAAGACCCCGAGACAAAGGAAAGCACACCCGGGAAACTCTCACCATATGAACTCGGCGAATAGCTCGGATTGGCGTTAAGACTGACACAATTGCCATCATTCCGGCAATATGTCCCAGTCAGCTTAGTCATATCTTGACCCTCAACAACTGAATTCCACAAGTCAGTAAAGTCGGAATCGACAGACACGGAGGAAGAAGTTCCTTGATCCCCATTATTAACTCCAGTATCATTTTGACCGTTATCAGACTGTTCCGACGATTGTTTATCGTCGTTTTGTTTATTGTCTGCGATGGTGTTTAACGAAGGAAGTCCTTTGTCTAATTCCGAAAGACTTCCAATTCGCAATTTGTCATTAATATCCTCGCCACTCTCCAAATCAGGATTTAGAGTTCTTGTCCCCAATCCAATAGTTATAAACAAAGAACCAGCCAAGCCCATACTATATCCAGCAATCGTTACTTTCTTATCGGATATATAACAGGAACGTCCTCGTTTATTACTGATATTCAACCCATCAGAACGAAGCTTCACATCAGCAAGCGCAAATCTATTAAAGAAGTCAAGCGCCGCGTCCGAATCAATAGACGCCGAACCATCAAGCTCTTTATACAGACATGCGGCAAGTTCTCCATTCTTTTCCGCATTATCAGAGTAATCAGAAGGTACCGTAAACATCGCTAGAATAAATTGACGCGGCGCGTTATATACCAGGGTAGAATTGGCTACCATGATTGAACTAGCAGGATAATACTTTGCATATTTACTGCAATCACGATATGTTCTAGTCAAAACATTTTGTATAACATATGACGGGTATTCATCATGACCACCTAAATACACTTTCGTGTTACTTACTCCAGTAACACAAAGGACAACAGCAAGAGCAACACCAATCAGGGGCGTAAGCAGTGGAATTCGAATAAATACGATTGCACCCGAATCATGCGTATTATTTTCAATATTGTACTTATTGTCACTTATTTTCGATAGTTTAGAATACGCTCCGACAATTTCTGCATGTCCCACATCAGGATCATGTGATATCACACGTAAATCGCAGTGGGAACGGAAAGCGGAGTTGAAATCCATTTTTTGCTGTTTAATATCGCGCAATACCGAATCGGCAAATGCGTTAGTTCTCAGATCTTTCGGAATTATTGTTTCCAATGGAGCAATTATTTCACTAATCTGCAAATCCTTGTTTTTGCAGTAATCAATATAGGATTCCCCTGTTTCAGCTGCACGATCAATACGGTGTATCCTTGTCAGAGAAATAAGACCATATACCATTGCCGATAGAGCCACAATCTCGCATATAGCGGAAACAATCAGATGCCCGTCGCTCCCCCCATACCTAAACCCGACGAAAATCACGAGAAGCCCTACGACAAGGGCAACAGGTGCGATAATCGCTGCAATGACAGTTTTCTTCTGGTCTTTCTGACGTAAAAGCCCATTCCGTTCAGCATTTGTGATGCTCTCTTGCAGCGATGATTGCATGCTCCATGCCTGACGAAGCGTCTCCAAAAGTAGACGTGAATCATCTTCCGACAGTCCGATTACAGTCGTTTCAGCCTTGCTGAGAGGAAGGAAACCGTCGTTATCGAAGTCAGCTCCGGACTCGTATGGAGTACTACTGCCGACCGAATGGGACCCATCCGGTTCGACGGGGATAGTCTCTCGAACCGTCGCTGCCACGTTGGGAGCGGTAGCGTCTGCTTCAGCGACATTCCCATCAGCTGCATTCCGCCCGTTAGAAGCTTCCGTTTCAACCGTTGACATGAGAGCTGAATCCTCTTCTGATGAACGCATGCCAATCGTCATTTGAAGAGCAGCTTCCGTCATTGAGAGATTTCTCCCGCACTTCACGCAGAATGCAGCATCTTCTGGCAGCTTTGCCCCACAGAATCGGCAGTACATGGTTCTCACCCAATCCCTTTCACCCTTATATTGCCATATATAGGAGGCCATATACAAAACCGTCTGGCCCTATCTTGTGGCGCATGCCGCGCAATACACCCACAGGTTCATGGAACCAATATGCACAGGAACTGGGCCTTAATATGCAGCGGCTACGAGTGGCCCATAATTTCTCGCAGGAACACGTTGCCTACGAAGCCGGTCTCAGCCGATACACCTACCAGAAATTCGAGAAGGGCGAATCCATGCCGGGAACACCAGCAAACCCCAGCCTGAGGAACATCATGGCCATCGCCCAAGTTCTTAACGTCACTCTGGATGAACTGTTACCTGAGCCTTGGCCTGATTTGCATGCCCGTTAATCAATAACACGTATGACACCGTTGTTCTCCGTGCACCATAGACTCGATACCGTTTCACGGTATATCTGAGGAATATGGCGCATGGTTCAGTCGAGACCACGGTCCTCGGCATCCTTGGCGTTCCTCAAGTCGAATCAACTAATTTAAGAACTCACGCGAGATAAGACTCGACCGGCTCGCAACATTTTGTTGATGCGTGACAAAGTAGAAGCATCTGTATACCCGTATACTTTGTATACTTGCCCCTCTATCTCATCAATATATGTCTGAGACAGAATGACGATTCATCTCAACCGTGAGGCGAGTATACAAGGTATACGGGTATATGTCAGGATTTATTCTTCTGAGGACAGTCTCCAGACCGACTTGGCGATGCTGTCACCTTGCTCCACCAACTCCAACCTTCGATCTGCATGCAGTCGCTCAATAGCCGCGTACACGCCTTTCCTCCATTTGTCATTTACCCCTCGAGAGATGGCCATTCCAGATAATCCCTTTTGACGATTCTTAAGACGATGAATGACCTTGTCTTCCGTTTCCAGCAAGTGAAGCTCACTCATATCTACGTCAGCGGCCTTTTTGGCAAGCTGTCCATCGCGAATCTTCTTGACACGACGTTCCTGTTCCAATCGGTCACTTTCTTCCAGACAGAAATCACGCGCACGGTCGGACATCAGCATGAATGTTCCCGCAAGAGTCCAATCCTTTGCCGTGACATTGCACTTCCGCTTCAAATCGCGTGAATCCAAGATGCAGAAGAGTGCCGCCACTTTGGCCTGAAGCTCAAGTCGATGAGCATCAAGCTCATGAATCCTCCCATGCACCCCTTCCAGCTGCATACGGTCAGCCTGCTTCTTGGCACTGGAGGGGAACGTCATCTCCATGAGGGGGTACTGCTTATCAGGATCGATAAGCGATTCCCTGTCTCCTACCTGCAGCAGGTCAAGAAGACCAGCAAAGAGGCCTACGCTGTCAAATCTGGTCAAATCACACGTCCACTGATCTTTCGGCATCAGCGGACGCTGAACCGGTGCAGCAGTATCGATCGCGTTCACAAAGATGAATCGGCTGGCAAAGCCCACACTGGAATTGTCGAATATGACATGAGACTCCGATGGCTGAACACCAAGAATGGAACTCAGCCTGTATGAGTAGGGCGGCAACACAACCGAGCTTGACTTAGCTCTCGTCTCAGCACCGATGTACTCGTTGCTGAATGCCTGAAGCAAGGTCGTCAGCATGGTCGAGCCATCCGTCTTGAACGAAGCGCCTAGGGCATTGACCTCAGTCTGCACCAGCTCCACTCGATCAGTACGGATTTCCGGATGATATTGTCTAGGTATCGGCTTCCCCTTATCGTCCTTGTCTTGAACCATCGACACGAACTTGGACACGATGCTTTCACCGGTCTTCGGCTTTAGTTCCAGCATCGGGTTTCCCAAGGGAAGCGGAATGAGGTTTCGAGCTGCACTCACCAGTTTGCCTTTGCCTGTTCCCGGAGCTCCCACAAGTGCCACGTTCAGGTTCAGGCTCATAGGATTGTCATAATCCGTGACCTTCAACACCACGGAAGGGCGAATCATCGAGCTGACCCTGACAAGTACCGCTCCAAGAAGACCTTCCGGACTTACTCGAATGGCACGAGCATAATCATGGACATGTCGAAGCCATGTTCGGGCATCCCAGAATCTTTTCTCGGTCACGGCATCCAGACGGAGGTTGTTCGAACCGTCATCAACTTGAATCGACGATGGCCCCTCTAAGGACGAGACGTCAACTGTCTCTGATGTTGCAGCAGACATTTCGTCACCATCATTCAGGCCGGATTCAACTTCGCCGGAAGCAACTCCAGAGAAAGCCGGCAGCACAGAACCATCAGGACCATGAGAGGAGCCATACTCCTCATCCTTCACGCGAATCTCCGCTGCGTTGGACATGGCGTCATTCTCATCTTCAGGGATGAGCTTGTCGGCATGATTGGTCATGATCATCTGCCCTCCACGTAGCTCTTAAGGCTCGCATAGGAGACCAGATAAATGCGACCGGATTTCCGGGCACGAATATACCCTTCACGGATAAGACGGTAAACACTCTTGGTGTCTTTGAAGCCCAAGAGCTCAGCCGCTTGTGCTACAGTCACGGAAAGCGGCTCAACCACTCCTATATAATCATGCATGAATTCCTCCTGCATAAAGATGAAGCGGCCAGAGGACACTTCATCAAAGTGTCAACCGCCTATCTTCAGCAGGTTCTTGCTATCCCATCACAATTTCCAAATAATTGGCCACCGCTCAAGGACTTAGTCAGTACTTTATCGCAATTATTCAATTGTCAGCGTTGATTCAGCCAATAGCGTTATTCTCGCCATTATTGGAATAAAAGGGTTTGAGGCAAAACGAATCTTGAGACATCAGCCTCTTACCCGTTCACAATGCTCGGATTATCCGCCCATATTTTTCATAGGCCCTAAATCCGCGCCACGGCAATAATCATGCCTCCTTTTCGAACAGACTGGTCATCGTCTGTATCTGCGTCTCCTTGGAGAACGATGCCAATACTCGACTACGCTTCTGCTCCTCTAAGTTGAGAAGTACCGCTGTGCGTGTATCCAAATCCATCTGCTCCAGATCCTTGACGAGCGACTGGAGCCCGTCCAACTCCCTGCCCTCACCGGGGTCGTCCCGAGAAGGCAACGGCTCCCCAAGGTCCTTTTCTGATGGCTCCACCAGCTCATCCACAAGCTGCCGGTTCACCCGCTTCATCACATCATGACGATATGAAGCGGAGACATTGTCCTGATACACCGACGCAGTAGCCATAGTGCTATGGCCGGCAACAGCCATGACGAGATTCACACTCGCACCATGCTCAACCAGACGTTGCAGGGCAGTATGACGCAGGTCGTGGAATCGAAGATCGCCCAATCCCACAGATGCCTTCGCGATACTCCAACGGTTGTTGAAGCTGTTCTCTCTCATGAAGCCATTTGAGCGGCGAGCCGGGAAAAATGGCGCAGACTTCTCCCTCCCAACGAATGAGTGAAGGTGCTCTTCAATCATCGGGCATAAGTACTCCGGAATATCCAGCACTCGGTCACTATTCGGCGTCTTGGTCGTACCCCGCACCACTTCCTTGACTCCATTGGTCTCACGTACTTTGACACTGCCGCATACATGGAGAGTCCTCTCACCCAGATTCACATCACAGCGTCTCAGAGCCAACACCTCACCAAGACGCAGTCCCATAACACCACCCAGAAAAATGGACAGGCGCAATCTTTCCGGCATGGCCTCATACAGCTTCTCCAGCTCCGCAATCTCCACGTTGACGGTTCGATGCTTCTTTGGCGGTAACGTTGCCTTGATTCTGCATGGCGAGCGCTCAATAAGAGTGTCTCCTTGAGCATTAAGGGGATCATTCTCAGCGCTCCGCATGATGCTTGAAAGCAACTCATACGCCTTGACCCTAATCGCAACAGGCTTGGCATAGCTGTCCCACCAACGCTGAACATCCTTAGGAAGGATAGACGCCACCGTCATTCCTCCAAAGAAAGGGAGAAGATGATTCTTTAGCAGCTCCTGATACTTGGTTCTCGTTGATTCCGACAACGGTTCCCCATTGCCTTTATGCCGATTAGAGACCCAAACACCAGCATATTCAGCGAACTTCATTCCCTGAGCTTCGGCTTTGGCCTTGTCGACCTCCGGCGGAGTCCAAATACCCGCAATGATCTTTCGCTGCTGCTCGGCCAACCATCCTTGAGCCTGTAATAGATCTCTGAAGGTCTGATATTGTCTTCCCGATAGTCCGCGATACTCAGAGAATGCCCACGCCGGAGTGTTGTAGCTCGCCTGATATACAACACCCGCAGCCATACGACGTTCTTTTATCTGTCCAAAACCGCTCCGCCTTGTCTTCCTCGGCACGCATCATCACCTCCATCTAACGGGGCGAGTTCCATGAGGAGACCCGATACGCCCCGCATTCCGCCCCGTTTCTTACGGTTTTTCGAGGAGCTACAAGGAACTTTAGGGGTGGAGGCCCAAAATGACAAAAACCTAGATATAGCAAGGGTTTTGCAGATAAACAAAGGGTTCCGGGGATATCCTCGGAACCCTGAAGGCGGATAAGGCGAGATTCGAACTCGCGGAGGGGTTAACCTCACACGCTTTCGAGGCGTGCTCCTTAGACCGCTCGGACACTTATCCATGTCACCAAAAGGCAACTTGTTTATTATGCCACAACCTATCGATCTGGCAAATCGGTGTTTCGCCAGCATCGCAAACGACCTCGATGCTATGGCACAGTTCCACTCGCCATCAATCATATCGACCACATGCAACCGTTTTGGTCGTTTTAGATGTTTTGGCCGATATAATAAACGAAGGAGGTGTACTATGACCGCAGAACACGAACTCACCATTCCACGCGCGATTCTTCCTTCCAAGAACATCGAAGACATGTCACTGTTGGAAGGCATCACAGCCAGACTCCTGGATGAAGAAATCTTCATCCGTGACGCGAAAGGCGTGGAATCACCGCTCCCATCGCAACTGAAGGAAGCCGTGCAACAAACCGCAATGCTTCTTTCTCAGGGGAAGAGCGTCATCATCGAATCAGCCGATCAGACTCTGTCCACGGAACAGGCTGCGGAAATTCTGGGCGTATCACGACAAACATTGATCAGAATGCTGGATCGCGGTCTCATCCCCTACTCAAGACCTTCAAAGCACCGCAAAATCAAACTTACCGATTTGTTGGAATATCAACGATCGACCAGCAGCCAAAAAAACGCTGCACTCGCCCAAATGGTTTCAGCCGGAGAATCCGACGGACTGTACGACATTCCCGAACCGTTGCCGGAAGAAGCTGCGCAAGCCATCGCATCGATAAGGAAAGAACAGTCCGATGTTGTCGGTGTTTCTTGATGCCAACATCATCTATTCCATAACGTTGACCGACGTGCTGCTGACACTGGCGGAGCATCGGCTCTTTCTGCCCCTTTGGTCGCAGAAAGTATTGGATGAGGCTCAACAAGCCGCAAGTAGAACTTTGCCGCAGGCCATGCAGCCGGCTTTTTGCCGACGTTTGGCCATTATGAATCAGGCTTTTCCGGAATCATCCATCCAAGTTTCGAAAGAGGATTGTGAACGATACAATCTTCCCGATCCCAACGACTGACATGTGCTCGCCGCAGCTCTCAACGGCGGCGCGGATTTGCTTATGACCCGCAATCTCAAAGATTTTCCCCAGCCGATTTTGGAACGATATCGAATACGGTCAACAAGTCCCGACGATTTTCTGTGTTGGCTGGCCGCACGACAGACCGATGCCGTCTTCGAGTCACTTCGCGAGCTCATCAAACTGAGACGCAATCCACCGATGGACATCATCGACTTGGGCAATCGGCTTGAGCGTTCAGGAGCCGTTCGTTTCGCGCGCCTCGTGAGGCAAGACAAACAGTAAAGCTCCGTCAAACCAAGACCGACATTAATCCCGCGGGCCATCGTTTGGCATCAAAAAGTCAGTTGTCATCCGGCACGGCTTGGCCGGGGCAGGTGTGGAGGACGGCGAGCATGGCGTCCTTTTCGGACGAGGTGACGGTGAGATGGTATTTGTCCTTGACGCCGATCTGGCGGGCCACGTAGTCACAACGGTAGTCGCCGTTGGTGGGCAGCCAGTAGGCGGCGGAGGCGGAGCCCTTCTCTTGATTGGCCGGGCCGTCCACGGCGAGTAGATTGTACTGGTCGTTGCCGAACTGGCGGCGTTCCACGGTACTCCAGTCGCGTGCGCCGGACTGCCAGGCGTTTTCGAGCGCCACCACATGGTCGATCTGGACCTTGGCGCTGGTGGTGCGGCCGCGCACGAAATGGATGGTCTTGCCGGTATACGGGTCGTCAAGGGTGCCGGAGGCGACCTCGCATGAGCCGGCGTACTTGTACTGCACATCCGTCAGGTCGCGGGCGAGCACGTCCTCACGGGCATCGCAACCGTTGCCATCCGTGTCTTCCTCACGGAAGCCGAAGGAATCACGGTCGTAGCCGGAAGCGTTCTGATTGTCGTCCACGATGAGACGATTCAGGGTGTCCGCGGCCGAACCGGTGGCCGTGTAGCCACCGGTCATACGGGCCGCCTCAGAACTGACCTGCGGCAGCATAAGGCCGACGGTCACGCCGATCACAGCGGCGAGCACCAGCAGGATCAGCACACGCTCCAATGGATTGGATGCGTTGAAACCGCGGCGGAAATGGGCATTACGACGTCGTGCCATCAATCAGGCGTAGGTGAAGGTGGCGGGGTCGTGGCCGGCGCGGGTCGGGCCGTCGAGCGCGTCGATGGCGGCGTGCTCCTCGGCGGTCAGGGCGAAACCGAACAGGTCCAGGTTCTCCTTCTGGCGCTCGGCGTGCACGGACTTGGGGATGATGATCGTGCCGTTCTCGATGTGCCAGCGCAGGATCGCCTGGGCGGGGCTCACGCCGTGGGCTTCGGCGATGCGGGCGATGGTGCCGTCGCCGGCGTTGAGGTCGGCGCCGCGGGCCATCGGCGAGTAGGCCTCCACCGCGATACCGTGCTCCTTGCAGAAGTCCACCACTTCGCGCTGCTGCCAGGTGGGGTGCAGCTCGATCTGGTTGACGGCCGGCCAGGAGCCGGTCTCCTCATGCAGTCGCTTCAGGTCGGCGGGCATGAAGTTGCACACGCCGAGCGTACGGGCAAAGCCTTCGTTGCGCAGCTTGATGAACGCCTTCCAGGTTTCGCTGCTGCGCCAGTCGAACGGGGTGGGCCAGTGGATCATGTACATGTCCACATAGTCGAGCTGGAGCTTGGTCAGGGAATCCTCGAAGGCGCGCAGGGCGGAATCGTAGCCCTGCTGGGAGTCGCGCAGCTTGGTGGTGACCCACAGGGTCTCGCGCTTGGCTCCCTTGTTGTAGCCGGTGGCGGCGAGCGCGCGGCCCACGCCGGCCTCGTTGTTGTATCCGGCGGCACCGTCGATGTGACGGTAGCCGGCTTCCAGCGCGGATTCGACGACCGGTTCGGCGCCCTCGTCGTCGATGCGCAGCACGCCCAGGCCGATCTGCGGGATGGAATGGCCGTCCTTCAGGGCGATGTCCGGCACGTTGGCGGGGTTGATGTGACCGTTGGTCATGATGCGATGCTCCTTCGTTGCTTCAACTACACGCCACTGTACACGGTTAGCGCGTGGAGGCGCGGGCGATGACCTGGGATTGGGTGGTGAGCAGTTCGGGGCTGGTGATGTCGCCGCGGATGCGTCCGAGGATGCGTTCGACGGCGGTGGGCGCGGTCCAGTCGAGCCGCGAATCCATCGTGGTGAGCGGAATCTGGAGGTAGGGAGCCTCCTCGATGTTGTCGAAGCCGATGACTTGCACCTGGGCGGGCACGTCATAACCCGAGATGCGCAATGCGGTGAGCGTGCCGATGGCCAGCTGGTCGTTCAGGGCCACCACACCATCGAACGGCACGCCGGAGTCGATGAGCTGCTGGGTCACGCGCGCGCCGGCACCGATCGTCCAGTCCTGATCGGTGGCACCGATGAGTCGAGGGTCGAGGGCGAGACCACGACGGTGCGTCTCCTCGATGACACCACGCAGACGCAACTGCGCATTGCCTTCGACGGCCTGCAGCAGGGCCGCCTCGTCGTAGGCACCACGCGCACCCACCACGGCGAGACGTGAAGAGCCGTGGTCATAGAGGTATCCGGCAGCGGTCGCCGCGGCTGCCACATCGTCCGGCGTCACATGATCGGCCACACCCCATGTGGTGCGGGCACCGACCACCACCAACGGAAAATCGACGTCCAAGTCCTCGCGGGTGATGTTCTCCACCTCGCTCATCGACAGGATCATGCCGTCAGACACGGTGGAGTTGAACTTCCGCAGCAGGTCGCGCGCGCCTTTGGCCGATCCTTCCGCGTAGGTGGTGACGTACACGGAGTAGTCATGCCGGCGGGCGGCGTCGATGATGCGGTTGGCGAGGTCGGCGAGATACGGCGGTGTGAGGGAGGGCACGGCGAGCGTGATGAAGCCGGTGTGGTTGCGGTTGAGGTTGCGGGCGGCCACGTTGACTTGGTAGCCGAGCTCCCTGATCACCTGCTCCACTTTGGCGCGGGTTTCCTCGCTCATACGGCCGGAGTCGTTGATCACGTTCGAGGCGGTTTTCAGCGAGACGCCCGCGGCCTGCGCCACATCGCGCAGCGTGACGCGCTTTTTGGTGTCCGACTTCATCCTGCTCACGCGAGGCCCTCCATATGATACGAGGCATGTGGCCGGCTCCGTCACACCAATATCGATATGACCCCATCGGACCGCCCCTCAGTCGGCTTAGCCGCCGGCTGCTCGGCAGGAGCGCCACGAAAGGGCCGTCAGTATCGGCGTAACGGAGCCTTCCGGTAACGTCGCTATTCTACCCGCCTGGTGACGAGCACGGCGTTCCGTGCCAGCGTATACCCGCCCAGGTCCGGGCCGTTCTCGCAACGATGGGCGAGCACCGGTTCTCCGGCGATGTCCTTCAGCTCGACCGGCTGCGTGGCGCGGTTGATGTAGAAGTCGAATCGGATGACACCGTCCGGCGAGCGGCGGACGGTGTGCAGGACGCGCGGGTCGGGCGCGTGCGTTGCGTCACCGTCTGTTTCGCTGTCCGTCTTGCCACTTGGCTCACCGCCGAACGCGGGTAGCAGGCCGATGAGTTGCGCGATGTCGTGACGGTCGAGGTCGCAACCTACGTAGATGCCGGTGCCAGTGCCGTACGGATGACTGGTGACGGCGGGCGTGCCGTCGAGTTCCCAATCTGCGGCTGCGGGGCCTTGGTAGGTGGCGATGATATGGGTGTCGGGAGCGACGGAGGTCACGTCGTTCTGCCACAGGCGGGTGGTCAGCCCGTTGGACAGGCGGATTTCGACAGGTTCGCCTTCGGCTTCGGGGCCGAGGATGTTGAATTCCTCGCTGCGGATGCCAAGCATGGTGCGCAGGAGTCCGTCGCCGGCACCGGGGTAGCCGCCGAGGCCGATATGGAAGCGCTCGTCAATCAGTCCGGTGGCGTAGCCGATGATCACGGTGCCGCCGGCGTGCGCGAAGTCGGCGATGCGGCGGACGTCCTCGGCGGATAGGGCGATCACGGTGGGCAGGACGATGGTTCGGTAGCCGGACCAGTCGTAGGCGAGCGGCACCACGTCGGCGCGACGGCCGACGTCCAGGAGGCCTCGGTACCAGTCGCGCACGTCGTGCCAGTGGTTGAGTTTCATACTGGGCAGGGTCTGGGAGCGGGTAGCCCATTCGGATTCGGCGCTGAACAGGATGGCCGTGTCCGCGTGCTCGAGTTCGGTGCCCTGCAGGCCGGCCTCGGACAGGGTTTCGAGGATGCCGCCGAGTTCGCACACGCCGCGGAAGACTTTGGAGTCAGCACCGGCGTGGGGCACCATCGCGGAGTGGAATGCCTCCGCGCCGAACGCGGACTGCCGCCATTGGAAGAAGTTGATGGCGTCGGCGCCCATGGCCACGTGGGCCAGGGAGTCGCGTACGAGTTCGCCGTGGCGTTTGCGGGTGTTGAGAGGCTTCCATTGGACTGCGGACGTGGAGTGTTCCATCACATACCACGGTTTGCCCAGAGCGAGGGAGTCCATGAGCGCGTCCGAGCAGGCGAGCTCGTCCAGATGGGATTCGCCCTCGTGGAAGTAGTGGTCGTTGGACACGAAGTCGATCTCGTTGGCCCACTGGGCGTAGTCCATCGTGCACTGGTCGGTGGAGACCATGAAGTTCGTGGTGAATGGCTTGCCGGGGCAGATCTCTTCGATGGCGTCGCGTTCGGCCTTGTAGAAGTCGAGGAGCATGTCGTTGCCGAAACGCTCGTAATCGAGCTGTTGGGCGGGGTTGACCATCGCGTCGCCGCCCATGTGGCGCGGCAGTTGGACTTCGCCGAAGTCGTTGACGTGCTGGGACCAGAACGCGGTGCCCCATGCCTCGTTGAGCGCCTCAATGGTGCCGTAGCGGTTCTCGCACCACCTGCGGAATGCCTTGAGGGCGTTGTCCGAATAGTCGTACCGGTTGTTCCACCCGTACTCGTTGCCCATATGCCATGCGGTGACGGTTGGGTTGTCCTTGTAGTGCTCGGCGAGCTTGCGGCACAGGCGCAGCGCGTATTCCTTGAACACCGGGCTCGTGGGCCGCCAGGACTGACGGGAGCCCGCGTTGACGGTGTGGCCGTACCGGTCGACGGGCAGGACCTCGGGATGCTTGGCGTACAGCCAGATCGGCGCGGAGGCCGTGGCCGAGGCCAGGTCCACGGCGATGCCGGCGGCTCCGAGCTTGCCGATCACCATGTCCAACCAGTCGAACGTGAACTCACCTTCGCGCGGTTCGATCTTGTCCCAGCTGAAGATGGCCAGGGCGACCGTGTTGACGTGCGCCTGCCGCATGAGACGGATGTCCTCGTCGATGACCTCGTCCGGCCACTGATCCGGGTTGTAGTCGCCGCCAAAGGCGATGCCGCGACCGGTCGAGGTCAGCAGCGCCGGCCACTTGAACGATCTGCGCTCAGTCATGGGAATCACAAGTCCTTTGGTTGTGTGGGGGGTGTTGTGGGGGTGGGTGGTTGGTCTTGGGACTGGGGATGGGATCGGCCTTTGGCCGATTCCATCACTCCTTAACCGCGCCGGCGGCCAAACCGGACTGCCAGTACTTCTGCAGGCACAGGAACGCAACCACCAGAGGAATAATCGTGATCAACGAACCCGTAATCACCAGATTCTGAATCGCCTGACCACCAGCCGTCGAAGCCTGATCCTTCCACTGGTTCAGACCAATCGTCAACGGATACCAGTTCGAATCCTTCAACATGATCAACGGCAGGAAATAGTTGTTCCACGTCGCCACAATCGTGAACAACGCCGTCGTCACGATACCCGGCGCCAACAGGGGCAACGAGATCTGGAAGAAGGTACGGAACTCGCCGGCACCATCCACGCGGGCGGCCTCCAGCAATTCGTCCGGCACGGCCTGATCGCTGAAGATCCACATCAAATACAAACCGAACGTGGACACCAGCGACGGGATGATCATGGCCCACGGGGTGTTCGTGAGGTTCAGCTTGGCGAACAGGAGGAACTGTGGCACGGCCAGGGCGATGCCGGGGACCGAAATCGCCCCGATGATGACGGCGAACACCAGCTTGCGGCCGGGGAAGCGGAACTTCGCCAGGGCGTAGCCGCCCATGATCGCCAGGAGCGTGGCGCCGCCGGCACCGACCAGCACGTACAGGATGGTGTTGATGAACCAGCGACCGAAAATGCCATCCTGGTAGGTGAACACGGTCACGATGTTGTCCCACAGGGCGAAGGTCTTGCCGAAACCAAGACCGAACGTGGAGGTGAAGTCCGCCTGCGTTTTCGTCGCGTTGATCATCAGGTAGACGAACGGGAACAGGCAGTACACCGCGAAAATCGCGCAGATCACGGTCATCACAGTCGAACGCCTCGGGTTGTTTACGTTCGCGAAACCGGACTTCTCCGCACGCTTGCGTTCGGCCTTCTCGTCGGCGGCGATGCGCTTCTGACGTTCCTTTTCGGCCTTCTTGGCGGCCTTCTCCTGGGCCCTGAGCTCGGCCTCGGTCATACGGCCGGAGGTCATGGTCGCGCTACTCATCACGCACGCTCCTTAGTGTCGGCATCAACGGATTCAACGGTCATCACTGGCATCCGGCGCATCACTTCATCTGCTCCTTCATGCTCTTGAGCTGCACCGCATACGCGATGGCCATCGTGATCACAGCCATGGTGATGGCCAGGGCGGCCGCATAGTTGGACTGGTTGCCGGTGAAGCTCAGGTTGTAGGCGTACATGTTCGGCGTGTAATACGTGGTAATCGCGTTGCCCGGAACCATATTCTGCAGGATGGAAGGCTCGTTGAACAGCTGGAACGAACCGATGATCGAGAAGATCACGGTAATGGCCAGCGAGCCGCGCAGCTCGGGGAGCTTGATCTTCTTGACGATCTGCCATTCGGAAGCGCCGTCGATGGAAGCCGCCTCGTACAACGAGTGCGGGATCGTGGACAGTGAGCTGTAGAAGATCAGCATGTTATAGCCCGTGAACTCCCAGGTGTTGATGTTGCCGATGGAGGCCAGCAGCACCGAAGGCTTAAGCACATCGATGTTCGTGCCGAAGAAGTCGTTGAACGAGCCGACCAGGCCGTACTTCGCGCCGTACACGAAGCCCCAGATCATGGTCGAGACCACCGCAGGCACCGCGTAGGGCAGGAACGTCGAGATGCGGAAGAACTTCGTGCCGTGCAGCTTCATCGAATCCAACGCGAGCGCCATCGCGGCCGCGAGGAACAGCATGATCGGCACCTGCACCACCGTGAACAGTGCCACGCGACCGACCGAGCTCCAGAACTGCTGGTCCACGAACAGGCGGGTGTAGTTCTCGAACCCGACGAACTTGGTGCCGCCGATCATCTGCTTCTTGAAGAACGAAATGTAGATGGCATACACGATCGGGATGATGAACACGAACACGAACACCACCGCGAACGGCCACATGAACTTCCAACCGCGCCAATCGGCCTTGTGCTTGTTGACGCGGGCCTCGGGCGTGTGCAGACCGGCCATCTCCGGGCTCACACCTACTGTTTGCGACATTTCCTTTTCCTTTCCGTCGGCCTTCCGGGCATGAAAAGAGCGGGGATACTGGGGAGCATCCCCGCTCCTGTTGCCTGACTCGCGCCGGCGTGAATCTTACTTGAGGGTGACGGTGTAGCCCTGCTGTTCGCCCTGCTCGGCGAGCTTCTTGCCGTAGTTCTGCAGCGCCTGCTCCAGGGTGATGTCGCCGGAGTAGGCCTTGGAGACCTCATCGCCATAGGCGGTCTGTGCGTACGGGTTGTACGGCAGGTACTGGAACTTCTCGGTCGGGCGCTGGGCCGCGGCGGAGAGCACCTCGTTCACGTTCTGGCCGCCGAAGTAGTCGTTGGTCTTCTTGTTGGCTTCGGTGGTGGGATCGGTGAAGGAGTCGGACTGCAGGATCTTCTTCAGGGACGGGAAGGTGCCGGTGTCGGCCATCGTCTGGGCGCCGTCACCGTGGGTCATGTACTCGATGAACTTGTAGGCCGCGGCCTGGTTCTTGGAGAGCTTGACAACCGCGAGCGCAGAGCCACCGTCCTCGGCGGAGACCTCCTTGCCTTCCTCCCACTGCGGCAGCTGGGACACACGCCAGTTGCCGGCCTGGTCCGGGGCGCCGGTCATGAGGTTGATCGGCATCCAGGCGCCGATGGTCAGGGAGGCGATGGTGCCGTCGTTGAGCTCACGGTTCCAGTCGTCGGACCAGTTCGGGGTCTTGGTGTCCACGAGGTCCTCGTCGATGAGCTTCTGGACGAACTTGATGTAGCGCTGCATGCCCTCGTCCTTGGTCATGTTGATGGTGATCTTCTCGCCATCGACCTTCCACGGCTGGGCGCCGGCCTGCCAGACCTGCGCGGTGAACGGCTGGTAGTCGTTGGAGGTGCCGGCCAGGTTGGTGATGTAGGAACCGGTGGCGCGGATCTTCTTGGCGGCCTCGTAGTAATCGTCCCAGGTCTTGATGGACTCGCCGTCGACGCCGGCCTTGTCGAACACGGCCTTGTTGTAGAAGAACATCTCCGGGCCGGAATCGATGGGCAGGGCGTACGGCTTGCCGTTGTACTGCAGCTTGTTCCACGGGCCGGCGGCGAAGTCGTCCGCGAGCTTGTCCGCACCGTACTCGCTCAGGTCCACGAGACCGTCGGTGACGGCGAACTGGGTGACGGTCGGGTCCTCCAGCATCACAACGTCCGGGGCGCCGTTGCCGGCGGCGATGGCGTTGGACAGAGCGGTGGAGGTCTTCTCGGCGGTACCGGTGTTGTTGAACTTCACGGTGATGCCGGGGTTGGCCTTCTCGAAGCCGGCGATGATGTCCTTCATGGAGTTGCCGGAATCCCAGCCCCAGAACACCAGCTCGGCCTTGTCAGCATCGCCCTTGTTGGCGCTGCTGTTGCCGTCCGAACCGCTGCCGCAGGCCGCGATGCTGACGAGCGTGGCCACGGCTGCAGTCGCCGCGAGAACCTTCTTGACGTTGCGCATGATTGTCTCCTCCTGGGCTGGCCGGAGTACCTTCTCCGGCGATTGCACCCCTGTTTCCTAATGCGTTTGGTGGTACAGCTGTGTACCAAACACATTTACGATGATACACCTGTGTATCAGCCTGTCAATCGGGCGTGTCGCGGACGCCGGGGCAACCGCACTTTGTGAGCGCTCACATCATTTTTGGAATCCTCGAGGTGCCTCATTTGAAAATGAGCGCGTAATCCGGAGTGGTGCCTCACCTGTGGTGAGCGTGAAATCCTAGTCCGC
>NZ_QFFM01000040.1 GCF_003129905.1 Bifidobacterium callitrichidarum
CCCGGAAGCTAAGGCCTGGCACGGCGATGGTACTGCACCCGACAGGGTGTGGGAGAGTAGCACACCGCCGCACTACACTTACAGGAAGCCCCGATACCCACACGGTACCGGGGCTTTCCCATATCCCCAGCCGGACACAGAGAAACCGACGCGGCAAGAATGGGAAGTATTCGCCTGTAACACGGATGCATACAATAGGCGGCATGAGTCACGAAGTCATTCGCCATGCGACTATGGATGATCTGGATGCTTTGGCGGCTATTGAAGCCGAATGTTTTCCGCCGGCGGAAGCTGCAAGCATCTATTCATTGCAATCACGGTTGTCTGTATATCCCGATTGCTTCTGGCTGCTTGCCAATGGGGATACGATAATCTCCTTTATCAATGGGTTCACCACGAATCGGCCGGATCTGACCGATGACATGTACGATGATGCGACGTTGCATGATCCGCAAGGGGAGTGGCAGATGATCTTCGGCGTCGATACGGATCCCCGATTCCAGCATCAGGGTCATGCCAGTACACTGATGCGCGCCGTCATTGAAGATACTCGAAAAGCCGGGCGCAGCGGTTTGGTACTCACTTGCAAGAACCGTCTTATCGGGTTCTACCAGCGTTTTGGATTCATCGATGAGGGACTTTCCTCATCAACACATGGGAATGTGGCCTGGCACCAAATGCGTCTGACCTTTGATGAAGCCTGATTAACCTTGCCTGATTAACCTCAAAGGTATCTTTTGCATTACTGATGCCGATGGGGCTTGCGACATCATATGATGCGGTAGTTCGTTGCGGGCAACTATCCATCGTGCCGGTTTTCCCATTAGCCGTACGGGAAAACCGGCACAAATCACAAGCCATATGCCAATAGCCGATTAACAGCCGACTCGTCAGAAATCGAAGTTGTCAGGGTCGGCACCGTTGCGACGACCGGTTTCCAGCGCATTGATGGCCTTCATATCCGCATCGGACAGCTCGAAGTCGAACACGTCGAAATTCTGGCGGATACGCTCGGCATGCGTGGACTTCGGCAGCACCACGATGCCACGCTGGATATGCCAGCGAATCACCACCTGCGCCGCGGACTTGCCATACTCGGCTCCGATTCGTGCCAGCTCCGGATCGGACAGCAGATTGCCGCCAGTGCCACCCAGCGGGCTCCACGCCTCGGTGGCAATGCCGAGACCGGTCAGGTCGTCGATGAGTTGCTGGTTCGTGAATTGCGGGGAGGACTCGATCTGATCGACCGCCGGCTTCACATCGCTGCCTGCCAACAACTCATCAATGTGGTGCTTCTGGAAGTTGCTCACGCCGATGGCCTTGGCACGGCCGGAAGCGTAGATCTCCTGCATGGCATCCCAAGCCTCGTGCCAGCCATCGACCGGCCAATGAATCAGATAAAGGTCCACGTAGTCCACGCCCAGACGATCCAGGCTTTCCTGGAAGGCTTCCTTCGTGCGACGGGCGCGGATGTCGTCGTTCCACAGCTTGGTGGTCAGGAAGATGTCACCGCGCGGCACGCCGGAACGACGAATGCCCTCGCCCACGGAGGCCTCGTTGCCATAAATCATGGCGGTGTCGATATGACGGTAGCCGGTCGCCAACGCCGTCTCGACCGCGTTCACCGTGGTCTCGCCGTCCGGTGTTTGGAACACGCCCAGACCCACTTGGGGAATGACCGTGCCGTTATTGAGCATGATCGTCGATTGAATCGCCATAATGCCTCGCTTACTGAGAGTGATGGTTTCCGCTGATATTGTACGAAGGCGTCGGGGCGAAGACAGCAGCGAAACATGAGCTTTCGCCAGCGAAGAACAGATATGGACCCGGGCGGGAACAGGACATCGGTGCATGGCTACGATAGGCAACAACGGAAACCGGCTGGTGAGGGGAGAAGGAATCGTGACTGTGCGAGCGTACGCGGCGACGTTTGACGTGGGCACCACGGCATTGAAAGGCGCTTTGGTCGCACGTGACGGCGGCATCGTGGCCAGCGCCAGCGAAAACCTGACCCTGATCATCGACGGCGACTATCGGGAACAAGACCCCGACCAATGGTGGCGGGCGTTCCGCACGGTGTCGCGATCCATATTGGCACAGGTACGCGCGAACGAGCCCGGTTTCATCGAAACGCAGATTACCGGCATCATCATGAGTGGTCAGATGCAGGACGTGATCGCTTTGGACGAATCGCTACGCTCCGTACGCAACGCCATCCTATATTCGGACGGCCGCGCCGGGGCACAGGCTGGCAGTCTCGCCGAAGCCTACGACGGCGGTGCGTCGCGATTCCTGGATACGGTCGGCAACCGTCTCGAAGGATGCCTGCCGCTGCCGAAACTCATGTGGCTCAAGGAACATGAGCCGGGAACATTCGCGCGAATCCGCCACGTCCTCATCAGCTCCAAGGACTATCTCATCGCGAAACTGACCGATACCTGTGTGGGCGATGTGGCCGCATGCTCGACGGCCGGCGCGATGGACATCCACACCGGGCAATGGTCGGCGGAACTTGCCACGGTCGCCGGCATCGACGGCGCGCTGTTCCCGGAGCTGCACAGACCGCAGGACCGTATCGGTGCCGTCACGGAAGAAGCCTCCCGGCTCACAGGATTCAGCGTCGGCACTCCCGTCTACGCCGGCATCGGCGATGCGGGCGCCACCACATACGCCAGCGGCGTGAGCCGCCCCGGACAATACAACATCAACATCGGCACGTCCGGCTGGATCGCCACCGTCTCCCCGGAACCGTTCACGGACAAGCCGGGCGCCGCGAACCTCGCGTTCGGTGTGGCACCCGGATATGTCAATGCGGTGCCGTTCCTCAATGCCGGCGACGTGCACAAATGGGTGACGAACACGCTCGCGGGCGCCGATTACGAGGAGGCACATGAGCTGGTCGGCGAATCCGTGCCCGGCTCGCACGGTGTACTGTGCCTGCCGTATCTGGTGGGGGAGCGGTTCCCGGTCATGAACCCGGACATCCGCGGCGCATATACGGGCATCACGCCGGACACCACGCGCGCCGACCTGGTCCGTGCCGCGCTCGAAGGTGTGGCGTTCTCCATCCGTCAGGGCATGGAGAGCTTCGATGCCGAGCCTACCGAGATCTCACTCATCGGCGGCGGGGCGCGGGAGACGGCATGGTGCCAGATCCTGGCCGACGTGCTTGGACACCCGGTCACGGTATTCGCCAATGCGGACGTGCTGCCCGCGGTCGCCTTGGCCTCGTTGGTGTTCGACGATTCCGAGCTGGCCCGCGGCATAGGCGAACGTACCGTATATCTGCCCGATCAGGATGCAATGGATGCCTACGATGCCGTTTATCCGCGCTTCCTGCGGCTGTACCCGGCGCTTCGCTCCCTGCAACGGGAACAGGAAAGGGACGCATGATGGATGTGGTGCGCAAACACATCGTCGTCACGGGGATGGTGCAGGGCGTGGGCTTTAGGTATTTCGCCGTGATGCAGGCCCGCAAGCTCGGCGTGCTGGGCTGGGTGCGCAACAGGCTCGATGGTTCGGTCGAAGCCGAGGCACAGGGAAGCGGAGATGCCGTGGAGCTGTTTGTGTCCGCGTTGCGCCGGGGGCCGAGGTGGGCCGACGTGCGGGCCGTGGAGGTCACGGACATCGCACCCCGGCAGGATGCCGACTTCCGCGTGCGTGGCCTGTGAGGATGAGCGGAACCTCCTCAGTCTCACGATTCGGGTGAAAGTGGACATCGGACGGGGGTTCGTGGCTTCACGTTGCTACGATGAGGCGTTATGAGCGAGAACATCATGCGTATCATCGACCTTCGTGGTCAGAAACTGTCCCGTGCCGAACTGCTGGCCGCGATGCCGCGTGCCGCGATGGGCACCTCCGAGGCCACCGATCTGGTGCGTCCGATCCTGGACGATGTGAAGGAACGCGGCGCCGCGGCCCTGCGCGACTTCGAGGAGAAGTTCGACCACGTGCGCCCCGCGAACCTGCGCGTGCCAGTCGAGGTCATGCAGGAGGCGCTCAAGGAGCTTGACCCCGAGGTGCGTGCCGCCATCGAGGAATCCGTGCGTCGCGCCCGTGCGGTGGCCGCCAACCAGGTGCCGAAGGACTTCCACACTGATCTGGCCCCCGGCGCCCGCGTGGCCGAACGCTGGATTCCGATCCAGCGCGTGGGCCTGTACGTGCCCGGCGGCAAGGCCGTCTACCCGTCTTCCGTGATCATGAACGCCGTGCCGGCCCAGGCCGCCGGCGTCGAATCGCTGGCCATCGCCACCCCGCCCGCCCGCGACAACGCGGAGGGCCTGCCGAACAAGACCATCCTCGCCACCTGCGCGATCCTCGGCGTCACCGAGGTCTACGCGGTCGGCGGTGCCCAGGCCATCGCCATGTTCGCCTACGGCGCCAAGGGCTCCGAGCCGCAGGATGGCGACGTGCTGTGCGATCCGGTGGACAAGATCACCGGCCCGGGCAACATCTTCGTGGCCACCGCCAAGTCCCTGGTCTCCGCCTTCGTGGGCATCGACGCCGTCGCCGGCCCCACCGAAATCGGCATCATCGCGGACAAGACCGCCAACCCGAGCCTGCTGGCCGCCGACCTCATCGGCCAGGCCGAGCATGACGAGCTCGCCGGCTCCGTGCTGTTCACCGATGACCCCGAACTCGCCGAGAAGGTGCAGGAGAACCTCAACTACCGCGTGCCGCGCACCGAGCACGCCGAGCGCGTCCACACGTCCCTATCCGGCACGCAGTCGGCCATCGTGCTGACCGACGGCCTTGATCAGTCCATCGACGCGGCCAACGCCTACGCCGCCGAGCACCTCGAAATCCAGACCGAGGACGCCGACGCCGTGGTCAAGCGCATCAAGAACGCGGGCGCCATCTTCCGCGGTCCGTACTCGCCGGTGCCGCTGGGCGACTACATGTCCGGCTCCAACCACGTGCTGCCCACCGGCGGTACTGCGCGCTTCGCCGCAGGCCTCGGCGTGCACACGTTCATGAAGCCCGTCGAAGTCATCGAATACGACGAGGAGGGCCTGAAGGCGCTCGCCGCCCGCATCAACGCCTTCGCCGTCTCCGAGGATCTGCCCGCCCACGGCGAGTGCGTGCTGAGCCGCTTCGTCAAGGATCCGTATGACAAGGCCACCCTGCGCGAGCAGGAAGTCGAAGCCGGCCTGCGCTGAGCCGATTGGTATTGGAATCCTGGCTCCTTCATGCACGGGAGCCAGGCATATTCCGGGGAGAGAAATGACTGAAGCAACGAACGCTATTCCGGCGAACCTGCCGCTGCGCAACGACCTGATCGGCGAGGAGCCCTACGGCGCGCCCCAGCTCGACGTACCGGTGTGCCTGAACGTCAACGAGAACTCGTACGCGCCGGATCCGGCCGTATGCGAGACGATCGCCAAGCGCGTGTTGGAGATCGCGCCCACCCTGAACCGCTACCCTGACCGTGAGCACATCGCGCTGCGCCAGGCGTTCAGCGACTACCTGGCCCGCGAGTCCGGCACCCGTCTGGATGTGGATGAGCTGTGGGGCGCCAACGGTTCCAATGAGATCATGCTCCAGCTTTTCCAGGCGTTCGGCGGCCCCGGCCGCACGGCATTGGGCGCCGACCCCACCTACTCCATGTACCCGGAGTACGCGCGCGACACGTTCACCGGCTGGAAGCTGGCCCACCGCAACGCCGACTTCACCCTGAACGTGGACAAGACCATCGAGGCCATCCACGAGGTCAAGCCCTCCATGGTGCTGCTCACCAGCCCGAACAACCCGACCGGCACCCCGCTGCCGATGGAGGACATCGAACGTATCCTGGCCGCCTGCGAAACCGCGGACGTTGCCGGCGCCCCCGAAGGCGTGCACCCGATTCTCGTGATCGACGAGGCCTACGTGGAATTCCGCAAGCCAGGCACGCCGAGCGCGGTCTCCCTCATCAAGGACCATCCGAACCTGGCCGTCAGCCGCACCATGAGCAAGGCGTTCGCCTTCGCCGGCGCGCGCGTGGGCTATCTCGCCGCGTCCAAGGGTATCATCGACTGCGTGCGTATCGTGCGTATGCCGTACCACCTGTCGGCCGTGACGCAGGCCGCCGCGCTCGCCGCATTCGAGCACACGGACGAGCAGCTGAGCCGCGTGGAGCACCTGCGCGAGACCCGCGAGGCCACCGCCGACTGGCTCAAGGCGCAGACCTACAAGGGCCAGCCGCTCGAAGTGGCCGAGTCCGGCTCCAACTTCCTCCTGTTCGGCGGCCACTTCGACGACCGTGACGCCATCTTCGACGAACTGCTCAAGCGCGGCGTGCTCATCCGTGTGGTGGGCCCCGTCGGCTGGCTGCGTGTGTGCATGGGCACCGACGAGGAGATGGAACGGTTCCGCAACGCGCTCACCGAAACGCTGCGCATCGTCGAAGCCAAGTAACGCAAGGCATATCAAACAGCGCGATAATGAACGGCGGGGCAGGTCCGCGAACGGAGTGCCGGACCTGCCCCGCATGCTTCTCGCATATCCAATGACACCCGTGAAGGAGAGATGACATGGCGCGCACCGCGCACATCGTCCGCGAAACCAGCGAATCGCACATCGACCTCGAACTGAACCTCGACGGCACCGGACAGACCGACATTGACACCTCCGTGCCGTTCTACAACCACATGATGAACGCGCTCGGCAAGCATTCGCTCATCGACCTGAAGATTCACGCCCACGGCGACACGGACATCGACGTGCACCATACCGTGGAGGACACGGCCATCGTATTCGGCGAGGCGTTGAAGCAGGCCCTCGGCGACAAGCGCGGCATCCGCCGTTTCGCCGACGCCACTGTGCCGCTGGACGAGGCGCTCGCCAAGGCCGTGGTCGACATCTCCGGACGCCCCTACGTGGTGTGCACCGGAGAGCCGGAAGGCTTCGAATACTGCATGATGGGCGGCCACTTCACAGGTTCGCTCGTGCGTCACGTGATGGAATCCATCGCGCTGCACGCTGGCATCTGCCTGCATATGCAGGTGCTCGCCGGCCGCGACCCGCACCACATCGCCGAAGCCGAATTCAAGGCGCTGGCTCGTGCGTTGCGCTTCGCCATCGAACCCGACCCACGCATCGAAGGCCTGATCCCCAGCACGAAGGGATCGCTGTGATGACCGGGGACAACAACGGTCTGCACGATTCCGACCGGGATTTCAACCCGGACGAGAGTCACTTCTCCGACGAGGAGTTGGAAGCGGCCCTGGCCGGATTCGAACAGGAATTCGCGGACGACTCGTCTTCCGATGGGGCAACGGATCAGCCCGGATCCGGTACGACACCGGATGACGGCACCACCGGCACGGGGAAGAACGATGCCAGCGGTGATACCACCGGCATCACCGCCGATGATGCGGCCTCCTCCGTGGCGGACGCGGTGAACGAGGCCATGGCGGACGTCGTGGACCCCTCGGACGGTTTTGACAACGAACTGGCCGGCCTGCTCGGCAATAAGGCCAAGGTGGCGCTGCTGGTCACCCGCGTGGCCTCGGCCGAGCTCCTGGCCGCCTTCTGCCAGCTTTCGGACATCTCGGCCGAATGCATCGGCTCCAATCAGGGCGCGGTAGCGGTGCTCAAGAACCTGGACGGCGACGGCCCCGAAGCCGCCGCCAAGGACCTGACCACCGTGGTCTCCGGCATGGCCGTGATTCTGGCGGTCAACCGTGCCGACAAACTGGAGGCCAGCATGTACGTGCAGGGCGAGGCCGTGCAGACCTTCGCGCCGCCGGTGCTGTTCACCTCCACGCCGCGCTTCGTGGAGGACATGATGCTCAGCATCGTGACCTTGGGCCAACTCAAGACGCAGGGCTTCGAAGTGGTGGACTCCGCAGGATTTACCCATGACCAGGCCATGCAGGTGCTCGCCAACCACACCAAGCGCGGTCGCGGCGGGCGTGGCTCGCGCATCGAATAGTTCCCGATGATCGTCGTGCGTGGCAGCGGGTCGCGGATGACGGACGACAACGAGAAACGAACGAAGGAAAGGCTTGAGAAGCGATGACCACAGCGGTTGTCTTTGATTACGGCTTCGGCAACGTGCGCTCCATGGTGCGCGCGCTGGCCAATCTGGGAGTCGACACCACGCTTACCTCCGACTACCGTCAGGCCCTCGAAGCCGACGGTCTGGTGGTGCCGGGCGTGGGCGCATTTGCGGCCTGCATGGAAGGCCTCAAGAAGGTGGATGGCGACCGGGTGATCTACGACCGCATCCGCGCTGGCCGTCCGGTGCTCGGCGTGTGCGTGGGCGAGCAGATCATGTTCGAACACGGTCTGGAACACGGTGCCCATGCCGACGGCGTGGGATTGATTGGCGGTTCGGTGGATCTGCTGGACGCGGACGTGGTGCCGCATATGGGCTGGGACACCGTCGAGGCCGCACCCGATTCCGTGCTGCTCAAAGGCGTGGAACAGGAACGCTTCTACTTCGTGCACTCGTACGCCGCCATGGCCGTGAGCGCTGCGGACACCTCCCGGTTCGACATCGACTTCGGGGATGCGCCCGAGCGGGTGAGCTGGTGCGAGTACGGGCGTTCGCGTTTCGTGGCCGCTTATGAGCACGGCCCGCTTTTCGCTACACAGTTCCATCCCGAGAAGTCCGGTGATGCCGGCGCCCAGCTCCTGAGGAACTGGATTGCCACGCTGTGAGCACGGACCAGCCCGGACGCTGGTTCGGTTTTGATTGTTTTTGAGAGAAAGGTTGTTCCCATGTCTTTGACGCTGCTTCCCGCCGTTGATGTCCGTGATGGCAAGGCCGTGCGCCTGCGCCAGGGCGAATCCGGCTCCGAAACCGATTACGGTTCGCCGTTCGAGGCCGCCCGCACCTGGGTGGAGGCCGGTGCCGAATGGATTCATCTGGTCGATCTCGACGCCGCGTTTGGCACGGGCAACAACCGCGACCAGCTGCGCGAGATCGTCCATGAGCTGGGCGACAAGGTGAACATCGAACTGTCCGGCGGCGTGCGCGACGACGATTCGCTCGAGGCTGCCCTGGAGGCCGGCGCCGCCCGCGTGAACATCGGCACCGCCGCGCTGGAGAACCCGGACTGGACCGCTTCGGTCATCAAGAAGTACGGCGACCGCGTGGCCGTCGGCCTGGACGTGCGTGGTCACACGCTGGCCGCCCGCGGCTGGACCCGCGAGGGCGGTGATCTGTTCGAGACCATGAAGTTCCTCGACTCCGTGGGTTGCTCCCGTTACGTGGTGACCGACGTGGCCAAGGACGGCATGATGTCCGGCCCGAACATCCAGCTGCTGCGCGAGGTGGCCGAACGCACCGACGCCAAGGTGACCGCCTCCGGCGGCATCTCCAAGCTGGACGATCTGCGCGCCATCAAGGAACTGGCCGATCTGGGCGTGGACGCCGCCATCCTCGGCAAGTCCCTGTACGCGCGTGCCTTCACGCTCCAGGAAGCGCTGGAAGTGGCGAAGTAGTCGATCTCTTGACTGCTCTCGGTGAGCAGTGGCCGAGTAGTAGGGGAGGGGAGTCTTACTCATATTCGAGTAGGGCTCCCCTCAGTCGTTTTACGACGACGGCTCCCCTCAGGGAGGGGAGCCAAGAAAACAACCGTGGTTGACAGTTGTAATCAGACGTCAACGTGAGTCATGCGCAGGGCAGCTCACCCTTTTTGAGCAGCTTCTTGAAGACGGCGTAGTCCTCGTCGTTCTGCTCGGCGTAGGACACAGCGAACGAGTCAATGGCCTGGTCGAACTCGTCCGTGCCGCCCATGTAGTTGGCGATGGCAATCGAATCGCCGGTGCGGGCGTGCGCATGGGCCAGCGACCACGCGCACATGCGGGCCAGGTCGTTCAGGCCTGAGGCGTTGAGATTGTCGATGTCGATGGATCCCTTGCCGTTCCACAGCTGACGCACGTAGTAATCGCGCTTGCGACCGTCCTCGGCCATGAAGCTGGACCAGCCCAGCAGCACGTCCGCCGTGGACTGGATGAGCTTCTGGCCCTGGACCACGCGCTCGCCATGCGTGGCGTACTTCGAGGCGCCACAGTAGTGCTCCAGCACCGAATAGGTGGCCTCCTTCATCTGGATCATCATCGGATCGTCGATGTCGCGGGCGATCCACACGGAGGTCCAGGCGCGCTGGCCCACCGAGCCCACGCCCACCACCTTGCGGGCCGCATCCTGATAGCGCAGATGATCGAACACCATGCGGCGGTCGTCGTACAGGGAATGACGGTAGCTTTCGAACAGCGTGTCGATGCGAGCCTGCAACGCCTCCAGGTCCGCATAGTTGTCGAGTTCGTTGATAGGCACCAGCTCGGGCGGATTCGACTTGAATCGTAGCTTGCCGTCCTCGTACCGGCACAGCTTGGCGGCCGCTGCGTCATTGTCCTTGAGCAGCGCCTTCATGGCTGCCTCGCGCAGCACGCGGGAACGCTTGGACCCGGTGGTCTCGAAGCGGTCCAGCGTCTCCTCGACGTCCAGATGCTCATACCATGCGTCCAGATAGTCCATTTCGGAGAACCACTTCATGCGCGTGCGGTAGGTCTGCACACACTGCCGAACGGCCGCACGGCGGTCCTTCTCCTTGATCTTGTTCGCCCGTCCGCAGATCTCCACGGACACCGCAAGACGCTTCAGGTCCCACTCCCACGGGCCGATCGCCGTCTCGTCGAAATCGTTGATGTCGAACACCAGACGTGCGGACGGGGAGCGGAAGATGCCGAAATTGCCGATGTGCGCGTCGCCCACGCACTGCACCGGGATGCCGGTGACCGGGGTCGAGGCCAGATCGTTGGTCATGATGAGCACGGTGCCGCGGTAGAACGTGAAGGGACTGACGCTCATGCGCTTGTAGCGCAGCGGAACCAACTCCGGCACGCGGATGGCCGACTGCTCCTCCAGCAGGGCGATGGCCTCTCGTCGGCCTTCGCGCACCTGCCATGTGGCGTGCGTGTTGAGCGGTGCCTTGGTCCGGGCGGCGATGCCGGCACGGGATCGTTCGCGCGGGCTTGCCGCCTGCTTCCAGGACGTGACGTCGACGGGCGGATTGGGGGACGGGGTGAGATGGTCTGCTACTTCGCTCATAGCACTACCTTAACGCCTCGGGCGGCGCCGACCGGCATGCGTAGGGGAGTGGCGCGCGATGCGGGAACCCCGGACGGTCCATATCTTGGGTTCCTGAGTGGTCCGAAACATCACGCGGGATGTTAACGCCGGTCGTAACACGGCTATGGAACGATAGGCGATTATGGATAAACAGCAGGAGTTTGCGCTGCGCACGGTCGAAGAACGCGACGTGCGCTTTATACGTCTCTGGTTCACGGATGTGCTGGGAACACTGAAATCCGTGGCGATTGCTCCGGCGGAACTGGAAGCCGCGTTTGAGGAGGGTCTCGGCTTCGACGGTTCCGCCATCGAGGGCATGACCCGTGTTTCCGAAGACGATATGATCGTTCAGCCCGATCCCTCCACGTTCCAGATCCTGCCGTGGCGCGGCGGTCCGCAAGGCACCGCCCGCATGTTCTGCGACATCCTGACCCCGGACGGCGAACCCTCCCTCGGCGACCCGCGCCACGTGCTGAAGCGTGCGCTCGCCAAAGCCAAGGAGAAGGGTTTCACGTTCTACGTACACCCCGAGATCGAGTTCTATCTGTTCGAAAGCCAGGACGACTGGTCCAAGGCCCCGACCCCGATCGACGAGGGCGGCTACTTCGACCACGTGCCGCGCAGCCCCGGCATGGACTTCCGCCGCGCCACCGTGAACATGCTCGAACAGATGGGCATCTCGGTGGAGTACTCGCACCACGAGGCGGGCCCCGGCCAGAACGAGATCGACCTGCGATATGCGGACGCGCTCACGACGGCTGACAACATCATGACCTTCCGCACCGTGGTCAAGGAGATCTCGTTGGAGCGCGGCATCCATGCCAGCTTCATGCCCAAGCCCCTGGCGGACGCCCCCGGTTCCGGCATGCACACGCACCTGAGCCTGTTCGAAGGTGATTCCAACGCCTTCTACGAAGCCGGCCAGGAGTTCAACATGTCCCTGACCGCGCGCCAGTTCGCCGCCGGCATCCTCTACCATGCGGCGGAGATCTGCGCGGTGACCGACCAGTACGTCAACTCGTACAAGCGCCTGTGGGGCGGCAACGAGGCACCGAGCTACATCTGCTGGGGCCACAACAACCGCTCCGCCCTGCTGCGCATCCCCCAGTACAAGCCGGGCAAGGGCAACTCCGCGCGCATGGAGTTCCGTGCGCTCGACCCGGTGGCCAACCCGTATCTGGCCTACTCGGTGCTGCTGGCCGCCGGTCTCGACGGCATCGACAAGCAGATGCAGCTGGGTGAGCCCACCAGTGACGACGTCTGGGAGCTCACCGACGGCGAACGCCAGGCCATGGGCATCCAGCCGCTGCCGCGCTCGCTGGATGAGGCGCTGAAGATCATGGAGAAGTCCGACTTCGTGGCTGATGTGCTTGGCGAACACGCCTTCGGCTACTTCCTGGACAACAAACACCAGGAATGGGAGGAATACAACCAGCAGGTCACGCCGTTCGAGCTCAAGAAGTACCTGCCGAAGTTGTAGTCGTTTCTTTCGGGTTTACGTTGAAGGCCTCCGCATCGTTTGCTACCAAGCGTCGGTGCGGAGGCCTTACTATTCTGGCTCCCTCTCTGAGAGGAGCTGTCAGCGAAGCTGACTGAGGGGAGCCCAGCCGGGTCCATGTCGACTTTGGCCGTGAATGATCCTTATAACCGGGACTGCGAGGCTGACGCTGGGGTCGGGGCTAGCTAGTGCAGGCCTACCCCAGCGTGAACGTCGCGGTCAGCGGGGAGCTTTTCTCGTCATATGGCGTGAAGGTGACGGTGATAGGCGAGGTCTCGTCACGCAGCACCACCGCATAGTCTACGGTCGTCTTGAGGCCCGGCCGCACGTTGAGCATGTAGGCGTTGTCCACGAAACCGTCCGGCGGATCCATGTAGTAGGCGTTCTCCAGTTTCACGCCGTGCTGTTTGATCTCGACCTTGCCATAGCCGGACAACGATTCGCTGACGTTCGATTCATTAATCCAGTCGATGGAGACGATGGCGGTCGGCTCGTCGTCGAAGTCTGTCGTGGGGCCGCGCCTGATGCCGGCCAGCCTGAGCGTCATGGTGTCGTATTTGTCGGAGCCGATGGTGGTCATGCCCTTGCGGTCGCCGTCCGTGGCCTGCGGCGGTGCGGGAAGCGAATCGGATTCGACCTGCGTCCATGTGCCGTCGCCGTTCGGGGTGAAGCCGGATACCACCAGTGGGCTGAGGTTGTACCGGGCGTCCCGGTCGCTCTGCACGTAGATTGGGGCGGTTTTATCACGCAGCGAATAGGCCAGAGTCGTGGTGAGGCTTTCGCCCGGAGCGACGTCGGTCTGCATGGAATCGGCATCGTAGCCGGGCACGTCCCGGTCGCGGGAGAACGTGATCTGTCCCAATTGCAGGCCGTTCTGATAGACCTCGGGCCAGGCGAGCGCATCGAACGTCAGGGCCTTGTCACTGGTGTTCGTCCATTCGTAGGAGACGATCACCGTGGATCGTCCGTAATAGTCCGTCGGGCCGGACTTGGCGCCGTCGATGGTCATTTTGCCCTTGCTGTTGCCGGACGCATCAAGGACATCGCCGGTGTGTTCCACGGTGGACGGCGTGCTTGCAGCTCCGCCCGTGGTGCCGTCACCGCTGCCATCATCGGTGATCGTTCCGTTATCAGTGCCGTTGCCGTCGTCGGCGACGAGCGAATGCCACGATCGGCCGAAGGATGTGAACCAATCGGAACCACTGTCGAACAGCGGTCCCGCAAGACCCCACACCACGGCGCATACGATGACCGCCCAGACGAATCCGCGACGTTTTTTGCGCGGCTGCTTGGCGTTCTGCCGTGCGACGACCGGATTCGGCTTGCGGAAGGAACTCCGGGCTGATTCGGCCTTCGCGTTGGCGGTGCGGCCGCTGCCGCCGTGGCGTGATGTGGACCGTTTCGCAGGCGTGCTGCCGGACCGGCCATTCCGGCTTGCCGCCGTCGGACCGTTCTTCGCCGGCTTGCGTGAGGCGGAGGCCCATTCCTTGGCCCGCTGTTCGGCCAGGTCACGCATCTGCTGTTTGGTCTCGACGATTTCGGACAGATACTCGGCTCGCTCGGACGGGTCGATGTAGGAGGGCAGGCCATCCTCGAACGGGGAGACGTAATCGTCGTCATGCCGGAATGATCCCATGCGCAGCCTCCTCGGTGCGGTTCGTCTTGGTACTGCGCCCATCAGCGATTGATGTTTGCCAGCACGCCGTTCTTCGGCCGGTTTCCGTCGACGACTTCCCCTCCAGGGGAGGCCAAGTATGGATGCGATAGACAGAACCCTCTCCGCTCCATTGTACGGGTGCCGTCAGCGTGTCTGAAGACCCTTGTTGTAGGGGTTGGCCAATACCATGCAACACGGAAGAAAGCTAAAGGAGTCCGCCATGACCAACACCCCGGCGACCACACCCCACGAAACGACCGACGACACCCGCAAGGACCGGTTCTTCACGCTGCCGGTCAGCATCCTGATCTTCGCCAGCTTCATGCTGGGGTTGAGCGAATTCGTGGTGGTCGGCATCCTGCCTGATATCGCCGAGGGACTCAAGGTCTCCGAAGTGACGGTGGACAATCTGGTGGCCATCTTCGCCTTCGTTTACGCGCCCTGCACGCCGCTCGGCTCCGCGTTGACCGCACGGTTCCCGCGGTTCCGCACCTACCTGACGCTGATGGGCGTCTTCCTAGCGGGCAACATCCTGTGCGCGTTCGCCCCGAACTATCCGGTGCTGCTGGTGGCGCGACTGCTCATCGCGTCGGTGTCCGGCACGCTGGTGGCCATCGCCATGACGTTCGCCCCGGACGTGACCACGGACAAGTACCGCACCAAATTCATCGCATGGGTGTTCTCCGGATTCTCCATCGCCTCCGTGGCGGGCGTGCCGATCGGCACCTCGGTGGCCAATGCGTTCGGCTGGCGCTGGACATTCCATATGATCAATGTGCTTACGGTGATCCTGCTCATCGCGATGTTCCTGGTATTGCCGCGCAACAGCCATATCATCAAGGTCGGCTTCCTGTCCCAGTTCCGTCTGTTCTTCGATCGCCGTATCCATCTGGGCGTGCTCGCCGTGGTGTTCGGCGCCGCCGCAAGCTACGTGTTCTACACCTATCTGACGCCGATCATGCGCGACGAGATCCACTTGCCCGAACAGTACGTGAGCCTGGGACTCGTGGTGTACGGCGTGGCCTGCCTGTGCAGCAACCTGACCGCCGGCAAGCTCGCCGAGCACGGCAGGGGAGTGGAGCCGCTCTACCATCTGCGCTGGGTGTTCCTCGTGCACGCCGTGCTGCTCGCCTCGCTGGCCCTGGCCCATTGGATCCCGCTCTACGGTGCCGTGCTGCTCGTGGCGCTCGGCCTGCTCATGTACCAGTTCAACGCATCCTCGCAGGTGCTGTACATGGATGTGGCCGCCCAGTCGCATCCCGGTTCAATGAACCTCGCCTCCTCGCTCAACTCGATGTCCTTCAACATCGGCATCGCCATCGGCTCCGCGGTCGGCGGCCTCGCCAACGATTTCCTGGGACTGACCTGGCTTGGCCCGGTGGGCGCGATCTTCGCCCTGCTCGCCATGGCCACCGCCATGCTCATGCGCCCGTATGTGGGGCAGCATCCGGAACGCTGATGATTTGGCAATGGGACATGTCGCGAGTCGTGACAACTGGGAACTCTTTTTCCCAGTAAAGTAGCTGACAGAACAGCGTGGTTTGTCGGCGAAAGGCATTTTCATGGTCAATATATCTGACGTGGCCCGTGCTGCAGGAGTCTCCAAAGCGACTGTGTCTTATGTGCTTTCCAATGATCCCCGTATTACGCAGCAGACCGCTGAAAAGGTACGGAAGGCAGTGCGGGAGCTCGGGTATACGGTCAATCACGCGGCGCGGGCTTTATCGGCCAATGAGACCAAGACGTTCGGTATCGTCTCGCCGGCTTCTCATAGCAATTATTTGTCTGCGTTGTTCGGCCTGCACGTATACCTTATGGGTGAATGTGCCGCGCGTTGTGGATACGACACCCTGTTTATTGGCAGCGACGGCGCGGATGCGATGAGAAAGGCATGGACTTCCAAAAAAGTCGATGGTTTCATCCTTATGGATGTCTGTGATGATGACCCTCGTATGCATTTGGCGGTGGATATGAACATCCCGACTGTCGTCTTCGGATCGCCGAAGGATTCATTTGGGCTAGATGTCGTAGATTCCGATTTCAACAAGGAAGCTAATCGCATTATTGAATTTCTTGATGAAGAACAGCATCGCGAAATCACTCTGATACTGTGGTCTAAGCAGATTTTCAAACGTCAGCTGGGATTCGCCTTGCGATTCTATGACGATATCATGGCCGCGGCTCGGCGCAAGAGCATTGATGTCCATGTAATCAGTCCGGATGATGACGATGCCGACCCTGCTCAGATTATCGAACAGGCGCTGAATGCATATTCGAAAGCTACCGCGATGGTGATTTACAACGAACCTGCTACTATTGTGGCTCCACAGACATTTGCGAAAATAGGCGTAAAAGTGCCTGAGGATCTACGTGTAATGACTGTTTTCCCCAAGCAGCTTACCTTGTCGATGAAGATTCCTTTTGCCTCCGTGCAGACTGATATCCGTCAATTAGCTCAAACGGCCATTCAACTGCTGATGTCGAGGGTTGCGAATCGCGACGCGCCGATGGCGAATGTGCTTTTTGATTTCCCGTTAGTGGTTGAGCAGTAACGGGTTTAGCGCTAACAATCATCCGAGAATATTAATTATCTGGTTGTACTAATTTGCGCTAGGCGTCTCAAAGGGGTATATTAATCACTGTTGAACCGGTTAAACAAAGTCAGGACAACCATTACGAGGCTGCGGATGGATGTCCTGAGCCACTGTTTTCACGCGATGTTGCGTGATGATGAAAGGAAACAAAGAGATGACCAATTCAACTACTCGCCGTGTTCTTTCCGTCATGATTGCGGCGGCGACTGTCATGAGCTTGGCTGCCTGTGGTGGAGCATCATCCGCTAAAGATGACAAGACCATTGAGTTCTGGGATCCATATCCGCAGAAGACCGCTGATAGCACCTGGCAGGCATTCGTTGAAAAGTGCGCCCCAAGTGGATACACGATTAAGCGCGTGGGATACGCGCAATCTGATCTTCTCAATAACCTCACCACAGCGGTGAAGGCGAACAATGCTCCCGAAATCGCACTGATTGATAACCCGAAGATGCCAACGGCGGTCGATGCCGGTCTGGTCACCGATATCAAAGCCGCTGGCGTGGATGTTTCGGGCTACGACGAGAACATCGAAGGTCCGGGCATCGTGGATGGAGTGCAGTACGGCATCTCCTACGGCTCCAATGCTCTTGGCCTGTACTACAACCCGACTGTTCTTGAGAAGGCTGGGGTTGATCCCGCGTCCATCACTGATTGGAATTCCCTTAACGCGGCCATTGAGAAGGTGGTGAACGCCGGATTCAAGGGAATCACCTTCGCGGGCATCTCCGGCGAGGAAGGAACCTTCCAGTTTCTGCCCTGGTTCTGGGGTGCTGGCGGTAAGCTGTCTGATGCCTCCGGCTCCACTGCCGAGAAAGATGCATTGGATTTGGTCTCCAATTGGGTCAAGCAGGGATGGGCTCCCAAGTCGGTGGCCACTGATAACCAGTCGGCTGCATGGGATCTGTTCCTGACCGGCGAATACGGATTCTCCGAGAACGGTTCATGGCAGGCTGAGTCCGCTGCTGACGAAGGTTATGAGATGATTCCGATTCCGTCCAAGGACGGCGGCGTGGCTCCAGTGCCCACCGGTGGCGAGTTTATCACCATTCCTATGCAGAAGAACATGAGCGACGTGCCTCACGTTTTTTGAGCGCGTAGGGTGTGGTGGTGCCTCATCGGGAATGAGCGCGAACGGTATCGGTCCT
>NZ_QFFM01000041.1 GCF_003129905.1 Bifidobacterium callitrichidarum
CTCGGCAGCCCGGTCCAGCGCCCGATGGTCCACGGCCGCCACGAGGAGATCGCCCACCGCGTCAAGCACATGAGCGGCGAGACGGGCAGGGTGACGCTTGGTGATGGTACGACGAGGGAATGGTTTGAGCAAGCCAAGTAAAAAGTGAGCAGATATGGTTGTGCCCCCGTGCGATGGGCCCGGGCACAACCATATAGAGAGAAGAAATAGTGTCAGCGGCGGGCTTTGACGGCCGTCTCCAACAAGCGCAACGCTTCAGCGAAACCACGGCACAAATCCGGGTTCTGATGGAACGCGCCCGAGAACAGCATGCCGCCCTCACCGTTGATATCGAACATGATCGGCGTACTATCCGTGAAATGCGGTTGCACGTCGCAACGGGACAGCCAAACCGCCTGCGGGACAATCTTGCTGCCCTTCGTACCACCGGTCTGACCATCCAAGGCGACGGCCCCGGCTTCAAGACAGGCGATGATACGCTTCACCAGCTTCGGGTTCGGCAGACACGGGCCGGGAATACAGCTCGCCTTGATCTGCTGATCCGACAGGAGAATCGTCTCCACGTAGGCGATGACGTCCTTATCATGCTTCGGAACCGTGTCGCCGACGTTGATGCTTAACCAGATTTCGTGATTGTCGCTCACTTGGCCTCCTTATAGAATCCAATACCTAGCAGAATGCCCACGAACACGGCCGTGATAAGAGTTCCTACGGCTGTCAGGACCAGACGCCTCTTACGGCCTTCCATATACGACATAGGTCAGTCCTCGCTCTTCTCGATCTTCTTGATCTTGTTCAACCGGCCGCAACGGTCACACTCGAACGTGTCACCGACCTTCAGATCGAGGTAACGCTTGCCCTTCATATCCCAAACAACCTTGGAACAGAAGTTGCAGGAACCACACCAGGCGCAGAACGCGGAATGGTCACGCACGCTCACGTTACGCGGATCATGCGGTTCGATCGGCGGGTAAATGCGCTTCATCGGACTGGTCGGCTTATGCTCCGGACAGTACACGAACGTGGTCTGACGGTTCTTCCACACCGTCCAACCCTGGTCCACGATCTTGGCGATGACCTTGTCGTAAGCCTTCTCGTCACCGGACTTCAGATTCGGGCCGACCCATTCGGCCTGGCAACGGTTGCAGGTGAGCTTCAGACGGATGGTTACCGGTTCGGTTTTGAATGATGCACCCATGTTCGGGTTCCTTTCTCAGTGTCGGCCGTGACGGCCGTGCTTCGGCCCGCTCCTACGGGCTGTATTGGTTTCGGTGTTTTTCTTGGTTGAAGTGGTGGCGGCGCGCCTTCCGCGACGCGGCGTCCCCGCTTCCTTGGCGTCTGGGGCTTCGCTGGTTTCGGCCGGTTGCTTTTCGAGGCTGGCTGGTTTCTTACCGGCGGAGACTCGGATGATGAGGCCGACGATGGCTATGATCACGGAGACGATGAGCAGGATCGCCATGGGGGCGAACATCCAGAGTCGGATGATCATCAGATCCATGACGCCGATGGCGCTGGGCACGATGCCGCAGAGCGCTCCGAGGAGCACGAGCCATAGGGCCGTGTTTAGGAGCTTGTTGCCAAGGGCTTTGCGCTTGAGGTAGCGCATTTCGGTTTCACTTACTCTCACGGCGTTCGATCTCCTTCAGATGGCCGGCGATGAGTGAAAGCGTGAGGATGACGCCGTTGCGTTCCTCGCGGGAGAGCCATGGGGCGAGGTTGCTGTCGGCTTTCCATGGGGTGTCCAATGAGGTGGAGGGGTGGATGTCGATGGTTGCCAACGGCGCGTTTTTGGGGTCTTCGTCCTTGCGGAGGATGTAGCGTTCGGCGAGGATCACGCCTCCGGTTGGTGTTTTCGCCATGTGTGCGTATGGGGCGAGGGCGTCGCTGGGGAAGTCCTGTCGGATTTTGATGTCGTAGCTGGCCCTGTTTTTGCTGTAGGTGCAGACGGCGATGGTGTTGTCGTCGGGCTTCCAACGTGGGTCGGCTGGGTTTTGGCGTTCGAGGGTGTAGATGTAGTGGTCCATGTGTGGGCTGGTCTCTCCTTTTGTGTATGCGGGTTTAGTATGTGTCGGTTTCGCCTGCTGTTGTTGGCGGAGGTTTTTCTGACGACATATTTACGTGTGGACGTTCTCAGTATATCTCGAAAAGGGTTAAAAGAAAAACCCTCGCGCGCGTCACGAGCTTACGTTCGGAACCTTGGAGAAAACCTCGGGATGAGAATCCATCAAACCCCAACGGGAAACAGGCCAATACGTCACCCGGGCCACGCCACGCACCAGACTCAACGGCACCTGGCCGCCATACGCATCCGTCTGATGCATACGACTATCCGCGCTGCTCGAACGATTATCACCCATCACCCACATCATGCCCGGCTTAACCTTCACACTGAAAGCCACATCGGATGGGGTGACGCCAGGTTTCAAGTACGCGGACTCGTTTAGGGCGACGCCGTTCACCTTCACCGGTTGACCGTTCCCCGCGCATTCCACGGTATCCCCCGGTAATCCGATGACGCGCTTGATCAAATCCTCCCCCTCGGACGCACTCAACCAGCCGCCTGGATCCCTGAACACGACGATGTCTCCGCGTTTCGGTTTCTCGATTTTGACCGCGATGACGCGATCCCTGAGTTGGATGGTGTCCAGCATGCTGCCGGACGGGACGATGTAGAAGCCGAGCAGGAAGATACGGATGATGAGGACTATCGCAATGGGGATGACGACCCATGTGAACAGGTCCCGAACATTGTTTCCGGTTTCGGTTTTGGGAATGAACTCGTTGGGTTCTTCGCTACTGGTCAACGCTTTGAAAGCTCCTGAACTTAAGAGAATGGTGAGCCGCCGTGTGTCAATACGTTCGGCGGCTCCCGCTAACGATAATGCTTACTCGTGGAAGTCGATGAAGTAGACGAATTCACCGTCGCCGGCATCCTTGAGGATTTCGATGACACGATGCAGCCACTCGTCATGAGTCTTTTCGTCAGCATGCAGCCAGCCGGAGCGATCCTCCCAGACGGGCTCCTCATCCCAACCGACGTATGCTACGGAATTCGGGAGCGGCATGGTGGAATCAGACTCCAACAGAGTCGCATACTCGGCAGCCGGGATTCCCTGAATCTTCTGGAAATCAGCCTCCCAACGGCCGCCGACAACCCACCAATCCCAATATCCGTCTTCGTTATACCGGTCAAGTCGGTTGCTGTTCTCGTCATACTTGTATCCCTGCTTGGTTCGTTCGGGAATCACGAGTGCGGCGAGCTCGTCGTCGGACAAGGTGAGACGATGCTCCAGTTCCTGCTTGTCCAAGCCAAGATAGGGTTCCCTGTTGTCGTTTTCGATTGCACGCAGGTCTGCCTGCGCGTCGGAACGGTAGTCGTCCAGCCATTCCTCACGGTCTTCTACTAGGTGCGGTTCGACTGCCAGATTCATGTCGAAAGGCGCGACGACCTGTGCGATGGCTTCCTCGTTGGGTGCGATTGCGATTCCTAGATAGTGCATTGTTCTTCTCCTGTTTTATCAGGTGCTCCGTTTTGTGTGGACAGCTTTTACCAGCCGACGACATTCCAAGTGCCGCCGGCTGGTAGTTTTCGTTTAGCGGACGCCGCCACGCTGGTAGTCGATGTCGAATCCGTTGGCGGTGTTCCAGACGATGACATGCTGGTCGATCGAACCATCTGAAGTCTTGATATCCACCGTCACGTAACGCGGCAGGAGTTCGGAACCCTCATACACCGGGGTTGCCACGTAAGTGATCGTGCCGGTCGGATTCTGGTCAAGCCAGTCGCGGGCTTCGGTTTCCGTATAAGCCATGCCACCGGCGGGCTGGTTCTTGCCGACATTCTGCGTTCGCGTACCGGTGACCATGTTTTCGACACTGTCCTCGCCGCCGAGGGACTTGGCGATCAAATGGGACCGGTTGAACAGGTAGCCTCGATAATGCTTGCCGCTGCCGAGGTCGATGGTGACTTTCGGGTTCGGGCTGGGCCAGCCGGCAATGTCGTCGGGCATGTCACGGCTTCGATCACTGCCTGCGTCGCGCATCTGCTTGTCGATGAGTCCGACCGCTTGTCCGGCGCGTCCGTACTGGTCGAGCTGTGAGTTGATGACGCTGGGAGTGGTGGGAATGTTGGCATTCGTGAAGTCTGCTTTCCCGGTAACCGAGTAGTAGTCGGGGTAGTCGGTGATGTTCCAGTCGGGAACGGTGCCGTTGCTGGTGTTCTGACCATCGGAGTCCTCGTTGCTGTTTTCGAGGCTGTTCTTATACTCGTTGAGCCCTTCCTTGGCCTGACCGAGGATACTGCTCAGATCGTGGGGCTGGTTGTTCGCGCCAGAGTTGTCATAGGTGGGGGCGGTGCAGCTGGTAAGGCTGAGGATTCCGGCGAGGGTTAGGGCGATGAGTGTTTTGAAGGGCTTGCGCATTTTTCTCTCTCCTTGCTTAAGCTCTATTCTGTGTGGACATTTTCAGTATATTCTATTTGACAACAAGACACGCCGAAAAACGGGTGAAAAACCATCCGCCCCAATCAAACGCTTGGAAGTCCGGCAATCAGTGACCCGGCATGTTTCCTATCCCCCGGAATCACAATCCACCGATGCCTCTGTGCAATCTCTCCGCCAGGCCCTGTCTTCTCGAATACCTCACGGCAAACGAACCGGCCATAGAAAAGCCCATCATCAATGTGCTCGAAAACCGTACCCTGCAGCATTTCCTGCCGTTCACGAGTCGTCCGACCATGCAATTCCTCCTGAGTGAACAGGGCATTACAGCAGGAGCTGACGGCATTTTTCATACAGTCCAGACGACGCCAGCTCAGATAATTCTCAACCTCTATCGCACTGTCCAACGAGATGATACGGCCATCAAAAATCGGCGGACTTTCCAGATCAACACGTTCCAACGACACGGCAAATGCCGCGGAAGCGGCGGAAGCTGCCAGCGTAATCAGCTTCTGAGTGCGTCCGTTGAACGGGTATCCAGTGCTGCCCCTGTAGAGGATAAAGCTGATCTCATCCGATTGCACATAGGCGAACGCAACATTGTGGTAAGCGTTAGCGGCGGCTCTGGCCGCGGCGTTCATGGCTTGGACGAACCTGAAATCGAAGGGCTTCTCCATTGATTTCGTCAGCGTGTGGAAGGCACGTCCGTCCACACGAATGGCCGCATAGGAGCTGTCGATGGTTCGCTCTTCGATGGCTTCGAACGCCTTGAAATGGTCTCCTAGCGGGTCTTTGACAGTCAAGGTCACCTCCCCTGTTTAGAAGTATTTGGCCAGCTGTTTCGGTGTAAGGTCGCCGGTATCGACACCGGATTCCTCGATGGCTTGTATGATATCCGAGTCCGAGAACTCTTCCCCGCATTTCAGCGTATCAAACGCTAAGGCGTTGATGTCGTCGGCGAGACTGGAATGTTTTCTCCAGAATTGTTGGACTCGCCGTTTGGTAGTGTCGAGCTTTTTCTTCTTCGCATTTGGCATGGTCTTGTATGCGTATGCGCGATGGGCTCCCGAAGCGCTCTTGTATCCGTATCCCTGTGCGTCGTCCAAGATTTCGCCGGTTTCGTCGTCTACGAGTATCCAACGGTCGTATCCGAGATCTGGTGCTTTAACTGCCTTGGCTACCATGATTCAGCTCTCCAATACCTTCTCGGAAGTGGGGTGATCCTGCGAGCGCATCGATATTGTTTCCTCGGTTGTTACTGGCTCGCGGCCGGGAATGTTTGGCGTGACGTCTTGTGGAAGGTTGAGGTCGGCGAGAACGATTGCGGCGATGATTATGCCGGCAATACAAGCGGCTTTCTGCAGTTTGCCTTTCATCTCTCAGAGTGTTCCTTTTATCGGGTGTGCTGGTTGGTGAAGTCTACGAGTTTGCGGAGTACGGTCTGGTTGCCGACGCCTGGATAGTTGCCTTCGACGATTTTCGAGTAGAGCCCGATGACTACTGTCGTGGCTTCGCTGCGGGTCTTCTCCGATCGTACTGGCAGTGGATCGGACTCCGCTTTGCTGGTGGCCTGTTCCAGCGCTGTCTGCACTATTTCGACCGGGATTCCGTTCCGTCGGATAGCTCGTAGTTCCTTCGTATACCTTTGACGTTCTCCCGGCCGTAAACGGCCGGGATTCAGGGTCTTTCAACGGGTTTTTGGTCCGTTGGAGGTTGCCTGTGATCGACGTTTCATCGGCTCCTCGGGCGACGGTGGGGACATGCGTCCCGGTTGCGTCCTGTGGATGCCTCCGCGTCTGGACCCCTCGTCCGGGGTGTTGAAGGCTTCGTCGCGTATGTTGGCGCCCGCATTGTGGTCTGCGTTGTCGGTGTAGCCGCAGTTGAGGCAGTGGAACAGGGCTTGGCTCTTGCGGTTGTTCCGATCCTTGTAGTGGCATTGCGAGCAGGTTTGCGACGTGTAGGCTGGGTTCACCTCCTTCACGATGGTGTCGTAGAGGCTGGCTTTCTGGGTGAGTCGTTGGCGGATCTCGCCCCAGTTGTTGGATAGGATGCTTTGGTTCAGCCCGCTTTTGGCCTTGCGCCCGTTGTGCAGGTACTGGCCCGGGTGATTGGGGTCGGGTTTGGGTTTGGCGCGGCGGGTCATGCGTTTGACGTCCAACGCCTCCAGGGCGATGCGGTTGCTGGTGAGGACGAGACTGGTGGTCTGTTGTTCGATCCAGTCGTGTTTCCTGTTGCGGATGTGGGTTTCGAGTCGGTTTTTCTCCGCGCGTAGTTTCTCGCGTCGGCGGCTGTCTCGTACGGAGCGCATGCCGTTGGCCTTGTTCTGGAGGTCCATGCGGCTCATCCTGCGTTGCAGGTGGACGAGGCGGCGGCGTTCCCGTTTCGAGGGTTGGGGGATTTTCAGCATCCGTCCGTCGGACAGGGCCATGGTGACCTTGCATCCGCGGTCCGCGCCGATCGTGTCCCGCTGGTCGGGGATGCCGTGCCGTGCGATGACGGGGTTGACGAACACGATGGTGTTCCTCGACGGGTGGACGATGATCTTGGTGAATTCGCGTACCGGTTCGGACAGGCGGATGAAGATGCGGATACGCCAATGGGCCTTGTCGCCGGGTTTGCGCTGGTCCTTGGGGGTCATGCCGTTGAATTCCACGCACCCGCTGCGACGGTTCACGACACGGTATCTGACCGCGATGTCCTTGCCGTTGCGGGCGAACATCATGAACATGGGTTCGCACCGGTTGCGCCTGCGCAGTCCGGGCACGGGGCCGCCGAGCTTCTTCTTGCGTTTCAGTCCCGCATACCAGTCGATGTTCTCGTGCCGGATCGCGGAATGCAGGAGCAGGGTGGGGCAGGATGCCAGCCAGGGCATGCGTTCGCGCATCTGGCCGACGGTCGAGGCCATGGGCTGGTCCGTGTGCGAGCCCAACGGGTGGGAGCCGACCTTGACCCCGTCCTTGAACTCCCATTCCTCACGGTAGGCGCGCATCCCGTTGAACACGGCCTGCCAGCATGAGGCGAAATGCTCCATGACCCGCATGGGGTTCCTCGTCCACATGGGGTTGCCGGACGGGGACAGGCCGAGGTAGACGGCGGCCCCGTCGAACTTGACCGCCCGTATCCGGTATTTCTGGCTCACCGTCCGCCTCCTTTCATGTCCATCGGGAAAACGTGTGCGTGTTTTCCGTATATAACAGAGTATACTCTTGGTCTATGACAGAAAACGACCAGCTCAGACACGGCAGGACATGCGTCACCGATCTCCAGGTCCATTTGGTCTTCGTCACCAAATACCGGCGGAACGTGTTCGACGATACCATCCTCACCAGCATGGAAACCATCATGCGAAACGTCTGCCACGACCTTGACGCGCGGCTCATCGAATTCAACGGCGAAGACGACCACGTCCACCTCCTCGTCGAATACCCGCCCAAACTCCCCGTCAGCACACTCGTCAACAGCCTCAAAGGCGTATCCAGCCGGCTCCTACGCAAACAATACAAGCTCAAAACCCACCACAACCACCTCTGGAGCCCCAGCTACTACGCCGCAAGCAGCGGAGGAACAACCCTGGAAACATTGAAAACCTACATCCGGAACCAAAGAAGACCAGACTGAAACCCGGACGGCTAACCCGGCCCTGAAGGACCGGGCTTGCGCCTACCAACACGGGTCAATACATGCAGGCCATCCATGTTGCGCATGAGTGTCAGCTACATATTCAACCGTGTGAATGAGACGCATGGTTTCGGCGAGCAGCTTGCACCGTTTGCGCTCGGATAAATCCGCAAGCGACGGGAACAAGAACTCTGGAAGTCGGCTTGCACCGTTTGCGCTCGGATAAATCAGTACGTCGTTCCAACTGGCGCAGGTTAGCGCGCGCATTGCCAAGAGCGCCTTCTACGGTTCGACGGACGGTCAGACTGGAAGCCAACGGCATGAACTGGTCGACCAGACTCTCGTCCACGAGTAGGCATTCATCCGGCAAGGCGAGTGTTTCCAGGATATTTGGCGCGCCGTTCAATACTTGGTTGAGGAATGCGAGTGGTGTCATGACCGTAACATCCGGTTCATGAGTGGACTGAATCCAGTCCGCTCGGCCCAACAGGATTTCCGCACGAGTCGGCGCGGCAATCAAACGCAAATCAATATCACTGTGTTTGTCGGCCAAACCATGCGCATAGCTGCCGCCAACCCAGGCGGCCAACACAGGCCAGCCGCCATAATCGGTAAGACGGTTTTCAAAGTCGGTTAAGTTCATTCTTTATCCCATGATAGGGCGGCGGACATCAGGTTGCGAACAACGTCGCCTTCCGGATTCTCGAAGCGCTCGCCGAGTTCCCGGAAAAGACGGTGCATGATCAGATGGAAGCAGGAGTCTTCTCCGGTCTTGTCCATGAGTACACGGATTTCATGGTCGCTCCATCGGCGGGTGGATGCAGACGCGAAGAGCTTATCCGCGATCCGCGGAGTGCCGTTCTCAAGGAGCCAGTCGAACTGGGCGTCGTTAAGCAGCCCATACTGGACGGCGAATAATTCGTCCGCGATATGACGGTTCAGAATCCGGTTGATTCGCTGCTCATTCAAATATTCGCTTGCAAACTTGGACTGAACGAGGGCCTGGATTACCTCGAATCCTCCTTCATCGACCCAGTGGTCGACCAGTTCGTCGTTCAGATACTTGGCTTGGAATGGTTTGAGCTGATTACCTCTGGCAAGGAAATCCCATACGAACCGTCCGTTTCCTCGCCAGAGCATCGACCTGATCTCCTGTTCGGATAGTTCAAGCTCATCATTGACATACATTGACCAAAGGATAGAGTCGCAGAATCCTGCTTCTACAATCCGGTGGACCAGTTCCTTATCCTCCCGGTCGCCGTAGAAAAGAACCAGTCGATGATTGGCCGGGTTCATGGACTCGAACAGCTGCTCGGAATGAGCGCGAACCCAGCCCTTATGGTGATGTTCCAGCACGTCGACGACCTGCGGGTCGGTTTCATCCTCAAAAAGGTCAAGATCCTCTTCGGACACCAATCCCGCCACCAGCATCCGCGATGCGACAGTGTCCTCCTTAATGATCTTCTCGATATGGGCTCGGTCGAGACTATCGACATTCTGTAAAGCGATTCCGGAAATCTCCTTGTCGGGATCATCGAGCATGACCTCCGGGACGCGAGCCGCGAGAATGCGGCGGACACCGAGAGGCGTCTTACCGCCGTTTCTGACGATGTCAATGAGCTGATTGGCGAGTTCCTTTCCGCGTTCGGTGAGCTTCACCCTGCAATAAGAGCAGGTTTTGACGGCGCCTACCGCGTACAGTGCGTCGCTCATCTTCTGGTTGCGCACATAGATGCGGTTTTCATAGCCGAGTTCATTTGTCTCGGGATCGTTGCGATGTTCCAACAGAAAATCCCATTGCGCTGGCGTCAGCTTGGGAAGGTTCTTGTACTCGTTGCTCATGATCGTTCTTCTCCGTTTTTGTTGGTTAAAGGTTTATAGGTTGAAACGTTGCGGCGGATTGGACATATCCGCCGCAACGAGTTAATGCGTTAGGTCAGTCGTCTACAGGATCGATTTTCACCCAGTCGCGCATGAAGTCGAATACGCTCCAAGCGCGAACAAGGATGATGACGACCTTGTTGTAATCCTTATCCTGATAGGCGGCATATTTGGACGGTTCGGGTACCTCGAAGGAATACAGGGAGCACGGGTATCGGTCGGAAATCATTTCGGTGGGATCGGCTAGGTCTTCAGCGGCGAGCAGAGTCCCGTTCTGGATGATCCACTGCGCGTCTTCGGTCGGTAGTTCCTCGTACTCCGGCCCGTCCTCGGTATCAATGCGATAGCTCAGGTCGAGCGATTTGATCTCGGTGAGCATGTTCTCGATCAGATGGTTAAGGAACGTGATTCGGAAGTTCTTGATATCAGTCATTTCGTCTCTCTCCTTTACTGTTTATTAGCTGCGGTCAGTAGTACAGCGTTATGGTGCAGTCGGCCTGCTCGAAGCCGGCGGGCAGAGGAGGCAGGAGCGCTCCGTAACCGCTTTCCTTCAACCTGTTACGGAGCGCTTCATAAGGGCTTTCCCCGCGCTGGCTGACCTGCACCGTGTATTCGCTGCTGTCGCTGTCCTCATCGGTTTGGCTGCATCCGGCGTTGATGAGGGCTTCCTCGAAGTCGTTGATGTCCTCGGGGTAGATCCAGGTTCTGCGGGTTCCGGGGATTGTCCATGCACCGTCTTTGGTGTCGCCGGTGATGTTTTCGAGTTCGATGCATACGCTGCTGCTCATGGTTCTCTCCTTTTGCTCTGTGAACCCCTGTTGTTTCAGGGGTTCGGGTGGCTTTCGCACCCTTTCTGTGTGGACACTTTCAGTATACCGTAGATGGTTTGAAGACACGCCGAACAAGGAAAACCACCATCAACCAACCGACAGCCAATCCCAAATCCAGGCACTAACCCGAGCTAAACTATCCCCCATGCCCACGCCGCAACCGAAGCCAAAACGTACCCGCAAACCACCGGAGGAACGACGCCGTGAAATCCTCGACGCCGCAGTCCGGCTCATCTCCGAACGCGGATACAACGGCATATCCGTACAGGACGTGGCCGACGAGGTAGGCGTCACCAAGCAGGGCGTACTCAGGTATGTCGGCAGCAAGGATAACCTGCTGTCGATCATCTACCTCGAAAACTACAACGCCACCGGCAACGTCGAGGACTTCCAGAAATCCGGCGAACCCGGTTCCGAGGAAGGCAACCTGCGCCTCCCCTCCTACCTGCGGTTCCTTGTAAGACACAACTCCCGTCGCCGCATGCTGGTGCAAATGTTCTCCATCCTGCAGGTCGAATCGTTCAACCCGAACCACCCGCTGCACGACGAGTTCGCCGGACGACAGGAAGGAATCTGGAAGTACTATTCCGGGTTCGACTGGAAGATTCCATCGGTCTTCGACTCGTTCGAAGACGTCCGGCCAACCGTCCGCAAAGCGTTGGAAATCATGGACGGCGTCCAACTACGATGGCTACGCAAACCGGCCATCGACCTGAACGAGGAATGGGCCGAACTGGAACCAATGCTCTTCCCCTCCCCCACATGGGACGGTTACCGCTGACCATCAAATAAAAAGCTCTGTAAACCGTCTCCGATAACTACGAAGACGGTTTACAGAGCAAAAACTACCACATGTAATTGTCGTCACGAGAAACGAACTTATCAGCCCGGTCGATTACCGATTTAGATAAGTGCCCATTCTCAATCAAATGCGCGCAGAGAAGATGATCATTGTGGTATCGGTCAAGAATCTTCACAGCCCGATCATCTCCAATATTGGGATTATCCGCCAAAGATACTGCCACTTCATAATCATTCCCGTCAGCATAGGAATCAAGAAGATCCTTTGGCGTATGCGGATTCTCCGCAAGACCTTGGCGAGCAAGTTCGCCACCATTCTTGTTTAAATCGTCAGCAAGCGACGGGGTTATATCCGGTCTGGAGGCCGCGCCCCATGCAGCGAAATCTGGATAGTTTGACCTACGCCAATCGGCAACATCCTTCATATCCAAAGCCGGATGACTGAATGCTTCGGATACGACTTCTTTTACCGGATGGGACTCGATTATCGATCGTACAACCAACCTGTCAGCATTCTTATGTTGCAGAGCTGTTCTGCAAGCTTTCGGATTATATCCGAGATTTTCCAAAGCACAACAGATTGTATTCGGATCAGCAGATTGATTTTCCAACGCAGCCCACTGGACCAGTGGCTTATCACGATCCTTCTTCGCAATCAGATTGACTACTTCCGGGGAAATATTCGGGTTATTAGCTAAAGCCACGGAACATTTTGTGTCACGGTCGCTATATATATCGGCAGGAGTGTTTGCCCAATGTAGACATTGATTGAGCATTTCGGGGGATAGGTTCGGTCGTTTACAAATGTTCCTTTGAATGATGTAGCGTCTGCCATCACCTTGTTGCCGATCCATTAGATGCTGTAAACGGTTTTCCGAATAGTTCGGGTTGCGCGCCAGTATCTGATCAATTCCTACATGGTTTAAGGATTCCAATTCGTTTAGGTTGGATGGATCATCCTCGTTGGCTATCAGCATTTCTTCGTCATCTGAAAAGTAATAAGGATGCTCTTTGAATCTGGCTATCAAATCCTCTATGTTGGCAGACTCAGTTTGCTCATCGCCGTACTGATCTGATATGTCTTCATCGGGAGGCAACAAGTTTGGAATCCCAGCCCCCCCCCGGTTTTATTAGTGAATTTTCCTTTTTTACGCGGGTGTTTACTCTCATCCCAACTCATAGCTTGCATCCTTTTACGTTTCTGTTCGGATAGGCGTTGACCGCACCATGTAAAAAGCCGATGATGGTTTATAACAGGCTTTTGCGTGAAGGTTAGTGGTTTACCAGAGCCAAAAGAAAAGCGTTGGGATGACCACTCCTATATATGGCTCATCCCAACGCTGGAAGTCAGTCCTTTTTCTTTGGTTCGCGTTGCACGATAACCGGAGCTTTCTTGCCTTTTAACTGTTCGGGCGTATAGTTGACGGCCTTCATGGCCGCATCGATCATCTGCACGTATTCGTCGCGCAGGAACGGTGGTGTACTATCCCAGCAGTATCCGATGGTCGCGGAATCCGAAGCCAAACCCCAGAGTCGCATCTGCATGGCGCGAATGACCATCGCCGCCGACTCCTGCTGCGGGTTGAACGGTGAACCCTTATCAGCCATAGACGCTCACCAACCCAATGTTCCGTAGTTGTGAGCCAACTGGTAGGCGGACAATCCGTCGAGGAACGCTCGACTGTCGATGATCTCACGCGCAATATCCTCGATACTGAATCGGCGTCCGTGATGCATGCTATCGAAGGCTTTCTCCATGATCCGATTGTCCAAACCGGGATGTGCATCCCAGAATTTCGCTGCCTTCAACTTGATCTGCTCAGTCTTCCCCATTGTTATCTTCCTTTTCCTGTACGGCCTGCAAATATTCGGCTTCGGAAACCGGCTCCCAGACTGTCGTGTCCACTGGAAGCTCACCGTCGAACGTCGGTCGTCCGATACCGGTAGTCGCCCAGGCGATACCGTTCGCCTGGAACGCGACAGTGAAACGATTCGTGATCTTCAATTCGCCTTCGGACACCGCTCGCGGCATTCCCGGCAGACGCCCGGTCTCATAGTTCAGTTGCTCGATCAGTCCGCGGCTTACCTTGTCATTCCGGTAGGGACGGATGATCTCGTTAGCACGGTCGGGTTTGCGCCACTGCCCTGGTAGTTTGGACGGGTCGCCTTTGATGCCGATGCAGATATAGGAGCCGTCAAACGGGTTGCGGCCATGCACCGCGTGTACACCATATTCCCTGTTGAACTCATGCATTTGGGCGACGAAAGCCTTCCAACGCTCCGCTTCGGCCCGCATCGCTTCCAGAACCTTGGGGTTACTGGTTTTCCAGTACAGTCTCGCTTCCATCATGCTTTCACACCATTCGAATGACGCTTCTGGAACTGCCTATAGTCGAGGTCGATGGCGATTTTGATGGTTTCGAGT
>NZ_QFFM01000042.1 GCF_003129905.1 Bifidobacterium callitrichidarum
ATGTGCGAGACGACAGTCGAGCCAACAGAACGCGAACGAAGTTCGTCCTCAATTGCAGGACGAGCTGGCGGCGAAGCCGACTGAAGGGTAGTCCAATGGAATTCATGTCAATCTTGGTTTAACAGAGCTTTCTCTTTTCTTTACATGCTTGCATAATGCATGCATTACGTGCTAGCATTTTGACAGCATGAGACAGTGAATCGCAAAGGAGAGGATTCGTTATGGGCACCATGACCATTCGGAAACTTGACGACGACACCATCGAGAAATTCAAGGACATAGCAAAGCGCAACAATCGCTCGGCCGAAGCTGAAGCTCGTTCCCTCATCGAGGACTTCACCGCAGGAAGAATCGTGCGCCACGACATGGAAACCTCAAACTTTTACGACAGCCTGAGAAAATTCATGGAAGAGAACGACATCGAAGGATTGGCCGAGGGTGAGCTCCCGCTACCAGAGCGAACCATTGGCGATGAGCGCCCGCCAGTCATCTTTGAATGATCATGATTATTCTAGACACTAACGTCATCAGCGAGGCCGTTCTCCGCAATCCAGATACTCATGTTGCGGACTGGTACAGGAACCAGACAACGGAGAATCTCAGCACCACCGCTATAACGGTCGCCGAATTATTCGCCGGCATCCGTCGCATGCCAGCAGGCAGAAAACGAAACGATCTTTCCCGACTCATAGATTTCCAATTACTCATGTTAGGGGATCGAATCCTCTCATTTGACGCCGCATCAGCGATTGGCTATGCCGAAATCCGTGCCAAACGCGAGCACATGGGCAGGCCCATCAGCATCCAGGATGCCATGATTGCGGCCATCGCACGCTCTCATGGTGCGGCCGTGGCGACCCGAAACATTAAGGATTTCGAAGGCACCGGCGTCGAACTCATCAATCCTTGGGAATACACCAAGTAACGCCTCCGCAAACGTACGCTGAGCCGCAGTCAGTGTACGTTTGCGGAGGTGAGTAGTGAGGGGATTACGGAATCAGAGGTTCAGCGGAGGCAGCTCGACCGTCGCATCGGCGCGGTCGCGGCACGCGGCGATGCGACGCGCATTGATTTCATCGACTTCCATCACCCACTTGCGCGCCCGCTCGGGAGCCTTACCGAACTGAATGTGGCGTTCCACCAAGCGTTCGCGGCGCAGGTCATCGTCAACGTCGACATACCAGACTTCCGTCATGGCCGCACGCACATCCTTCCAAGCGTCAGCTTCATCAAGCAAATAGTTGCCCTCAGTCACCACCAAACGAGTCCACGGGAACACCGGGATGGCACCCGCCAAAGGCTGTTCAAGGTCGCGTTCGAACATCGGAGCGTAAATCACGCCATCTTCGCCCTTGTGGATGCGCTGCAGCAACGAGCGATAGCCACGCGCATCGAAGGTGTCGATGGCACCTTTGCGCTGTAGACGGCCCAGGCGCTTCAGCTCCACATCCGCCAAATGATAACCGTCCATCGGCACCCAGGCGGCGAAATGATCCACCGGCTCGGCGATGCCGGCTTCGCTGCCGTCTTCGAACGCTTCGGCCAGCAGCTGCGCCAGCGTTGACTTGCCGGCACCGGGAGCGCCCACAATGCCAAGAATCACTCGTTCATTGGATTCGAGCAGCTCCCTAACACGGTCCTTGGCTTCTTCGAGATTTGCGATGTTGACCACCATTGTCGTTTCCTTCCTCGGAATGAATTCTGCTGTGTTCACGTTGGGCTCACTGGATACCCGCTGCCGCAGTCTCCAACGAGTCGGAGTAACCGAATGCTTCACCGTCATCCGTTTTCTCCTTGTGATACATAACTATACCATAGTTTTGTATAGTACTATACAGAAGTAAGGAAATATTTGTAAAGATTTTGTCAAATAGAGCGATGTTGTATGCTGACAACTATGGATAAGTCAGCGGAGAGCATCGATATCAGCGCCGGTACCGTCGAGCTACTCACACGCTTGCGAGAACACGGACCGATGACGCGCAGTGAGATTGGTGCGACAACCGGGTGGGCACGCCCGACGGTGAACAAGCGCATCGATGAGCTCACCGCCATCGGCATCGCGCAACCGCTTGCCATTCCCAGCGCAACAGGAGGCAGGCCGGCACAAGGCTTTGCATTCAATCCTTTCTGCGCGTACATCCTTGCCATAGATATCGCGACCACAGCCACTACGGTTGCGCTATGCGACCTTTCCGGACAGCCAGCCGTCGCACAGACCATCAACGTCGGCGCAGAAAACGAACCTGAAGATGCATTGCACACGATTTGCGCAACCGCCGATGCCCTGCTTCTTCAGGGACTCAGCATTTCATCAACTACAGAAGTCTCCGACACCGGCGCAATACAGTTGTTTGCGGTATCCATCGCCGTGACCACCCGAGTCGAGACAGTCACCGGCAATATCATCCAAGCTCCGGTCATGCAACACTGGGAGAACCACCACATCCGCGAATACTTTGCCGAGCGATATCACACCCCGGCCTTTATCGAGAATGACGCCAATGCTCGAGCCCTCTGCAAAGCTTATGAATTAGCCGGCGACGAATCGCACATGGTGTCTCATTTGTTGTATGTGCACGCCGGTATGGGACTCGGCGCCGGCATCATCTCCTCAGGTTCCATCATGCATGGAGCGTTTGGCGCCGCAGGCGACATCGGCCACATTCATGTCTTCGGCAATATTGGCGAGCACAGCCTGTGCCGCTGCGGTAACACCGGATGCGTGGAGGCCACCGCAGGCGGATGGGCCATATTGCAAACCTTGCAAACGCAAGGCAAAGCCGTTCATACCTTAGATGATGTGGTTGAGCTAGCCTCCCATGGCGATGTTGAGACCGTGCAGCTTATCCGTCAGGCTGGCCGACTCATCGGTGACGTGATTTCCGCATGCGTCAACATGCTGAATCCTTCATGCATTGTGGTCGGAGGCGAGCTTTCGCATTGCGGCGAACTGCTGATGAATGGCATCCGCGAGCGCGTATGGGCGCGCGCACAACCGCTCGCGACCAAATCATTGCGTATTGAATCCTGCTCAGATGAGGCCCAGGCCGGCATTGTTGGCTTGGCGTATGCCGCCATCGATCAGGGTCTGACTTCGCTGGATATGCTGCAGGACTTCGCCAATCAGCAGAATCGATAGCCCCCTTACCTCATGAAACGTACACTAGCGATCGCTCAGCGTCCGTTTCATGAGGTAAGTGAGGTAGGGGCTAGCCTAGCTGCTCGGAGAGCTCAAGCCATTCGGCTTCGAGGTCGTCGTTCTCGGCGGTGATGGCGTTCAGCTGCTCGTTGAGCTTGTTGAGGCCCTCGTAGTCGGACGGATCATGGGCGGCCATCTGCTCTTCGAGGTCGCTCTTCTGCTCCTCCAGCTTGGCGAGCTTGCGCTCGATGGCCTTGACACGCTTGGATGCTTCGTGGAACGCCTTGCCGGTGAGCTTTGGCTCGGCGGCAGCAGCACCGGCATCGCCAGTGGCCTTGGCATCACTCGCGGCCTGAGTACCGGAGCCTGAACCGTTGGCGGTGGTCTGGGCCGAGGCGGCTGCGCCCTTGGCGCCCTTCCTGGACGAGCTGCCGCCCGTGCCCGCGAAACCGGGATTATCAGCCGGCAATCCCTTGCCATTCTTAATATCCTCGACCATATCGAGGTAATCCTGCACGCCGCCAGGCAGATGGCGCACCTTGCCGCCGAGCAGCGCGAACTGCTGGTCGGTCACGCGCTCCAGCAGGTAGCGGTCGTGGGAGACCACAATCAACGTGCCAGGCCAGGTGTCCAGCAGGTCCTCCATGACGGCGAGCATGTCGGTGTCCAGATCGTTGCCGGGCTCGTCCATGATGAGCACGTTCGGCTCGTCGAGCAGGATGAGCAGCAGCTGCATGCGGCGCTTCTGGCCGCCGGACAGGTCGCGGATCGGGGTCATGAGCTGCGCGGATTCGAAGCCGAGACGCTCCATGAGCTGACCGGGGGTGACTTCCTTACCGTCCACGATGTAGCTTGGCTTGTAACGGGAAAGCACTTCCTTGATCTTGTACTGGCCCAGCTTCTCCAGCTCGTCGAGACGCTGCGAGAGCACGGCGAATTTCACGGTCTTGCCGATGTTCACATGGCCCGCGGTCGGCGTGAGCGTACCGTCGATGAGCTTCAGCAGCGTGGACTTGCCGGCGCCGTTCGCACCGACGATGCCGAAACGGTCGCCGGGGCCGATCAGCCAGGTCACGTCGTCCAAGATCTCGCGGCCGGACACCGTGATCTTGCGTGCGGCGGACGTGGCACCCGTACCCGTCTCGTCGGCACCGGACTCGGCCGCCGCAGGCCCGCCGATGGTCTCGCCGCCGGTGTTCATGCGTCGCACCTCGCGGTCGTCGGCGAGCGCCGCAGCGCCGCCTTCGGCTTCGGCCTTCGCGCGCGCTTCCTCGGCGGCCGCCACGGCTTCCGGCACGCCGGCGTCCACCAGACGCGGGTCGGTCATATCGGTGACGGCGACTTCCACGGAGCCATGCAGCTGCGGTTCGGCGTACATCGCGTTGACCACGTCCACGCGGGAGGCGGAATTGGCGAGCGCCGCCACATCCGGGTCGATGTCGGCGACCGTGCCCTGCGTGTGTTCAAAGATCTGCGTCACGTCAATGAGGTCGACCACCTGCTTGCCGAGTCGCGAAGTGGCCATCTGCTTCAATTCCAAGGTGTTGCGCATCGGCGGCACGTCGGCGATGAGCTCGCGCGCGGCTTTGACGTGGAACTTCTGCTTGGTGGAACGGGCGCGGGCGCCGCGCGAAAGCCATGCGAGCTCCTTGCGGGCCAGGTTGCGGCGCTTGGTCTCGCGCACGTCGGCCTGACGGTCGCGTTCGACGCGCTGGAGCATGTATGCGGAGTAGCCGCCCTCGAACGGTTCGATGACGCCGTCATGAACCTCCCACATCGACTCGCACACCTCGTCCAGGAACCAACGGTCGTGGGTGACGAGCAGCAGTGCGCCCTGCCCCTTGGACCAGCGGTTCTTCAGGTGTTCGGCGAGCCAGTGGATGGTGACCACGTCGAGGTGGTTGGTGGGCTCGTCGAGCGCGAGGATGTCCCAGTCCTTGAGCAGCAGGCGGGCCAGATCGGCGCGACGACGCTGGCCGCCGGACAGGGAGCCGACCTTGGCGTCGAGGCTCATGCCGCCGAGCAGCGCCTCCACGATCTCGCGGGAGGTGTTGTCGGACGCCCATTCGTAGTCGGCGCGGCCTTCAAGCGCGGCTTCGCGGATCGTGGCGTTATCGTCGAGCGGATCGCGCTGGTCGAGCATGCCGAACGTCAGGCCGCCGCGCTTGGTCACACGGCCGGAATCAGGCTCCTGAGTGCCGCGGAACAGGTGCAGCAGCGTGGATTTGCCGTCGCCGTTACGGCCGACGATGCCGATGCGGTCGCCCTCGAACACACCCTGCGTGACGTCGGTGAAGATGGTTTTGGTGGCGAAGGCGAGCGAAACGTGTTCCAGTCCAATATCGTAAGTCGGCATGATTCACCAATGTAGCGGCACGCTTGCCCATCGCCCGCGGCTACATTGCGCCACTCCACGCACATGATGTAGGGAATTCCCCATGCTGTAGGGAGAAAAATTTTACCACCCGCGGAATTCCGCCATTTTACGGCCCTACATCATGAACCGTTCCCTACACCATGCGCCAATCACTACATCATGGGGATTTGCGCTACTTACCCAGCGTCTGGGCGTAGGAGTTACAGCGGGCGGCGAACCCGGAGAACACCTGCTCGGCCAGCGGCTGCAGCAGCGGGTCGTACTGCTCGAAGGCCTCGCGCAGCGCGGATTTGGAGCCGCCGGCGGCCTTCAGGTCCTTGACCATGCTCGGCTCCTCAAGCCATTCGTCCAGCAGCGACTTGCACACCTCGAGATGGAATTGCATGCCCAGCGCCGGGCCGATACGGAACGCCTGTACCTTGGTCAGGCCGGAACGTGCCAGCAGCTGGGCGCCTTCGGGCAGGCCGACCACGTCGTTATGCCAGTGCAGCACGTTCAGCTGCTTGTCCCACATGGAGAAGAAGTCATGACGGTCCATGCGCTTGATCGGCGCGAACCCGATCTCCGGTTCCTCGCCCTTGCGCAGCTGCGCGCCCAGGGCCGTCGCGATGATCTGATGGCCCAGGCACACGCCGAGCAGCGGCTTGCCGGATGCCACGGCCGCGCGGGCCAGCTTGGCCTCGGTTTTCAGTCCGGGGTACTTGTCGTAATCGAGCGCACCCATCGGCCCGCCCATAATCACCACGCCTGCCAGTTCGCCGAAGTCGGGAAGGTCGGGCTTCTTCTTGTCGGTGATGTTCATCGTCACCGTCTCCAGTCCGAGATCCTCCAGACTGGACAGGATGCGCCCCGGACGTTCCCACGGGACATGTTGCAGAATGAGCACTTGTGGTGTGGCCATATCTCCATTGTGGCACGAACGGCCCCCGCCTGTGTTAACCGTGTTAAGAAACGGCCATGGATGGCGGCCGTCAAGGAGACAAACGAGGGACGGACGGACGCCGACCAGCGCCACGCACACAAGCCGCAACCGGTTCACACCCCGTTTTTTCTCTTGCCCATGTCTGGTTCGGACCTTAGGCTTGGTGCCTATGGGAAACAGCCAAGAACCGCAGGATTTCAACATTTCCGTCATGCCGTCGAGCCTGACGCCGGTGCATGTGGCCAAGGCCGCCGAGGGTCTGAGCCTTTATGACACGGCCTCGCATCAGGTCAGCCACTTCACGCCGATCAAGCCCGGCAAGGTGGGCATCTACGTGTGTGGCGCCACCGTGCAGTCGTCCCCGCACATCGGCCATATCCGCGCGGCCGTGGCGTTCGACATCGTGCGCCGCTGGTTCCTGAAGCTCGGCTATCAGGTGACGTTCGTGCGCAACGTGACCGATATCGACGACAAGATCCTCGACAAGGCCGCCGCGGCCGGACAGCAGTGGTGGGCACGCGCCTACTACTACGAGCGCGAGTTCACCGAGGCGTACAACACGCTCGGCGTGCTGCCGCCCACCGTGGAGCCGCGCGCCACCGGCCACATGTCCGACATGATCGACTTGATCCAGCGCATCCTGGACAACGGCCACGGCTACGTGGTGGTGGACGAGGACGGCAAGCCCACCGGCAACGTGTACTTCGACGTGGCGTCCTGGCCGCATTACGGCGAGCTGACCCATCAGAAGCAGACCGCCGAGGTGGATGAGGCCGCGGCCGTCGCCGACCGCATGGGCCCGTCCGTGGACGCCGCCGGCGAGGACAAGTACAATCCGGTCGACCCGGCCGACGCCTCCCCCGACAAGCATGATCCGCGCGATTTCGCGCTGTGGAAGGCCCCGAAGGACACCGATCCCGAGGACGCCCGTTGGTCCACGCCGTTCGGCGTCGGCCGTCCGGGCTGGCACATCGAATGCTCCGCCATGTCCCACCGTTATCTGGGCGACGGCTTCGATATCCACGGCGGCGGCCTGGATCTGCGCTTCCCGCATCACGAGAACGAGATGGCGCAGACGCGCGCGGCCGGATACCCGTCTGCGGCCCGTTGGATGCATTCGGCATGGGTCACGGCCAAGGGCGAGAAGATGTCGAAGTCACTGGGCACCGGCCTGTCCGTGCCGTCCGTGCTGGCCGAGCATTCCGCGTGGGTGGTGCGATACGCCCTCGGTTCCGTGCAGTACCGTTCGATGCTGGAGTGGTCCGATCAGGCGCTGGTGGAGGCGCAGGCCGCCTACGATCGCATCGCGAACTTCATCGAGCGCGCCGGCGTGGTGCTGGAGGACCAACCCTCCCGCGAGGAGGTGGCCGCCGTGTCTGCCGACGACCTGCCCGCCGATTTCGTGGCCGCGATGAACGATGACATCAACGTGTCCGGCGCCACCGCCGCGATCTTCACCGCGATTCGTTCCGGCAACACGTTGCTGAGCAAACTCGCTGACCGTGCAGATACCGAGGTGGCCCGCGCCGAGGTGCGCGAGTCCCTGCTGGCCGTGCGCGCCATGCTCGATACGCTGGGTCTCGACCCGCTGGCCGAGCCGTGGGTGTCCGCCGGTGCCGCCGGCGGCGCGGCCGCCGATGGCGACTCCCCCGAGCACTCCGCGCTGGAGGCGCTCATCGCCGAGCAGCTCAAGGCCCGTCAGGAGGCCCGCAAGGCCAAGGACTTCGCGAAGGCCGACGCGATCCGCGATGCTTTGGGTGAGGCCGGCATCGCCATCGAGGACGGTCCGCAGGGCTCGACCTGGTCTCTGAAGTAACACTTTCAGTCGATATTCTGATTGCAGAATGGCCCCACGGTATTCCCGTGGGGCCATTCTGTGTTACGAGGGGCTGACTTCCGGTTTCGGAAACATCTATCTGCGTTACGAGGGGCTGCCAGATCGCGATGCACGATGTATGGCAGCCATATCCGCCATGGGAATCATGCGGTTTATACACGCCATATACTCGCGGAACAGCCCCTTGTAACGCAGATAGGTATCCCTGAAACCGGAAGTCAGCCCCTCATAACGCAGTTGTCGCGAAAAGAATGCCTAATCAGTTGAACACGAAGTCGACGTCCACGATGTGCAGGCGTTTCTTGAGCGCCTGTTCCAGCGAGCGCTTGCATTCGATGAGGTTCGCCACGTCGATGGTCTCGCCGGTGCCTGCCAAGTACACGTCCACCGTATAGTTCATGCCGGTCTTGAAGATCAGCGTCTGCTCGTATTCGGTGTTCTCCGGCAGGTGATGCTGCGCCTCCGCTTCCACGAAGGCGTTGGTCTCGTCGTCGTCATGCACGCCGCCGACCAGTTCGATGAAGGCGTCCTTGAGCACGCTGAACGGTTCCTTGATGGTGAACGCCACGAGCGCCACGGTGATGAAGAAGTCGCCGGTGTAATGCAGGAAGTCCAGCGGGCCGCCGGCGGGCAGCAGCATGAGGAACACGGCCACCGCGCCGATGCCGAACGACATCGCGCCGTCGACCAACGTGCTCTTGCATTCGGCGGTGAGCATGGTACTGGCGTTGCGTATGGTCCGGTTCTCCCGGCGGTAGTAGACGTACAGGCCGAAGCAGATGGCCACGGTCAGGACCTCGTAGATCACCACCGGTCCGGTGACGATGCGTTCGCCGTCCCCGAGCACGAAGTAGTCGTAGGCCACTCGGCAGACGTCAATCAGCGAATACACCAGCAGGGACATAGTGAAGATGGCCTTGCAGATCGCGTAGATGGGCTCGAGCGCGAACAGGCCGTTGGGGAACCGTTCGGTGGTGCGCACGGTCCGGGTGGACAGGTACACCGCCACCAGTCCGGAGAGCACGGATATGGCGGTGAAGGAGAAATCGAGGAACATGGCCTTGAGACCGGTCATGAAGAACACGGCCATACCGGCCGCGACCTGAATCACGTTGACGACGATGCCGACGATCAGGGCTTTGCGTTCGATGGTTTTATGTTGTGGCATAGGCGGGCCTTCCTTATTGCACGGCATGTCTGCGTTGGCCCGCTACTTCACTGGCTCACGGTTTCTCCGGTCCGTTGGCTCGATTCGCGAGGGCGCACGGCAGTCTGCGTATAGGGTGGTGTCCAAGGATTTTCAAAACAGCATAAGCATTCCAAAAAAACACTGGATTTATTGCCATTCCATGGTACCGGAAGCGCTCGATCGGCGGGCGGGATTGCGCCGCGGGCTGAGGGTCCGCAAGACCGGCCGCTGCCAAACCCGCGATTTCCCGCGTGGCGGCTAGACTGTTGCCCATTATGGCAGCATTTTCTTCTTTGACTGACAGACTCTCGAATGCGTTCAAGCATCTGAAGAGCAAGGGCAAGCTTTCCGAGGCGGACATCGACGGCACTATCCGCGAGATTCGCCGCGCACTGCTCGACGCCGATGTGGCGCTCGAAGTGGTGCGTTCCTTCACCGGCAAGGTGCGCGAGCGCGCGCTCGGCACGGAGGTCTCCCAGGCGCTCAACCCCGCCCAGCAGGTGGTGAAGATCGTCAACGAGGAGTTGACCGACGTGCTCGGCCAGGGCGTGGATCGTCCGCTGAACTTCGCCAAGAACCCGCCGACGATCATCATGCTCGCCGGTCTGCAGGGCGCCGGTAAGACCACGCTGGCCGGCAAGCTCGGCTACTGGCTCAAGGACGCCGGCCATACGCCGCTGCTGGTGGCGGCCGATCTGCAGCGCCCGAACGCCGTGACCCAGCTGCAGGTGGTCGGCGAACGCGCCGGCGTGCCGGTGTACGCCCCAGAGAAGGGCGTGCAGTCGGACGGCGGTGAGGCCGTGGCCGCGCCGGGCCAGACCACCGGCGATCCGGTGAAGGTGGCGCGCGATTCCATCGTCTTCGCCAAGCAGAAGCTGTACGACACGGTGATCATCGATACCGCCGGCCGTCTGGGTGTGGACGAGGAGCTCATGAAGCAGGCCCGCGACATCCGCGACGCCGTGCAGCCCAACGAGATCCTGTTCGTGATCGACGCGATGATCGGTCAGGATGCCGTCAAGACCGCCAAGGCCTTTGACGAGGGCGTGGACTTCACCGGCGTGGTGCTCTCCAAGCTCGATGGCGACGCCCGCGGCGGCGCGGCCCTGTCCGTGGCGAGCGTGACCGGCAAGCCGATTCTGTTCGCCTCCAACGGCGAGGGCCTGAAGGACTTCGAGGTCTTCCACCCGGATCGCATGGCTTCCCGCATCCTCGACATGGGCGACATCATGACGCTCATCGAGCAGGCGCAGAAGCAGTTCGACGAGGAGGAGGCCCGCAAGGCCGCCGAGAAGATCTCCGACGGTTCGTTCGGTCTGGACGACTTCCTGGACCAGCTGCAGCAGGTCAGGAAGCTCGGTTCGATGAAGTCGCTGCTCGGTATGATTCCTGGCATGGCCCAGCATCGCAAGGAACTGGAGCAGTTTGATGAGAAGGAGATCGACCGCACGGAGGCCATCATCCGTTCGATGACGCCGGCCGAACGCCGTGACCCGTCGATCATCAACGGCTCCCGCCGTGCCCGCATCGCCTATGGTTCCGGCGTGACGGTCTCGCAGGTCAACGCCCTGCTGCAGCGTTTCGAGCAGGCCGCGAAGATGATGAAGCGCATGTCCAACCGCGCTGGCATGGGCGGCGGCATCCCCGGCTTCGGCGGTCCCGCCATGGGCGGCAGCAAGAAGAAGGGCAAGAACAAGAAGAAGGGCGGCAAGTCCGGCAACCCGATGAAGCGCGAAGCCGAGGAGAAGGCATTGCGCGACCGTCTGTCCGGCAAGTCGTCCGGCTCCACCGGCGGTTCCGCGTTCGCCAAGAAGCCGCAGAACCCGGCCCTGCCCGCCGGTCTGGAAGGCCTGATGGGTGGCGACGGCGGTGCCGAACTGCCCCCGAACCTGGGCGGCGGCCTCGGCGGCCTGCTCGGTCGCTGATTCGTTACGGATGCGGCTCTTCGCAAAGAGCCGCATTCCCTTGGCTCTGGCTCTGTGTCTCCTTCCTGAAGGAGAACTGAGTCCATATCTCGTCCGGCTCTCCTTCATCAAGGTTTGAGCCTCATCATCTTGGCTCCCCTCTCTGAGGGGAGCTGTCAGCGGAGCTGACTGAGGGGAGTTCCCACAATTCGGGAGTTGCTTCCCCAGTCGCTTTCAACGACAGCTCCCCCTAGGGAAGGGAGCCAATGTCGTAAGTGAAAGGAATCGCATGATCACGTTCCTCTATATCGTGGCGCTCATCGGTTTCCTCTGGGCGGCGCTGTGCGCGCTGCCGGCCGGTGCCGAGGCACGCATGCCGCTGCCGTACATGGTCGCACTGACGCCGTTCCTATGGATTCCCTTGCTGGTGGGTGCTGGCGTGGCTGCATGGCTGCATGCATGGGGCGCGCTGTTCTGCTTGTTGGCGGCTGCGCTGCTCACCTCCGCGCAACGACTCAGCTATTGGGGCCTATCCTCCGACCCGCTGGCCAAGCGGCGCGAAACCCATCGTGAAACACCCCGTGAAACAGTGTCCCCCGCCCGTGAAACGGGTCGTGAAACATTGCCGTCGCACTTCGCCGTCATGACCCTGAACTGCCGGTACGGCCGCGCCGACGCCACCGATATCGTGGCGAACGTTCGCACGCGCGGCATCGACGTGCTGGCCCTGCAGGAGGTGAGCGACGACCTGATGGCCCGTCTGGACGCGGCCGGCATCGACGAGCTCCTCCCCTACCGTCAGTCCGGCGAACCCAAGGACACCGACAACGGCGGGTACAACGTCGTCTTCTCGCGCTACAAGCCGGCCGCGGCCATGCCGAACGTGGTAGAGATTCCCGCCGCCGACGTGCCAGCCATCACGCTCAGGCTCGACGACCCGGAGCCCGCCGCGCTATCCGACACCCCGACGGCCACGGCCGACGCTGATGCTTCCGGTGCCGACATTCCAGCCGATGACGCCGCCCCCGCGATCCTCGCCAATGGCACCGCTTCCCCGACCAACGCTGATGCCGTTTCCGCTTCGACCGCCGATTCCGCTGATGAGGCAATCCGTACCGGCGCCAATGCCGACACAGCCATCGCGGCGTCCGCCGAATCCCTGCGAGGAGCCCGCACGGTGACATTCTGTTCGGCACACCCGAAGTCCCCGATGCGCGGCTGCGCCGACTGGTCCGCCGGCATTCTGGGCTTGCGCGCCATCGCCAACACCTCAGCCATCGGCGACCACAACATCGCCGTGGTCATGGGCGACCTCAACTCCGGCACCGACCACCCGAGCTTCCGCGCCCTGCTCAAGGCCGGATTCAAAGACGCGAGCCTTACGCAAGGCGCCGGTCCGAACCTGACGTTCCCACGATGGCTCAAGTGGCCGCGCATCGAACTGGATCACGTGCTGTTCACGCCGGGATTGAAGCCGTCCGGCGTCAAATCGTTCGAGATCAAGGACACCGATCATCTGGCGCTCACCGCGACGTTGACGGTGAAGTGACGCCGCAACCGGCGAGGTGCCTCATTTGAAAATGAGCGCGTAATCCGGAGTGGTGCCTCACCTGTGGTGAGCGTGAAATCCTAGTCCGC
>NZ_QFFM01000043.1 GCF_003129905.1 Bifidobacterium callitrichidarum
GTCGGCTTCGCCGACAGCTCCCCTGACAAGGGGAGCCGAGAATAAGGGCCATGTCAATCTTGGTTTAACAGAGCCTACTATTTTGGCTCCCCTCTCTGAGGGGAGCTGTCAGCGGAGCTGACTGAGGGGAGTGCTTCGTCGTGCCGTGAGACTCCCCTCAGCCGCCTTTGGCGACGGCTCCCCTCAAAGAAGGGAGCCAGATAATCGCCAAATACTTACTTCCCCCGGCCAACACGCTGCACCGAGTCAACATATTCCGTTTTTCCTACCATCGGAACCAGCAGTAAAGCGTCCGCAACCATCAAGTCAAAGGAGACACCGCCATCATGGCCGAGAATGAAACCCTCACCTTCACCGGCGCAGCCTCGGACGGCACCGCACTCACCGCCGTATACCTCGCCCAGCCCACCGCCAATGTGGCTCTGGGCCTGGTCTTCGCCGGCGACGACCTACCGCACATCGTCCACTGGGGCCGCCCGCTCGCCAATCCGCAGACATTGCTCGCCGCGTACGACGCCCTGAAGCCGCAGCGCGTCTCCGGCGCGCTCGACGAAACCGCGTGGCCGTCCGTGCTGCCCACCCAGTCCGAAAGCTGGATCGGCGAGCAGCGCGTGGTCCTGCGCCGCGACGGCGTCGAACTGTTCCCCAAGTTCACCGTGACCGGCATCGAGACCGAAGGCGTGCTGGACGCATCGCTGGACGCCGTCACCGCCGAGCAGTACACGGACGTGACCGGCCATGCCCGCACCACCGGCCCGGTGCGCGTGCCCGGAGTCGTCGTCACCGCACAGGATCAGGAAAACGGCGTCGGCATCGAATGGCGTCTTGAGCTTATGCCCGGCGGACTGGCCCGACAGAAGGCCACGGTCACCAACCTCGCCGGCGCCGACCAGGCCCCGCTGGAAATCGGCAAGATCGAACTCGGCTTCCCCGTGCCGGAACTGGCCGGCGAAATCCTCACCACCACCGGCCATCACCTGCGCGAACGCAGTCCGCAACGTCAGCCGCTGACCGTCGGCCGTTTCGAAAAGCCGCAGCTCGCCGGCCGCCCGGACTTCGACGCCAGCCTGCTGCTCACCGCCGGCGTGCCCGGCTTCGGTTTCGAGCACGGCGAGGCATGGTCCGTCCACGTGGGCTGGAGCGGCAATTCCGTGCTGTCCGCGGAACGACTGCCGTACACGCAGGGCATCATCGGCGGCGGCGAACTCCTGTTCGGCGGCGAGGTGACACTCACCGCCCAAGGCGAGGGCGAGAGCTCCTACGAGACCCCGTGGCTGTTCGGCTCGTTCGGCGAAGGCCTCAACGAAATCGCCGCCCGCTTCCACGCCTACGTGCGCTCCCGTCACCCGCGCCTGTTCTCGCAGGGCCGCCCGGTGATCCTCAACACCTGGGAGGCCGTGTACTTCGACCACGACTTCGATACGCTCAAGGCCCTGGCGGACAAGGCCGCGGCTTCCGGCGTGGAACGTTTCGTGGTGGACGACGGCTGGTTCGGCTCCCGTCGCGACGACACCTCCGGTCTCGGCGACTGGCAGATCTCGCAGGACGTCTGGCCCGACGGCGATAAGTCCCTCAAGGCGCTCGCCGACTACGTGCACGCCAAGGGCATGCAGTTCGGCCTATGGTTCGAGCCGGAGATGGTCAACCTCGATTCCGACGTGGTGCGCGCGCACCCGGAGTGGATCCTCTCGCCCACGGCCGGCCGCCTGCCCATGCAGGGCCGCAGCCAGCAGGTGCTCGACCTGACCAACCGGGATGCGTTCGACTACATCTTCGGTGCCATGGACGCCCTCGTGGGCGAGCTCGGCATCGACTACATCAAGTGGGATCACAACAAGCTCGTCACCGAGCCCGGTTCCCGCCGCTCCGGCCGTCCGGCAGTGCACGCGCAGACCCTCGCCGTCTACGAGATCTTCAAGGGCCTCAAGACCCGCCATCCGGGACTGGAGATCGAAAGCTGCTCCTCCGGCGGCGGCCGCGTGGACCTCGGCATCCTCGAAGTCGCCGACCGCATCTGGGCCTCCGACTGCGTGGATCCGGTTGAGCGCGCGGACATCCAGCGCTACACCTCGCTGCTTGTGCCGCCGGCCATGATCGGCGAGCATGTGGGGGCCAGCCCGGCGCATTCCACCCAGCGCGCCACCAGCCAGGAACTGCGTATGGCCATGGCGTTCTTCGGCCATATGGGCATCGAATGGAACCTGCTCAAGGAGCCGGACGAGGCGCTCGCCAAGCTGGCCGTGTGGGTGGCCGAATTCAAGAAGCACCGCGATTGGTTCGCCATCGACACCTGCGTGCACGCCGATGCCAACGATCCGGCCGTCCGCCTCGACGGCATGGTGATGCCCAGCAAGGACGCCGCCATCTACCGCTTCACCCAGCTCACCACCGGCCAGACCTACCCGGCCGCGCCCGTGCGCCTGCCCGGCCTCGACCCCGAGCGTACGTACCGCGTCAGCCCGCTTGACCCGAGCCTCGACCTGACCGGTCTGGGCAATGGTCAGAGCGCGCTCGGCTGGTGGAATGAGGAAGGCGTGCTGATGACCGGCGAAGCCCTCCAGCGCTACGGCATCCGTCCGCCGTCCCTCCACCCCCAGCAGGCCGTCCTGTTCAAGGCCGTGGCGGAATAAGCCATACTTGGCTCCCCTTGACAGGGGAGCTGGACGCGAAGCGGACTGAGGGGTAGCTGAAGAGCAGGCAAAGCCTGCGGGAAAACGGTATCGGCTTTCATAAGCCGATACCAAACACGCGGCATCGCCGTAAATATGGAATCGGCCTATGGCCGATACATTGGCCCGCAGACGTGTACGTCTGCTCTTCAGCTACCCCTCAGTCTCACTGCGTTCGACAGCTCCCCTGTCAAGGGGAGCCAAGAAATGCCAATCACCCGATATGTTTCACGATCACGCGACTGGCGGCGGCCTTGGCCCACAGCTGCCAGTCGTGGTTCACGATCGTGAACTTCACCGGCGCGGCCTGGCTGTGGCGGTAATGCCGGATGCCGTCGCGCAGTGAATCGGTGCCCAGCTTGGCCAGGAAGGCTGATTCCCCGGCGATCATCACATGGCCCGGCATCGCGATGTTCGCCACCATGGACACCAGCGCGCCCAGCCGGAAGCACGTGCGATGCACCAGCTGCGAGGCCTGCGGCACATGCGCGCGGGCGTCGCGGGCGAAATCCTCGAATGTCACCGGACGGCCCACGATCGCGGAATACTGCTCCGCGATCGAATCATCGGTCAGGCATTGCGAGCAGCCGATGTGCCCGCTGGTGCAGCGTGGCCCCTCCGGATCGACCAGCACATGGCCCACCAGACCGTAGCTTTTGTCCGGATAGCTCACCGGCTCGCCGTGCACGGCCAGCGAATAGCCCACGCCGATGCCGATGGTCACCACGGCGAACATGTCCAGCCCGACGCCGGGCCCGAACCATGAGGCATCCACCAGCAGCGAATCGATGTCGTTGAACACCCCGCACGGCAGTCCGGTGGCCTTGCCCACCATCGCGCCGAAATCGGTCTCGCCGTCCCAATGGAGGAACGGCGCGAACGTCACCACCGAATCGTTGACCACATGGCCTCCCACGGCCACGCCGACCGCGGTGGGGGAGGGGAGGCCCGCCGAAACCACATCGTCCGTGCACGCCGCCGTAAGCCGGGCGATCGCGCCGGTCACGTATTCGGGCGACTGGTCCTCGCCGATGGGCACCTCATGCCGGTCCGAGACCACTTCGCCGTGCGCGTTCACCGCCGCCGAGACGATCGATGTGCCATGCACCTTGACGCCCACGAACGTGCGCGCGTTCGAGCACAGCACCAGCGAGGTCTGCGGACGGCCCCTGCGATCGGAATTCTCCTTGGGCGTGAACCGTTCGGGCAGCTTGCCGGTGGCGCCTGAGGCGGCCGGCAGCTCCTCGATCACCCCCGCGTAGATCAGATCGCTGGTGATGCGGGAGAGCGCCCCCTGGCTCAGCCCCAGCATCTGGGCCAGTGTGGTGCGGGCGATCGGGCCGTACTGGGCCACCGCCGCAGCCACCCGATGCGTATGTTCGGAACCGGAAAACCACTGCGGAATCGCATTGGACTCAGCCAACTCATGCCCCTTCGCGAAGAATTAATTGCGTTAATCACAAAATACCGCTTTTTTAATTGCACACGCAAGCTGGCTCGCTGGCGCTGGGAATGAAATGGCCGAATCGGTACCTTTGAAGGGTGGAAGGCCGACGGCATAGGAGCCGGCGGTTGGAAGGTAAAGATAAAGGAGTCACATATGCTGTCAGATTCCCCCAATTCAACATCCAGACTGAAGCGTCTGGGCGTGCGCATCGCCGCGGCGGCCTGCGCGATCGCCGTCGGCTTCGGCCTGGCAGGATGCGGTTCCAGCACCGCCGGAACCGTCACCCTCGACTTCTTCCAGTTCAAGTCCGAGGCCGCGGACACGTTCAAGGCCATCGTCAAGGACTTCGAAAAGCAGAACCCGACCATCAAGGTCAACATCAACAACTCCGCCAACGCCCAGACCGATCTGCGCACCCGCTTCGTCAAGAACCGCGTGCCGGACGTCATCACCTTCAACGGCGACATCAGCTTCGGCATGTTCGCCGCCTCCGGCGTGTTCTACGACTTCACCGATGAGCCGATCGTGGACACCCTCAACCCCGGCATGGTGAAGATCGCCAAGAACCTCGTGCAGACCACCGATCCGGCCAAGAAGCGCCTGTACGGCCTGCCGTTCGCCGGCAACGCCTCCGGCTACATCTACAACAAGGACCTCTTCGAGCAGGTCGGCCTCGACCCGGACAACCCGCCCACCACCTGGACCGAGTTCACGGACATGCTCAACAAGTTCAAGGAAGCCGGCATCAACCCGCTGCAGGGTTCCGTGGCCGACGCCTGGACCACGCAGGCCCCGCTCGCATCCCTGGCCGGCACGCTGGTTCCCGAAACCAAGTACACCGAACTCAAGCAGGGCAAGACCACGTTCCAGGAGCTGTGGAAGACCACGGTCGAGAAGGAGGCCGAGCTCTTCACCTACTCCACCGAGGACACCGGCGTCACCTACCAGCAGGGCACGCAGAGCTTCGCCCAGGGCAAGGCCGCCATCATCCCGCTCGGCACCTACGCCATCCCGCAGATTCTGCTCATCAACAAAGACATCAACCTCGGCTTCGCCCAGATGCCCGCCACCGACAACGCTGACGAGCAGATCCTCACCGCCGGCGACGACGTGATGCTCACCATCGGCGCCAACACCAAGCACAAGGAAGAGGCGATGAAGCTCGTGGAGTTCATGATGCAGAAGGAGCAGCTGGATTCCTACGCCGACGCCCAGTCCGCCATCACCCCGCTCAAGGACACGTACTTCGGCAACGACGCGCTGGAGACCGTGCGTCCGTTCTTCGAGGAGAACCGCCTGGCCGACTTCTGCGACCACTACATCCCCTCGTCCATCAACATCGGCGGCTACCTGCAGACCATGGTGACCTCCGGCAACACCGACCGGTTCCTGAACCAGATGCAGACCGAATGGGACAAGGTCCAGGCCAGGACCTTCGAGTGACGAGTAGGAGAGGAGAGTAATCATGTCCAACGCAACCCGCAAAGCCACCAAGAAGAAGGTGGACGCCTTCTCCAAGCGCAAGGTGGATCCGGCCTACTACTGGATGGTGGTCCCGGCGGCCATCATCTTCGCTTTCTTCCTCTACCTGCCGTTCCTTGACGGCGTGAAGTACTCCTTCACCAACTCCCAGGGCTACGGCGACTACAAGTTCATCGGCTTCAAGAACTACATCGCCCTCTTCCAGGACAACCGCGTGGGCCACGCCTACCTGTTCACGCTGCTCATCGCCATCGCCATCACGGTGCTCATCAACGTGATCGCGCTGTTCCTCTCGGTGCTGCTGAACTCGAAGATCGCCTTCAAGAACGGCTTCCGAGCCATCTTCTTCGTGCCCTACACCCTCTCCGTGCTGGTCATCGGCTACGTGTTCAAGTACATCTTCATGAACCCGCTGCCCGAGCTTGGCAAGGCGCTCGGCATCGACTGGCTGTCCACGTCGCTGCTCACCAACGAGAAGCTGAGCTGGATCCCGATCGTCTTCCTCGCCGTGTGGCAGGGCGTGGCCTACTCCGTGCTCATCTACCTGGCCGGTCTGCAGACCATCGACGATGAGATCTACGAGGCCGCCGCCATCGACGGCGTCAACGCCTGGCAGAAGTTCTGGAAGATCACCTTCCCGCTGATCGGACCGTTCTTCACCATCAACCTCGTGCTGTCCATGAAGAACGCGCTCGGCACCTTCGACCAGGTCGTGGCCTTGACGGACGGCGGCCCGAACTCCGCCACCGAGACGGTCACCTACCTCATCTGGAAGGGCGGTCTGACCGGTGGCGAGTACGCCTACCAGACCGCGAACGCCGTGCTCTTCTTCATCGTGCTGGCCATCATCGCCTTCGTACAGCTGCGCATCTCCCGCAGCCAGGAACAGATCTGATTTCTACGGGGAGAGGATTTAATCATGACTACTGCAACCGGTGCTTCCGTTACCAAGTTCCGTCGCGACCACAACATCAACTGGTGGCTGACCGCCGCCGTGGCCGTGCTCTCGCTGACCATCCTGGTGCCGCTGTACTTCACCATCGTCACGGCCCTGAAGACCCCGGCCGAAGCCGGCACGTTCGCCCTGCCGACCTCGTGGGAGTGGCATAACTTCGCCGACGCCTCAGCCAAGGTCAACTACCCCAAGGCCGCGCTCAACTCGGCGATCATCACGGTGGCCGCCGTGGTGCTCACCCTTCTGACCAACACGTTCGTGGCCTACGCGGTGGCCCGTAACATGGACAAGCGCTTCTTCCGCTTCCTGTACTACTTCTTCATCGCCGCCATGTTCGTGCCGTTCCCGGTCGTCATGCTGCCGATCGCCAAGCAGATGGGCTCCCTGCACCTGGACAACCAGGTGGGTCTGATCATCCTGTACACGGTGCTCGGCCTGGGTACGAACCTGTTCATCGCCACCGGCTTCATCCGCTCGATCCCGGTCTCGCTTGAGGAGGCGGCCCGCATCGACGGCGCGTCCACCTGGCGCATCTTCTGGACCATCATCTTCCCGCTGATGAGCCCGATCAACGCCACCATCGCCATCCTGACCGCCCTGTGGGCCTGGAACGACTTCCTCCTGCCGTTGATCGTGCTCACGGACCAGTCGAACCAGACCATCCCGCTGGCCCAGTACGTCTTCAGCTCGCAGTTCGCCACCAACTACCCGATGGCCTTCTCCAGCTACCTCATGGCCATGGCCCCGATCCTGGTCGTCTACATCTTCGCCCAGAAGTGGGTCGTGGGTGGCGTGATGAGGGGCGCTGTGAAGTGACGCAGCGCTGAGCGCTGCAGCACTTCACAGCGCCGAGCGAGACGAGCCGATTAAGGAAACAGTCCAGCCGAACCGTTAAACAGACAGCTCTGCGAGCTGTCTGTAGGTGAGGGGAGCAGCTATGCTGCGACGGAAATCCGAAGGATTTCAGTTTCCCGGCTCGGGCGGCCGGCAGGCCGCGTACTCGCGAGGTAATGCTGAGCCTCGCCGAAGGCGAGTCCGTAATTGCAGGACGCGGTCAAGTAAAACTTCGCCCCACATCCTCGGCTCCCCTCCCTGAGGGGAGCTGTCAGCGAAGCTGACTGAGGGGAGCCTCATTGCAGGACGCGGTCAAGTAATTACTTTCCGCCACGCCCGCCAAACAGCCCGATGGGAATAAAACCATCGGGCTGTTTTAATAACTACCAAGCAGTAATCAAAGACGATATCCGCACCAGAAAGGTTCACGCGATGACCACCACGCAGCGCACCATCATCCCCGACTCCATCCGCACCAACGGCGCCACCCCGAACCCGTGGTGGTCGAACGCCGTGGTCTACCAGATCTACCCGCGCTCCTTCCAGGATACCAACGGCGACGGCTTCGGCGATCTCAAGGGCATCACCTCCCGCCTCGACTACCTGGCCGACCTCGGAGTGGACGTGCTGTGGCTCTCCCCGGTCTACAAGTCCCCGCAGGACGACAACGGCTACGACATCTCCGACTACCAGGACATCGACCCGCTGTTCGGCACCCTGGAGGACATGGACGAGCTGCTGGCCGAGGCCCACAAGCGCGGCCTGAAGATCGTGATGGACCTCGTGGTCAACCACACCTCCGACGAGCACGATTGGTTCAAGGCCTCCAAGGACAAGAACGACCCGCACGCCGACTGGTACTGGTGGCGTCCGGCCCGTCCAGGCCACGAGCCCGGCACGCCGGGTGCCGAGCCGAACCAGTGGGGCTCCTACTTCGGCGGCTCCGCCTGGGAATACAGCCCGGAGCGCGGCGAGTACTACCTGCACCAGTTCTCCAAGAAGCAGCCCGACCTCAACTGGGAGAACCCGGCCGTGCGTCGCGCGGTCTACGACATGATGAACTGGTGGCTCGATCGCGGCGTCGACGGCTTCCGCATGGACGTCATCACCCTGATCTCCAAGCGCACGGACGCCAACGGCAAGCTGCCCGGCGAGGCCGGCTCCGAACTGGAGGACCTGCCGGTGGGCGAGGAGGGCTACTCCAACCCGAACCCGTTCTGCGCCGACGGCCCGCGTCAGGACGAGTTCCTGGCCGAGATGCGCCGCGAGGTGTTCGAGGGCCGCGACGGATTCCTCACCGTGGGCGAGGCCCCCGGCATCACCGCCGAGCGCAACGAGCACATCACCAACCCCGTCAACGGCGAGCTGGACATGCTCTTCCTGTTCGAGCACGTGGACTTCGACTGCGAAGGCGTCAAGTGGAAGCCGCTGCCGCTCGACCTGCCGGGCTTCAAGCGCATCATGGCCGGCTACCAGACCGCCGTGGCGAACGCCGGTTGGGCCAGCCTGTTCACCGGCAACCACGACCAGCCGCGCGTGGTCTCCCGCTGGGGCGACGACTCCGACGAGGAGAACCGCGTCCGCTCCGCCAAGGCCCTCGGCCTCATGCTGCACCTGCACCGCGGCACCCCGTACGTCTACCAGGGCGAGGAACTGGGCATGACCAACGCCCACTTCACCCGCCTCGACCAGTACCGCGACCTCGAATCCCTCAACGCCTACCGCCAGCGCGTCGAGGAGGCCAAGGTGCAGACGGCCGAATCGATGATGGCCGGCATCGCCGCCCGCGGCCGCGACAACTCCCGCACCCCGATGCAGTGGGACGCCTCGGCCTACGCCGGCTTCACCGCCCCGGACGCCGCCACTGAACCGTGGATCTCGGTGAACCCGAACCACGCGGAGATCAACGCCGCCAGCGAGTTCGACGATCCGGATTCCGTGTACTCGTTCTACAAGTCGCTGATCGCCCTGCGTCACGAGCGCGCGTTAATCGCGGCCGGCGACTGGCACCTGCTGGACGCCGACGACGAGCACGTCTACGCCTTCACCCGCACGCTGGGTACGGAGAAGCTGCTCGTGGTGGTCAACATGTCCGGCCGCACGGTCGATCTGCCGCGTGAATCCGCCGAACTGGTGGCCGGCGGCGTCACCGAACCGGATGTGGTCATCTCCACCTACGACGCATCCCACGCCGTGGTCTCGCTGGCCAACCGCGAGCTCGACCCGTGGGAGGCCGTGGTCGTCCAGCTGTAAGTGATAGGCGGCTGCACCCTATAGCCCCAAAGCAACCCAAACCCGAGACGGCGGACCGTGGAAAACGGCCCGCCGTCTTACAATATCCACCATGGAACAAAAGGATGTTTTGAAAGCGCTGCAGCGTGACCACGCAGCGGAACTGAAGCTCGCCGCCGAACGACTCAAGGGCACCGCCCGTCACACGGAGATCATTCCCTCGCCCGCCCTGAGCGACATGACCGGCCATGAGATCTTGCTCAAGCCGGAGAACCTCCAGGTCACCGGCTCGTTCAAGATCCGCGGCGCCTACAACAAGATCGCATCCCTTTCCGAGGAACAGCTGGCCCGCGGCATCGTCACCGCGTCCGCCGGCAACCACGCGCAGGGCGTGGCCTACGCGGCCCGCGAACGCGGCGCCAAGGCCACCATCTGTATGCCGCAGATCACCCCGCCGCTCAAGGTGGACGCCACCAAGGCCTACGGCGCCGACGTGGTGCTCTACGGTGACGTGTTCGACGAGGCCGCCGCCCACGCCGCCGAACTCGCCGAAACCCAGGGCATGATCTACGTGCCGCCGTTCGATGACTACGAGGTCATCTGCGGCCAGGGCACGATCGGCCTGGAGATTCTCGAAGACGTGCCGAACGTCACCGATGTGGTGGTCCCGCTCGGCGGTGGCGGCCTTGGTGCCGGCGTGGCGCTGGCCATCAAGACCTTCAAGCCGGACGTGCGTGTGATCGGCGCCATTCCGGAAGGCTCCCCGGCATGGAAGGATTCGCTGGCCTCCGGTCATGTGTCCCCGGCCGATCAGGTGCTCACCTCCGCCGAAGGCGTGGCCGTCAAGCACCCGGGCGACCTGCCGTTCGCACTGCTCAACGAATTCCTGGACGACCTGGTCACCGTCTCCGAGCGTGACATCAACGAGATGATCCTGCTCATGCTGGAGAAGCACAAGCTCGTGGTGGAGGCGGCCGGTGCCGTGTCCCTGGCGGCGCTGGAGCACCTGAACCTGCGTTCCCGCAAGTTCGCGCAGGCAGGTGGCCCGCATGTGGTGGTGCCGATCATGTCCGGCGGCAACATCGATACCGTGACCATGGGCGCCGTGATCCAGAAGGGTATGATCGCCCGCGGCCGCATCATGAACTTCGAGGTGGAGCTGCCCGATACGCCGGGCCAGCTCGTCAAGGTGGCCACGCTGCTCGCCGAACAGCGCGCCAACGTCATCGCCCTCGACCACGACCAGTTCAAGGCGTCCGGCCACTACACCAACGCCGTCTCCCTCGGCGTCACCGTGGAGACCAACGGTCCGGACCATATCGACCGCATCCTCGCGGCCCTGCGCCAGGCCGGCTTCCAGCCCAAGCGCATCTACTGATTGGGTGTTTCGCGCATCTGCTGTGATACAAGAACGGCTTCCTTCGATACTGTTGAGGGAAGCCGTTCTACGTTAGATAGGTCAATATGATCGTCGGGGACTATTCCGCGTTCTCCGCGATCGTCTCGTCCACCAACTGCGGCAGCGCCACGGCGATGTCCTCGTGAATCAGTCGCGTGGCCAGACGGTCGTACTGCGTGCGGCCCATGTTCATGATCGTGATCGGCACCCCGGCCTGCGCGGCCACCGGCACGATGCTCGCCGCCGGGAACACCTCCAGTGTGGAGCCGATCACCCACAGCTCGTCGGCCTTGGTGGCGCGGTCGTACGACTTCTCCATCGCACCATCCGGCAACGCCTCGCCGAAATACACCACGTCCGTCTTGATGATGCCGTTGCACGGCATGTCGCCACGGTACTTGAGCTTGCGATGGCAGTGCGGATCCGGTTCCTCGTCCAGTCGGGCCATGATGTCCGCCGTATCGTACTTCTGATGGCACTTCATGCAATGCGAGGTGCCGATGGTGCCGTGCAGGTTCACGATGAGATCCGGGCTGTTGCCGGCCTTCTCATGCAGCGCGTCGAAATTCTGCGTGGCCAGCAGCGTGAGCATGCCGGCTTTCTCCAGCTTGACCAGCGCCTTATGCGCGGTGCCCGGCTGCGCGTTCCACACCGGCGACTCCTTCTGCCAGCGCCAGGAGTACTCGCGATCCTCCTTGTTGCGCAGGAACAGATCGATGTCGTACACGCTCATCTGATCAGGGTGCTTGGTCCACACGCCGTCGGGGCCACGGAAATCGGGAATGCCGGCGGAAGTCGAGATGCCGGCGCCGGTCAATACAGCAATCTTCTTTGTCATAGATACAGGTATACCCGCGTTGCGTGAACGGCGGGGCAAGGGAGAACCCCGCCGAAGAAGATATTTCGGTAAACGCATCTCATATTTTTGGATATCCGGGGTTGTGGAACGTATCTGCGGCGTATGTTGAGCAGTAACGGCGTGGTTGAGCCCCATTTTGGGCCGTGTGCGACACGCCGAGAGAACGCCGGCGTTGCAACGTTTTTCGGCGCTTTTTGTGATGCCGATTTGCGTGTTTGGTTTGTGGCGTGTAAGTTATTCACCTGTTGCCGCTCGGCACGGCGGGTTTCCTTCCTTTGGTTGGTTGGCTGCCTGTTGGTGTGGTGGTGGTTTGAGAACTCAAGAGCGTGTTTGTACTACTTCTTTATAGTCAATGATTGCCAGTGCGTCCCAAG
>NZ_QFFM01000044.1 GCF_003129905.1 Bifidobacterium callitrichidarum
GCGGACTAGGATTTCACGCTCACCACAGGTGAGGCACCACTCCGGATTACGCGCTCATTTTCAAATGAGGCACCTCGGCAGTGGCCTTGTCCGCGTCGAAGGCGTGCACGGAATCGGCACCCTTGGCGGAACCCTTCTCACCGTTGTCGGAATCCCAGTGGATCTCGTGGCGGTCATCGTGGTTGCGCCACCAGCTGGACAGGATGGAGCCGGAGATGTTGTGCCACACGGAGAAGAAGGTGGACGGCACGGCGGCGATCGGGTTGGATGCGAAGGAGGTCAGGGCCAGCGTGGCGCCCAGAGCGGAGTCCTGCATGCCGACCTCGAAGGTGATGGCCTTCTGCTGCGCGTAGCGGAAGCCCTTCGGGTAGATCTTGTACATCAGCTTGGAGAAACCGAAGCCCAGGGCGTAGCCGGACAGGTTGTGCAGGATGACCACCGGGATGGCCATGAGGGAGGAGGCCACGAACAGCTTCGGACCATTGGCCGCGACCACAACGCCGATGATCAGGAGGATGGCGACCTGCGAGACGATCGGCAGGGCGACGGTGATGGTCTCGATCTTCTTGCCGAAAATCATATGGCAGATCACGCCGAGGGCGATCGGGAAAAGCACCACCTTGACGGCGTTGAGGAACAGGGACTCGACCGGCACCTGCACGTACTGGGAGGCCAGCCACTGCATCAGTAGCGGGATCATGAACGGCGCGCACAGGGTGGAGAGGATGCCGATGGACACATCGAGGGCCACATCACCGCGGGACAGGTAGCTCATCACGTTGGAGGAGGTGCCGGACGGGCAGCAGCCCACGAGGATCACACCCACGGCCAGCGGGCCGTCGAGGCGGAAGATCCAGCACAGCAGCACGGCGATGAGCGGCATGATCACGAAGTGGGCGATGGTGCCGACGATGACCATGAGAGGCTGGGTGAGGATGCGCTTGAAGTCGTCGAGCGTGAGCGTCAGGCCCATGCCGAAGAGCACGATGCCCAGCATGTAACCGGTGTACGCCTTGCCCCACAGGCTGGCCTGCGGCACGAAGTAGTTGAAGACGGCCCAGACGATGACGATGACCGTGAACCATTTGGTCAGCCAGTCTGCAAAAGCCTTAACCTTTTCCATGTGTTTCTCTCTCTGTTACGAATGTACTGCTAAGTAACATCGCATGAAATTAAGCGCGTGGGGCTTGACACGAAACGTGTTGCTCACATTGTGGGCATACGGCCGTTCATTCGATTCATTTTTGAGGCTTCCGCCAAACCCGACGCCCCGAAGTTGTCGGCTTCGCCAAATCGCCAGGCGATTCCGGAGATCGAAACCGGAGATTGCGCATACAGCTGCGGCGTACCGGCGAGAGGCTCGGAAATCAACGGTTTTCCACATTGCCGGACCACCACGGCACTGTCGCGACACGCCGATGTGCACACCACCGAAAAAGTGTGTATAGTATCCATCTGTTGTCTTCCAGTCCTGCTGGGAAACAAACATGGTGGCCATAGCTCAGTTGGTAGAGCATCTGATTGTGGTTCAGAAGGTCGCGCGTTCGAGCCGCGTTGGCCACCCCACTAAGACCCTTCCGAGAAATCGGAAGGGTCTTTTGTTTTTCCGAGCTGTCAGCCGTTCGATTCCTTGGGCAGACCACCTCAATCCTCACTATGTACGCGGCCGAACGAAGGCGCCGCATACATAGTGTCTTTTCATATGGCCAAACCCTCACTATGTATGCGGCCTCATGGTTGCACCGCATACATAGTGAGGGTTTGAACCGACTCAATACGTCATACAGCTCTGTATCAACGAGTCAGCGTTGTAGACTCGGGGCTACTGCCTCACGAGGCCCAAAAAGAAGGATTTGCAATGCTGTCTTTTGAGAACGATTACTCCCGCGCCGCCCATCCGGCCGTGCTCGACGCCGTGGTGCGCGCCAATGAGCACCTGTATTCCGGCTATGGCTCAGACGAGCTGACCGCGCAAGCCAAAGCCAAAATCCGCGAAACCTGCGGCGCGCCGGACGCGGACGTGTGGTTCCTGGTGGGCGGCACGCAAGCCAACCAGGTGGTCATCGACACCATCACCCCGGCGTATGCGGGTGTGGTCGCGGTGGCGTCCGGCCATCCGAACGTACATGAGGCCGGCGCCATCGAGTACGCGGGCCACAAGGTGCTCACACTCCCCCACCACAACGGCAAGATGGACGCGGGCGAACTGGACGAGTACTGCAAGACCTTCTATGCGGACGCCAATCACGAGCATATGGTCTTCCCCGGCTCCGTGTACGTCTCGCAGAGCACCGAATACGGCACCATTTATTCCAAGGCAGAGCTCGAGGCAATCGCCGAGGTGGCGCATCGTTACGACATGCCGCTGTTCGTGGACGGCGCGCGACTGGGATACGCGCTGACCGCCACCGGCGGCGACATGACGCTGGAGGACGTGGCACGCATCGCGGACGTGTTCTACATCGGCGGCACCAAGGTGGGTGCCCTGTTCGGCGAGGCCGTGGTGTTCACCAAGCACAACACGCCGAAGCATTTCCTGACGCGCATCAAGCAGCACGGCGCGCTGCTGGCCAAGGGATTCGTGCTGGGCGCGCAGTTCGACGCCCTGTTCACGGATAATTTGTACTTCAGAATCGCCCGCAACGCCAACGAGGCGGCCGACCGCATCCGTGAGGCGTTGAAGGCCAAGGGCTACCAGCTGACGTTCGACGCGCCCACGAACCAGATCTTCGTGACACTTGACCAGCCCACCATCGAGCGTCTGGAGCGGGACATCAAGCTTGGCTTCATGGAGAAGGCCGATGACGCGCATACCGTGATGCGCATCTGCACGAGCTGGTCCACCACGCCGGAGGAGGTCGACCAGCTCATCGCGCTGCTGTAGGGCCACAGGACCGTCGCATGGCGCACCCTGCGACGGGCTATCTCTCAGCCGGCTGCCCCGACGGCTCCCCTCAGTCGCTTTCAGCGACAGCTCCCCTCGGAGAGGGGAGCCACAGTTTGGGTGGCTTGCGGCTCCCCTCAGTCAGCTGCGCTGACAGCTCCCCTCGGAGAGGGGAGCCAGTTTAGGCGGGTTTGCGGCTCTCTTCTTCTGAAGGGAGCTTCTTCCGCCCCACGGCCGTCACTCCCCTATCGCCTCGCGCTCCATGTCCACGAACTTGTGCACGGACGCCTCCACCGAGTAGTGCTCTTTGGTGTGCTCGGCGTACTTGACGCCCCACTCGGCACGTTCGGCCTGATGCGCGATCCACCAGTCGATGCGGCGGGCCAGCAGCGCGGCGTCCCGCACGGGGAACAACGATTCGTCCAGCAGGGCAAACTGGCTGGCCGCGGACAGTTCGGACGCGGCGATGATCGGCACCAGACCGCAGGCCATCGCCTCGATGACGCTCACGGATTCGATGTCCGCGATGGAGCAGTGGACGAACAGATCGCCCGAACGCAGCAGTTCGGGCATCTCGGAGTGCTTGTGGAAGCCGATCTCCGCCTTGCGGGCCAGGAGCCTGCCGGCGCGGAAGGTCAGGTAGCGCCGCAGCGGTCCGGTGCCGGCAATCACCAGCTGGATGTCCCCGGCATGGCGGGACATGGAAATCGCCTTGATCAACGTGATCTGGTCCTTCTCATGGGCGAGGCGGCCCGAGGCGATGATGCGGAACGGCACCGGCGTGGGCGCCTGCGGGTCGACCGGCTCCTTGGGCGAGTAGGCGGGCGAATAACCGTTGGAGATGACGTGCAACCGAGCCTTGTACCCGTGCGAGCGCAGCAGGCTCGCGGTCATTTCGGTGGGCACATGGATGTGGTCGACGCCCTTGTACAGCCAGTGCTTGAACAGCCAGTACAGGAATCCGGACACGCCGGGGATGTGGCGCAGCGGCCCCGCGGAGTACAGCACGTTCTCCGGCTGCAGATGGAAGCCGGCGGTGACGGGGATGCCCATCTGATGCGCCACCTTGGCGGCATGGCGGCCGAATTTGAACGGCATGTAGATATGCACCACGTCCACGCCCTGGAAGGCGGTGCGGAACAGCGTGTCGCTCGGTTCGGCGAACTGCATGAGCTGTTTGGACGCCACCCATGAGACCAGCGGCACCTTGTTCACGCGGGCCGGGTATTCGGGGGCGCCGATGCCCACGAGCCTCACATGATGACCCTGCCGTTCGAGTTCGGCGGCCCATTGCAGCGCCGAATTGGAGGTGCCGTTGCCCTGGTTGCCCACCGTGTCCACCACGAGGGCGATGGTCAGCGGCCGGTCGATGCTCTCTTCGTTCCCTTTTTCGCGCATTGCCTCATCTTAGGTCACATCCGTACGCGATCGGGGGATGGGAAAGCTTGCGAACCGCCGGCTTCGGCAGGAATCGTGTGGCGAAGCGCGGATTGCCTAATTTATGGTATGTACGACGCTGGTATGTACGGCACACGTACGCTACCGCGCGTCCAGCGCACGCCGGATGCGGGCCACGGCCTGATACAGGTCCGCGGTGTGCTTGAGCAGACTGATGCGCACCCACCCCTCGCCTGCCTCGCCGAAGCAGGAACCGGGCATGAGCGCCACGCCGGCCGTGTTGAGCAGCCAGTCGGTGAACGCGGCCGAACCGTCCCGCGCGAAGGATTCCGGCACGCGGGCCCAGGCGAACAGTCCGCCCTGAGCCTCGGCGACCTCCAGTCCGCTGCCGGCCAGACCGTCGCGTACCACGTCGAAACGATGCTGGTATTGAACGGCCAGTTCCGCCACCGTGGACTGGTCGGAGGCGAGCGCCACCGCACCCGCCTGCTGGATCACGCTGGAAGCCAGCACGGCAGTCTGCCGGTGCACGGCCTTGACCGCCGCAAGCACCTCGGCGTTGCCGGCCACGAATCCGCCGCGCCAGCCGGCCACCATATACATCTTCGAGAGCGACCCCAGCTCCAGCGCGACGTCCAATGCGCCGGGCGTCTCCAAGAGGCTCAGTGAGCGCGCCCCGGCGAACTCGAGTCCTGCGTAGGCGAAGTCGTTGAGCACGACGAATCCGTATTGCCTGGCGAGCCGCACGGCGGTTCCATACAGTTCGGGTGTGGCGGCGGCGCCGGTGGGGTTGTTCGGGTAGTTGAGGATCAGCAGTTTGGCCCGAGTCCATACGGCCGGGTCCACGGCATCCAGATCGGGAAGGAACCCGCGGTCCGCTTCGGCGGGAATCGTCTCGAACCGTCCGCCGGCCACCGCGGTGGATCCTTCGTACTGCGGATAATAAGGATCCACGGCCACCACGGTGTCGCCGGGGTCGATGAGGGCCTGAATCACCGTGGCGATGCCCACCGATGAGCCGGATGTGGCGAGCAGCTGTGTGGCGGGATCCACGGTCACGCCGTGCTGACGGCCGTACCATCCGGCGATCGATTCGAGAAACGCCGGCACGCCGTCGAACGGCGGGTATCGGAAGAGCGAGGGATCGTGCGCGGCGTGGGCGAGCGCGTCCTGGACGAACGCCGGCGGCTGCCCGTCGGGATTGCCTTTGCTCAGGTCGATGACGTCCTTGCCGGCGGCGACGGCGGCCGCGGCGCGTGCGTCCGCCTCGGCGAAGGGGTTGCCGGGCAGTCCCGCCGCCCGCTTGGAAATCAGTGCCGCGTTCCGCGCTGGCATGCCGCATCCCCCTCGCCGTGTTCCGTATGAATCCCCTTGAAACGTTGGCCCGACCGCGATGAACATATCGGCCGGTGATTCATAAGGTACGGCAGGCCGGGCATGCCTGCAACGGCGTGTCTATACGCATGGTTTATGACGGGTTACAGACGTCAAAATTCGTGCGGCATGGCAGAATGTGGGATATGACTGAGCATGCTGTGAACACTTCCGCGGCCTCCGCCGCAGATTCCATCTCCTCCCCCGCCGCCGGCCGCACGCTGGGCACTCCTCTGGGCAAGCGCCCCACCCGCGTGCTGTTCCTGGGCTCCGGCGAGCTCGGCAAGGAGGTCACCATCGAACTGATGAGGCTCGGCGCATGGGTGTGCGCGGCCGATTCGTATGCGGGCGCGCCGGCTCAGCAGGTGGCGCACGAGTACCGCGTGCTGGATATGGCGAACGCCGACGAGCTCAAGGCCCTGTTCGACGAGGTCAGGCCGGATATCATCGTGCCCGAGGTCGAGGCCATCGCCACGGACGTGTTGGCCGGGGCCGCCGCTGCCGGCGCCCAGGTGGTGCCGAGCGCCGAGATCGCGGCCATCTGCATGGATCGCGAGCGTCTGCGCGTGCTGGCCCATGAGGAACTGGGCCTGCCGACCACGCCGTACCGTTTCGCCGGATCGCTGGAGGAGCTGCGTGCGGGCGCCGAGGAGGTCGGCTATCCGTGCGTGGTCAAGCCGGTGATGAGCTCGTCCGGCCACGGCCAGTCCGTGGTGCGCGCCGCCGACGCGATTGACGCCGCGTGGACGGAGGCGCAGGAGGGACGCCGCGCGTCCGGTGAGGGCGATGTGGCCCGCGTGATCGTGGAGGCGCTGGCTCCCCTGAAGCGCGAGTTGACCGTGCTGACGGTCTCGTCGTCGGCCGGCATCGTGACGTGCGCCCCGATCGGCCAGCGTCAGGAATCGGGCGACTACCGCGAGTCGTGGCAGCCGGCAGCCGAACCCGACGGCGAGGCCGAACGGGCGCAGGATATCGCCCGCACCGCCGTCGAGGGGCTGGTGGCCAAGGCCAAGGCGGCCGGCGAGACCGGCTGGGGCGTGTTCGGCGTGGAGCTGTTCGTGCTGACCGACGGTTCGATCCTGTTCAACGAGGTCTCCCCCCGACCGCACGACACGGGCATGGTGACGATGGCCTCGCAGCGGCTGAGCGAGTTCGCCCTGCACGCCCGCGCGGTCCTGGGTCTGCCGGTCACCGCCGGGCATGTGGCGCTCGCCCTGCCGGCCGGAGAGGTGGCCGCGAGCCATGCGATCGTGGTAGCCGGCGACGGCGAGGCCGAGTTCACGAACGTGGCCGAGGCGCTGGCCGAGCCCGGCACCGACCTGCGCATCTTCGCCAAGCCGGAGGTCCATGGCCACCGTCGCATGGCCGTGGCGCTCGCCGTCGGACAGGGCGAGGCCGACGCCCGTGCCAAGGCCGCCCGCGTGGCCGAGACGCTCGACATCGACGTGCGCTGAGCCACGTCGTTATCCCCGGCGATTGGTACCCTTTTTACCGTTAGTTCACCCAGAAATTCCGCTGATTTGAAAGGCGATCATGGAGAAACTGGAAAAGCTCTACGAGGGCAAGGCCAAGCAGCTGTACGCAACCGACGACCCGGAGATCCTGTGGGTCGAATACAAGAACACCGCTACGGCCGGCGATGGCGAGAAGAAAGAGGACTTCACCGGCAAGGGCCGCCTGAACAACCTCATCACCACCATCATCTTCGACCTGCTCAAGGCCCGCGGCATCGACAGCCACCTCGTCAAGCGCGTGAACGACACCGCCCAGCTGGTGCGCAAGATCGACATGTTCCCGCTGGAGATCGTGCTGCGCAACACCGCCGCCGGTCACTTCTGCTCTCGTCTGGGCGTTGAGGAAGGCCTGCCGCTCAAGGAGCCGGTGCTCGAGTACTTCCTCAAGAACGACGACCTGCACGATCCGTTCGTGAACGACGACGATCTGGTGGCCCTCGGCGTGTGCACCCGCGAGGATCTGGCCGAGATCGCCCCGCTGGCCCGCAAGATCAACGAGGCCCTCATCGACATCTTCGCCAAGATCGACGTCAAGCTCGTGGACTTCAAGATCGAGATGGGCCGCGCCTCCGACGGCACGCTGCTGCTGGCCGACGAGATCACCCCGGATTCCTGCCGCCTGTGGGATCAGCGCGACCATTCCGGCAAGGTGGAGCACCTGGACAAGGACCTGTTCCGCCGCGGTCTGGGCTCCATCATCCCGGCCTACGAGGAGATCGAGGCCCGTCTGGCCGAGCTGGCCAAGTCCGAGGGCATCGAAGTCGCCTGAGCGGTTCGCCGGGACGGCATTACAGACATAATCACTGGCTCCCCTCGCTGAGGGGAGCTGTCGAACGTAGTGAGACTGAGGGGAGCAGTGGGATGACCTTTCATCTGCCGTCCGCTCCCCTCAGTCAGCTTCGCTGACAGCTCCCCTCGGCGAGGGGAGCCGATTCTTTTTTCCCAGACTTTTCAGTTCATCCCCATCAAGAAAGGATTCCCATGGTTTTCCGCGTATACGTGGAGAAGAAGCCCGGCTTTGACGTCGAGGCCCAGCAGCTTGCCGGCGAGCTGAAGACCATCCTTGGCATCTCCGGTCTCAAGGCCGTGCGCATCGTGAACCGTTACGACGTGGAGGGCATCAGCGAGGAGCTGTTCCGCCAGGCCACGCCCACCGTGTTCAGCGAGCCGCAGGTGGACAATGTCTCCGCCGACCTGCCCGACTTCGGCGCGGCCAAGGTGTTCGCCACCGAGTTCCTGCCCGGCCAGTTCGACCAGCGCGCCGATTCGGCCAGCGAGTGCATCCAGCTCATCTCCCAGGGTGAGCGCCCCACCGTGCGTTCCGCCAAGGTGTACGCCCTCGAAGGCGAGCTCACGGACGCGGACGTCGAGGCCATCAAGCATTACGTGATCAACCCGGTGGAGGCCCGCGAGGCCAGCCTGGCCACCAAGGACACGCTGAAGACCCAGGTGCCCACGCCCGGCAAGGTCGAGGTCATCGCCGGCTTCAACGAGATGGACGCGGCCGCCGGCCAGAAGTTCATCGACGAGCGTGGCCTGGCCATGGACCTCGCCGATCTGGAGTTCTGCCAGAAGTACTTCGCCGAGGAGGGCCGCGAGCCCACCATCACCGAGATCAAGGTGATCGACACCTACTGGTCCGATCACTGCCGCCACACCACGTTCGGCACCGAGCTGGACGAGGTGGACATCGACGACGCCGTGGTCAAGGCCGCCTTCGAGCGTTACCTCGAGATGCGCCACGAGCTGGGTCGCGACGCCAAGCCGGTGTGCCTCATGGACATGGGCACCATCGGCGCCAAGTGGCTCAAGAAGAACGGCATCCTCACCGGCCTGGACGAGTCCGAGGAGATCAACGCCTGCACCGTCAAGGTCAAGGTTGACGTGAACGGCCATGACGAGGACTGGCTGTTCCTGTTCAAGAACGAGACCCACAACCACCCCACCGAGATCGAGCCGTTCGGTGGCGCGGCCACCTGCATCGGCGGCTGCATCCGCGACCCCCTGTCCGGCCGCTCCTACGTGTATCAGGCCATGCGCGTCACCGGCGCCGCCGATCCGACCGTGCCGGTCTCCCAGACGCTCGAGGGCAAGCTGCCGCAGCGCAAGCTGGTGACCACCGCGGCCGCCGGCTACAGCTCCTACGGCAACCAGATCGGCCTCGCCACCGGCCAGGTGGACGAGATTTACCACCCCGGCTACGTGGCCAAGCGCATGGAGGTGGGCGCGGTCGTGGCCGCCACCCCGGCCGATCACGTGCGCCGCGAGACCCCGGCCCCCGGCGACAAGATCATCCTGCTGGGCGGCCGCACCGGCCGTGACGGCATCGGCGGCGCCACCGGCGCTTCCAAGGCGCACAACGTGGAATCGCTGGAGCTGGACGGCGCCGAGGTGCAGAAGGGCAACGCCCCGGTCGAGCGCAAGCTGCAGCGACTCTTCCGCCGCGGCGACGCATGCCGTCTGATCAAGCGCTGCAACGACTTCGGCGCGGGCGGCGTGTCCGTGGCGGTCGGCGAGCTGGCCGACGGCCTGTACGTGGACCTCAACACCGTGCCCAAGAAGTACGAGGGCCTGGACGGCACCGAGCTGGCCATCTCCGAATCGCAGGAGCGCATGGCCGTGGACGTGGCCGCTTCCGATGTCGATGAATTCCTCGGCTACGCCCGCGAGGAGAACCTCGAGGCCACGGTGATCGCCACCGTGACCGAGGACCCGCGCATGGTGATGACCTGGAACGGCGATGAGATCGTGAACCTCTCCCGCGAGTTCCTGGCCTCCAACGGCGCCTCCAAGCACCAGATCGTGCACGTCGAGGCCCAGCAGGCGTACGAGGTGCCGGCCGCATGGCGTTCCGGCTCCCTGGCGGAGCGCATGCACGCGCTGGTGACCGACCTCAACGTGGCCTCCAACAAGGGCCTGTCCGAGCGCTTCGACTCCACCATCGGCGCGGGCACCGTGCTCATGCCGTTCGGCGGCGTCAAGCAGCTCACCCCGAACGAGGCCATGGTGGCCAAGTTCCCGGTGTTCGGCGAGACCACCACCGCCTCCGCGATGGCTTGGGGCTTCAACCCGTACATCATGGAGAAGAACCAGTTCACGGGCGCGTATCTGTCCGTGGTCGAGTCGCTGGCCAAGCTCGTGGCCGCCGGCTTCGAGCATGAGAAGGCGTACCTGAGCTTCCAGGAGTACTTCGAGAAGCTGCGCGACGAGCCGGAACGCTGGGGCAAGCCCACGGCCGCCGTGCTCGGCGCGCTGATGGCCCAGGTGGATCTGGGCGCCGGCGCCATCGGCGGCAAGGACTCCATGTCCGGCTCCTTCGAGGATCTGGACGTGCCGCCCACGCTGATCTCCTTCGCCGTGGCGGTGGGCAACATGAAGCGCGCCACCTCCCCCGAGTTCAAGGGTGCCGGACACCGCATCGTGCGCATCGCGCCGCGTTACCTGGCCGACGGCATCACGCCGGACAAGGACGCGCTGCTCGAGGCGTTCTCGCTGGTCGAGGAGCTCACCGACTTCCACACCGCGCTGGCCGTGTCCACGCCGGGCTACGGCGGCACCGCCGAGGCCTTGTTCAAGATGACCGTGGGCAACGGCATCGGCGTGGATCTGAACGACGGCATCGCCCTGGACGACCTGTTCGCCCCGGCGTACGGCTCGTTCATCGTGGAGCTCAAGGACAACGAGAAGATCCCGGCCGTCTCCAACCTGGTCGAGGTGGGCGAGATCGGCGTGACCACGGAGGCGTACGGCTTCCGCGCCGCCGGCGAGACCATCGACCTGTCCGAGCTGCAGAACGCCTGGGAGGGCGGCATCGAGTCCGTGTTCCCGTACCGTTCCAAGGGCGACGAACAAGGCAAGACCGTGGAGACCATCGACTTCCACACCGAGGCCGCGGGCGTCAAGAAGACCGTGTACGTGGGTGCTCCGGTGGCCAAGCCGCGCGTGATCATCCCCGTGTTCCCGGGCAACAACTGCGAGTACGACTCCGCCGCCGCGTTCGAGCGCGCGGGCGCCGAGGTGTCCACGCTCATCGTGAACAACCTCACGCCGGCCGCCGTGGCCGAGTCCACGCAGCAGCTGGTCGAGGAGATCGCCAAGAGCCAGATCGTGATGATTCCGGGCGGCTTCTCCGGCGGCGACGAGCCGGACGGCTCCGCCAAGTTCATCACTGCGTTCTTCCGCGCCCCGGCCGTCACCGAGGCCGTGCGCGATCTGCTGAAGAACCGCGACGGCCTGATGCTCGGCATCTGCAACGGCTTCCAGGCGCTCATCAAGCTGGGTCTGGTGCCGTTCGGCGACATCGTGCCGATGACCGCGGAATGCCCGACGCTGACGTTCAACACCATCGGCCGTCACCAGAGCCGCCTGGTGCGCACGCGCGTGGCCTCCGACCTGTCCCCGTGGCTGTCCAAGACCTCGGTGGGCGACGTGCACACGGTGGCCATCTCCCATGGCGAGGGCCGTTTCGTGGCCTCCGACGAGGTGCTGGCTTCCCTGAAGGCCAATGGCCAGATCGCCACGCAGTACGTGGACGAGGCCGGTGTGCCCGGTCTGGATCTGGCGGTGAACCCGAACGGCTCGCTGCTGGCCATCGAGGGCATCACCAGCCCGGACGGTCGCGTGTTCGGCAAGATGGGTCACTCGGAGCGTTCGGGCGAGGGTCTGTACGCCAACGTGCCGGGCAACAAGTACCAGCCGATCTTCGAGGCCGGCGTGGAGTACTTCGCCGCCTGATGAGGTCGCGGCCACAGCTGCCGTGAGAGCCTGATCGGCCTGAGAGGCCGTTCCCTGCCAGGAAAGTCCATTTCCGGTAGGGAACGGCCTCTTTTTTCGTCTTTCAGCAAGGCTCTGTTAAACCAAGATTGACATGCCCCTTATTCTTGGCTCCCCTTGTCAGGACATTGCCGTGAAGCAAACAGCGG
>NZ_QFFM01000045.1 GCF_003129905.1 Bifidobacterium callitrichidarum
GCGGAAGACACGGGTGAAATAGTTCGACGAATTGAACCCGCAACACGCAGCCACGGCGGAAACCGGCAAATCAGTGGCTTTCAACAACCCCACAGCCACTCTCCGTTCACTTTGCGGTGGCACTATGAAGGCATGTCCGATAACAGGGTCCCCGGCGACGCGCGACTTGCCCATGTGCTGTGGCTGCGCCGTCGTCACGGATGGATCACGGTGCTGTTCATCTCTTGGTGCCTAGGATGTGTGATTGCCGGTTTCTGTGTTGATCCGTTTAATGCCTTTATTCAGGGCACGCTACACGGCGATATGCCTGCGGGACTCTATAAGGCGTTGTTGTTCTTCATCTGGAACGTAGTGCCGGTGGTTTCCACCTCCGTCTACTTATGGGTGCGTTTGCATGGGCGTCCTGACGATTTGCTGGCCGTGCGTAGCGCGTGGGAAGGGATACGCCTTGTAGCCCAACCTGATACCACCGATTCGGACGGGGACCCTTGGGGCAGCAACATCGACCACATCCTGTTCCAGCGAGATACGAACCGCACCTTTACCGTACTTACTGAAGTCGAACAAGTACCGCAGATTGCCGTTTTCACTGTGGAAGACGGCACGATCCGGCTTGATGCGATACACGACGTAACCGACGAGCAGCGCCGTGCATATAACGATCACAAAACCCGCTATCAGTTCCCGTGGCTGGAGCCCGGTCTTGATTACGACTCCAACGGTCATACCTTACTGGTGCGATAGTTATCAAGAACCGCGGTCTTTTCAGTACAGAAGGTGTGTGCTTCTGTACTGAAAAGGACGTCAGAATGGGAATTTGCGGTCGTTTCGGTATAGAAATCGCAGGCTTCTAGACTCAAAAGACCGCTGGGAGGGGAATTTGCGGTCGTTCGAGTACAGAAGGTGTTCGGTTCTGTATCCCAATGACCGCTGATGGACGATAGGGCACAACAGAGAGATGCCGACAGCTATGCGACGGAAGGCATCGCCCGGACATGTTTGAGAACACGGATTCCGTTTGATGCGATTGTAATGGGGTATCTCAGCGTAGATTTCGTCTGTTTTCTCAATAATGGGAGCTGCTGTCTGATTTGCGACACGCTGTAAGCGCTGCAGCTTGCTATAAATATTCTCAATAACTAGACTGTGATTCTGCTAGCCGAGCAAAGGTGTTCGGTGTAAAGGAAAACAATCAATGAGAATATTCACCAATGGAGGGGGATATATCATGACTGAGAAACTGACGGATGATCAGATTAAGGAGATGCGGCGCTTCTCATGGCGTATTCGCATGGAAGCCATCAAATGCATCGCCGAATTCGGCCTGGGACATGTAGGCGGCTCGATGTCTGTGGCGGACGTGCTCTCTGTGCTCTACAGCGACGAGATGAAGTATGATCCCGCAAACCCGCAGTGGGAAGAGCGAGACCGACTGGTGCTCTCAAAGGGCCACTGCGCCCCCGCGCTCTATGCCACGCTGGCACTCAAGGGCTTCTTCCCGATGGAATGGCTCAAGACCATGAACAAGAACGGTACCCACCTGCCCAGTCATGCCGATCGACTGCTGGTGCCCGGCATCGATATGTCCGCCGGCTCCCTTGGCCAGGGCGGATCAGTGGCGGCCGGCATGGCGCTTGCCTTCAAGCTCGACAAGAAACCGAACAACGTGTATCTCATCCTCGGTGACGGCGAATCGCAGGAGGGACAGGTCTGGGAGATGGCACTGTTCGCGCCGCAGCACCACCTGGACAACCTCATCGCCTTCGTGGACTACAACAAGCTCCAGCTTGACGGCTTCTGTGACGACATCTGCGCCATGGGCGACATGGCCGCCAAGTTCGAGGACTTCGGCTGGTTCGTGCAGAACCTCGAGGACGGCAACGACGTGGTCGCTATCCACGAGGCTATCGAAACCGCCAAGACGCAGACCACCGGCAAGCCAAGCATGATCATCCTCAACACCATCAAGGGTCTGGGCTGGAGCGAGATTCAAGGCAAGACGAACAGCCACGCGCCTGCCGTCTCTCACGAACAGCTCGAGGAGGCGCTTGCGGAGCTGCAGAGCCACTACGACGCGATTTGAACGGGTGCGGATCATAACGAGCCGCCGTTCAGTGCCTGAAAGCAGATAAACCTACGCTCTTCTTGCATTACATCCGACGTTGATGTTGCGGGCAAACCCAATGACGAGAGCACCCGCATAACCGAATTCGATGCGAAAGAGCCAATACACAAAAGGACATATCACAATGATCGTCAAGGAACTCAAACCCGAAGCCCAGGAGATGCGTGCCGCGTTCTGCGACCGTCTCATCGAACTGGCCGAAACCCATCCCGAACTCATGGTGCTCGACGCCGACCTCATGGGCGCGATGGGCACCAAGCCCTTCCTGGCCAAGTACCCCGAGCGCACCGTGGACTGCGGCATCCAGGAGGCCAACATGGTCGGCGTGGCCGTGGGCCTCTCGCTGGCCGGCAAGATTCCGTTCGCGCACACCTTCGCCACGTTCATGTCCCGCCGCGCCACCGACCAGATCTTCATCTCCGGCGCGTATTCGAAGGCGAACGTCAAGCTCATCGGCTCCGACCCCGGCATCACCGCCAAGACCAACGGCGGCACCCACATGCCGTTCGAGGACATGGGCATCATGCGCGGCATCCCGCAGATGACCATCATCGAGCCCACCGACATCACCATGCTCAAGTGGGTCATGGGGTGGATGGCGGACAACTACGGCATGCAGTACATGCGATTGGTCCGTAGGGAAAGCACCAAGATCTACGAGGACGGCACCGAATTCGAGATCGGCAAGGCCGTGACCGTGCGCGACGATGCCGACGCCGACGTGACCATCATCGCCTCCGGCCTGTGCGTGGCCAACTCCATGAAGGCCGCCGACATCCTCGCCGGCGAGGGTATCCGTGTGCGCATCCTCGACATGTTCACCTGGAAGCCGCTGGACGACGAGGCCGTGATCAAGGCCGCCAAGGAGACCGGCGCGATCGTGGTGGCCGAGAACCACAACATCACCACCGGCCTGGGAGCGGCGGTCAGCGAGACCGTGGTCAGCAACGCGCCGGTGCCGATGGAACTCATCGGCATCCACGACCGGTTCGGTCAGGTGGGCTCGCTGGAGTACCTCGCGGAGCAGTACGGACTGACCGTGGAGGACACCGTGGCCGCTGTGAAACGCGCGATTGCTCGCAAGGGCTGACAGTCTGTTGATGCAGCGGTCGTCATGCGATGGCTGTTGCATCGGTTGCTACCTCCAGTCTGCTTTCGCGGCCGGCTCCTCTGTCAAGGGGAGTCGCGGATCTATAAACGTAATTTTCCCCCTCCAACATGGGTGCTCCCCTCAGTCAGCTTCGCTGACGGCTCCCCTCGGGAGGGAAGCCGGTCTTGGGTCGTACAGGACCGATTCCCTCCCATCGGGAACCTGCTGCGTAGCGGCTGAGGGGAATACCCGCTCAAACATAAGGAAACGGAAAGCAATGAAGCTTATCGAAGTTGGACCTACCCTGTACTCGAACGCCACGGTCAAGGAATTCGCCGAGGAATTCCATGTGGGCGAGGGCGACCTGATTTTCTCGGTCAAGGTCATCTACGACACCTATCTGAAGGACATCACCGCAGGCGCGCAGGTGCTGCTCGTCGACTCGTACGGCACCTCCGAGCCCACCGATGACATGATCAACGCCATGATCAAGGACGCCGATCTGGACAGCGCCAAGCGTGTGGTGGCCGTGGGCGGCGGCGCCGTGATGGACGTGGCCAAGGTGGTGGCCTGCTCTGGCGGCATGAGCGTGGACGAGATCTTCGACCATCTGCCCAACCTGAGCCGCAGCGTGGACCTCGTGCTCGTGCCCACCACCTGCGGCACCGGCTCAGAAGTCACCATGCTCGCCTCCATTAACCGCACCAAGCTCGGCACCAAGGTGGGCATGGGCTGCCCGGCCATGTACGGCGACTCCGCCGTGCTCATCCCCGAACTGCTGCACGGCCTGCCGAACTACGTGTTCGCCACCAGTTCCATCGACGCGCTGTGCCATTCGGTCGAGTCGATTCTCTCGCCCAATTCCACGCCCATCGTCAAGATGTTCGGCTACGAGGCCGTGCGCATGATCCTGTCCGGCTACCGCAAGGTGGCTGCCGGCGGTCTCGAGGCTCGCAACGCGCTCATGGGCGACTTCCTCTTGGCCTCCACGTACGCCGGCATCGCGTTCGGCACCGGCGGCTGCGCGGCCGTGCACGCTCTGAGCTACCAGCTCGGCGGCAACTACCACGTGGCGCACGGCGAATCAAACTACGCGATGTTCACCGGCGTGCTGCGCAAGTACATGGAGATCAAGTCGGACGGTGAGATCGCCACGCTCAACGCCTTCATCGCCGGCATCCTCGAATGCGATGTGGCCGACGTCTACGACCAGATGGAGGCGCTCATCAACCAGCTGCTGCCCAAGAAGGCCCTGCACGAATACGGGGTTACGCGAGAGGAACTGCCCGTGTGGGCCCACCGCGTGATCGAAACCCAGACCCGTCTGATGCGCAACAACTTCGTGCCGTTGGATGAGGCCGCCGTGCTCGATATCTTCGAGAAGCTGTACTGAAAGACATATCTGGACTCCTGTATGGGGTGCTGTCGAGCGATGCAAGATTTATATACGAGGAATGGGCGTTATCTCGCCTGACTACCCCTCAGTCACGCTTCGCGCGACAGCTCCCCTGACAAGGGGAGCCAAAAGTTTGCGGGGGAATATTACGCATGCAAGTCATTACTTGGATTCTGGGCCTGGGCGCATCGGTGATGATGCCCATCATCTTCACCATCATCGGCACCTGCGTGGGCCTCGGCTTTGCCAAATCACTGAAATCCGGCCTGACCGTCGGCGTGGCGTTCGTGGGCCTGAGCATCGTCACCACACTGCTGACGGATAACCTCGGCCCGGTCATCAACAAGATCGTGGAACTCTACGGCCTGCACTTGAACGTGCTGGACATCGGCTGGCCGGCCGCCTCGCAGGTGGCCTACAGCTCGCAGGTCGGCGCGCTGGTCATCCCGTTCGGCTTGGCGCTCAACGTGGTGATGCTGCTGACCAAAACCACCAAGACCATCGCCATGGACCTGTTCAACTACTGGCACTACGCCTTCATCGGCGCACTGGTGTACCTGGTGACCAACAGCTTCGGCTGGTCCCTGTTCATCGTGGCCGTGAACTTCATCATCATCAACTGCATCGGCGACATCGAATCGAAGCGCGTGCTGGCCTACTACGGCCATGACAAGGTCAACGGCATTGCCTTCCCGGTGCCGGTGTGCGCCCCGTACGCGCCGATCGCGCACGTGCTCAACTGGCTGATGGAGAAGTGCCCCGGCATCAACAAGATCGATTGGGACGCCAAGAAGCTGCAGGAGAAGCTCGGCTTCATCGGCGAACCGCTGTTCCTGGGCACCGTGATCGGCGCCGTGCTCGGCATCCTCGCCCAGTACGACGTGACCGCCATCCTCAAGCTCGCCGTGAACATCGGTGCCGTGATGCTGCTCATCCCGCGCATCTCCGGTCTGTTCGGCGAGGGTCTGCTGCCGATCACCGAAGCCGTCAAGAAGCTGCTGGCCAAGAAGTTCAAGGGCAAGGTGGACTTCCTCATCGGCCTGAGCCCGTCCATCGTGGTGGGCGATCCGACCATCATGGTGTGCTCGGTGCTCGTGGTGCCGTTCATCCTGTTCCTGTCCGTGGTACTGCCGGGCAACCAGTTCCTGCCCATCGCCTCACTGGCCGGCGCGATGTACATCTTCCCGCTCGTGGTGCCGATCACCAAGGGCAACGTGTTCCGCACGTTCATCATTGGCATGGTGGCGCTCGTGATCGGCGACTACTCCGCGACCGCGCTCGCCTCCGTGTTCACCAAGGCCGCCGTGGCCTCCGGCGTGACACTGCCCGACGGCACCAACGCTGTGGCCAGCTTCGACTACGCGGGCAACCCGCTGGCGTGGATCCTGTACAACCTGGGTGCGCTCAAGTGGATCGGTGCCGCGGTGTGCGTGGTGATCTGCGTGGCGCTCATGTGGTACAACCGCAAGAAGATCGTAGCCGAGACCGCGATGCGCGAGCAGGCGCTCGCCGATGCGGCCGTGGCGTGACGGATATAAGGATATAGAGCTGGCTCCCCTCGCTGAGAGGAGCTGTCGAGCGAAGTGAGACTGAGAGATTGCATTTAACTGCGGTGCTCCCCTCAGTCAGCTTCTCTGACAGCTCCTCTCAGCGAGGGGAGCCAGTTTTTATGCGGTATGGTCAGCCGGACATGCGGCCGAGGGCTATGGCGGTGGTGAGCACGTAGGCCTCGCGCGGGTCGGTGGCGTCCCAGCCGGTGGATTCGGCGGCGCGCTTCAGACGGTACCGGATGGTGTTGGGATGCACGTTGAGTTCCTTGGCGCACGTCTCCAACGAACCACCGAATCGCAGGAACGTCGAGACGGTGAGCAACGTGGGGTCGTCCGGGCCGGCCGCGGTAAGGCTGCCGTAGACCACGCGGATGAGTTCGTTGCGGGCATCCTCGTCGCCGATGAGCGCGCGTTCGGGTAGGGCGTCGTCGGTACGCAGGGGGCGTGGAATCTGTTGGACGGTGGCGGCCAATGCCGGTGCCGCCTTCAGGCAGTACAGCACGGCCTGCAGCGTACGCATCGCGCCTTCGCTGCCCGTGCGCTGCGGGCCTAACGCTAGCGGTCGTGCGGCGTCGAATGCGGAGGAGACGGTGTTGCAGATGACTTCAGGCGTCGCCGCGCCGACCGGACGAATCAGGGCGACGACCGCGGTGCTGCGTTTGTCCGAGCGACTGTAGGAACGATTGGCGGCGGCCGAAGCGCCACGACCGGGGCCGGATGCGACGGACGATTCGGCATTGCCGGATACCGGGACGTCGTTCCCGGTGCTGGACGACGCATTGGTGCCGGCCGGGCCCGCATTGTCAGGGCCCAAGCCGTTCATCGCATACTCGGCGGTCAGACATGTGCCGCCGAAATCACTCACGATTTTCTCGATATCCTTGCGGGTCTTCGCGGCGGAACGGGCCGGATAGCCGGCGATGGCGTAGCAGTCGAAGCCGTCCTCGAAACCGAGGATGGCAAACAGCGAATCCACGCGGGCGTCGGCAAGATGATGAAACAGACACTCGAACAGCACGGTGCGAACGCGATCCAGCGCGGTGTTGTTGGACGAATCGGCGGCTTCGGAGGCAAGCAGTTCGAGAAAGTCTGAAGGCATACCCTTAGTCTAGCCGCGACGCTTCGGCTCCGGGAGAACGAAGCAGCGCGGCCTCGGCGGCCGTGCCACAGCCGGCGACGTCACCTGGACGTGAGGGCCACGTCCTTTGCCCATTCCGCATGGGAATCACGCCAATAGGTGAGGACCACGAAGCCAAACACGAAGGCGACCGGCAGCATATGACGCTCGAAATTGTTGGCCGGCGCGGTGATCATCACGCCCATGAGCAGCAGCAGCGGAATATGGGTCATCAGCGTGAGCCAACGGCGGCGAATCACCTCGGCCGCGCCGATGAGCAGCGTCAGCACCACATAGAAATTGCCGTGGACGAACCAGCCGAGCACCGGGATCTTGCCCCACTGCTTCGTGAACTTGACCACCTTCTCACGCCAGTCGTGATGGTAGGACTTGATCCACGTGGAGTTCTTCTGCACGTAATCGCTGGTCACGTAATAATCCATCGATACGTAGGGGCGGTCGGTCACGTTGAAGTAGCCAAAGCATTTAGCCAGCAGCGCGTCCAAGGCAATGACCGGATTGTCCTTGACGATCGCCAGCCACGCCTTGTTGAAGCCGTTCATATCCTCCGGCGTGACGGTACGCCACTTGTAGCTGACCTTCTTGGCTTGGATGCCGGAGGACTTCACCGGATCGGCGTCCTGCTGGAAGTAGGCATCCGCCATCTGATCCAGGTTGAACACGGGGGAAAGGTTCTTCTTCGCCTCGTCCGAGATGCCATCCGGGTTGCGCTGGGCCACGCGCGCGATCATCTGCAACTGCACGCCACGGCTTTCGATGGGATCGCCGCCGATGATCGCGCCCGAGGAGATGGCGAAGGAAATGCCGCCGTGGATGAGGATGGTGGGGATGAGCAGAGCCGCGACGTACGTGGCCCAGCGTCGGCGGTCCGCGATGAGCGCCAGTACGATCTGCAGGGCGATGATGTACCAGGCGTATTTGGCGGAGATGAGCATCACCGATGTGGACGCGATGAATGCGAGCAGGCTGTGACGCGGCAGACGCAGCGGGGCGGTGAGCGCCGCGGGGGCGGGCGTCGTGGGGCGCATG
>NZ_QFFM01000046.1 GCF_003129905.1 Bifidobacterium callitrichidarum
GCCGGCTCGCCGAAGTTCAACGAGTCCTACGCGGACGTGAAGTTCTCCGACGTGACCCCGGGCGACAGCGCGAACCACTCTCAGGCTGTCCTGTGGGCCGCTTCGAACGGCATCGCCAAGGGCTACTCCGGCACGGTGAACAAGTTCGCCGGCTACAGCACCCTGGTCCGCCAGGACGCCGCCGCGTTCCTCGCCCGCACCCTGCAGGCCAACCTCATCAAGTGAAACTGAAGCTAGCCTATAGCTAGCAGCCGTCTTCACAATCCCAAGGCCTCCGAACCCATTGCATGGATTCGGAGGCCTTCGCGTATCCGTATCCGCGTCGGGAAGTATTAAGTCCACGGCATAGGCCTTCGCCGGGCGACTCGTCCAAGCAACCGTCGCGACTCCGCAACGCGACATTCGATGTCACGCAGGCGGAGAAAACAAGACAAGGGCCGAAACCTATCCCAAGAAGGTTTAGGTTCCGGCCCTGTCTTGTTGGACCTGTTCGTTCAGCCTAGGCCTAGCGAGTCAGATCGCTCACTTGGCGATGTAGCCTGCCTGCGTCGAGGGTGCGGGCGAGGAAGGCGGCGGCGTCCTGACGGACCACGATGTTCAGGCCACCGAAGCGGTTCACGGAACCGGAGTAGCCCTTCGCGATGCCGTAGTGAGCAGCCCACAGCACAGCCTCGGAGTGGTTCGCGCTGTCACCAGCGGTCACGTCCGCGAACTTCACGTCCGCGTAGGACTCGTTGTACTTCTCGCCGGAGGCGCGGTACAGGAAGGCGACGGCGTCCTGACGGGCAATCGGCGCGTACGGGGCGAACGTGCCGTCCGCGTAACCCTTGGTGATGCCCTCGGAGGCGGCCCAGGCGATCGCGTCACGGAACTCCTGGTTCGGGACCGTGGTCGCATTCACATCGGAGAAGCTGGACTGGGCGTCGACCTTCGGGCTGCCGGCCGCACGGTAAATCCACACGATGAAGTCCACACGGGCCACCGGAGCGCCATAACCGAACGTGCCATCCGCATAACCCTTCACGATACCCTTCGAAGTCAGGGCGGTGACCTCGTCGGCATGCGTGTTAGAGTCGTCGTAGTTCACGTCCGGGTACTGGGTGTTGGCGACGAGCTTGCCGGCGAACTCCTGGTTGAAGGTGTCGGCCTTCTCGGCGGACAGACGGTTCGCGACCGCGTCGTAGACATCCTTGATGTTGGCGTTCTTGGCGAGCTTGAGCTCGGCGATCAGCTCCTTGACGACCTTGTCGCGGGTCGTGTTGAACTGCTTCCAAGAGGCCTCGTTATAGCCTGCCGGGCGGGTCAGCTTGAAGTCGAACGTCGCGGTGCCCGGAGCGGCGGTGTCGCCCTGCTTGAACCACTTCTTGCTGGAAGCCTGGTAGTAGACCTTGGCCGGGGCGCCGGTGTTCTTCAGCGGCTGGCCATCCTTGACATCGGTCACATAACCACGAGCGAGGTTGTACAGCAGACCATTCACGCCGTACTTGGAGTCGGCGGTCCACTGAGCCACGTAACGGGTGTTGTGAATCTTAGTAGTGTAGGACGGGTCAGCGAAGTTGACGGTCCAGTCCAGCGGGAGCACAGAGCCCTGGTTGGACTTCCACTCCTTGAGCGTGTAACCGGCGCGGGTGATGGACGGCAGCTGCTCGCCGACCGTCTTGCCCTCATAGATCTTCACGGTCTGAATCTGGGAACCCGGGTAGTTCGGATCAAGCTCAATCGTCACATACATGGCGGCGGCATCGTAGCCAGCGTAGATGTTCACGACGGCAGGACCAGACTCAGTGGTCTCGGTCGAGAAGTCATACGGGGTTGCATCGGCTTGCTCCCAAGCGGAAACAGGCACATTCTCAGTGGAAATCAGCTGGGCCGTGAAGAAGTTCTTGTTCTTGTAAGTCGTGACAGGGGTGCTGTCGGCATTCAAGTCGTACCAGCCCTTGAACGTAGCGTTGTGACGGGTCGGTGCGTCCGGCGCATCCTTGGCGAACGTCTCCTTGAAGGAGCTACCGCGCTTGACGAAGTAGCTACGAGCAACGGTGTCGTCGCTGGCGGACTGGCTCTGCTCGTGCAGCGCATACTGGGTGGACTTCTCGCCGTTGAGGACCTTCAGAGTCGCGGCGTTCGAGGTGGCATCCAGGGCGGTGGTGCCGAACACGAAGTCCTCGGACTTGGAGCCGGTGCCATAGGTGACACTCCATGCGGTGGCGAGGTTGTGGTCAGAGCCGAGGGTGACGGCCTGGAACTCATTGGAGGTCAGGGTGTCGCCGCGCTTGACGTCGAACTTCTTCTCGGAGGTCTGCACGCCATCCTTGAACAGGGCGTACGTGCCGGTATCGAAGGTGACGACCGTGCCCGGCTCGGTCACCGGAGTCGCGGACTGGCCACCCTGCAGGGAAGCGATTGCTGCGCTCCACTGAGCGCCATCAAAGTAACGTCCATCCTGCACATCCGCAGTAGGGGCTTCCCAGGCGGCGACCTGATCGCCATCCTGCAAGCGCACAGACCAACCAGTAGAGGTGGACTGGATTACGTTAGACGCGCCATCAGCACCGTTAGTGTTAGCGGCCGAGCCATACTGCTTGGTATCGTACTGGACCAGACCCTTGGTGTTGAGGTACACGGCCTCTTCCGACTCGTCGGAGTAGACGGCGTCGGTGGACCAGTGGGCGTACAAAGTGGTGCCATCCTGCAGCGGCTCGTTCGGGTCCACGGCCTGACCGCCGGCGTCCGGGCTGGTGTACCAGCCGGAGAAGTAGCGGTTAACGGTGCCGTTAGCGCCCCACTTGAGGCGGGCATCGGTGCCATAGGCGTTGTAGAGATCCTCAAAAACACCGTCGTAGTACTTCCAACCGGTGGAATCGGTCTTCTCGGTATCGGACACAGTGATGCTGTCCTTGCCGTCGATCTTGCCTCCGTTGGCGTTCAGCGTGATGGTCACACCGTCATAGCCCGGAGTCGGCGCGGCGTTGGCCGTGCTGGCGGCGACGCCCATGGTCGCGATCATCGCGACGGAGGCGAGGCCCGCGAGCGGCGCGCGCCAAACCTTAGTGTTTCCAGTCATGTTCTGGAACCTTTCTTCTAGGGACACGGGCAACGGTCGCGGGCGGGGTCTCGAGGAGACCGGCGTTCGCAGATTCCGGGGACGGACGTGTACGTGCGTCTGGGCGCGGGGTCGATTCCCCGTGAGCGATGTGGCGATTCTGGAGATGCCGCGCACCGATTCCTGTGTGTCGTTCGAGCGGACTACGGCCGTGGGCCAATCGTTTACGTTCGATTCGAAGTGTCGGGCGTTTGAGTTCTCCGGATTGCTGTCCCCAATTCCAAGGCGCGGCGGAGTACGTCGATTGGTTCAACTCGACCCGTTCCACGTTCGACGGGGACGCTACACTGGCCTGACGAGCGAGAATACAACCCGGCCGTAGCGCGCGAGACGCTGCTGAACTTGGTGGCCTACCGACTACTCGCTGGCCGCCCGCCCTGGTGAGCGTGTTCAACGGCCGTATGGAGCTGGTGACCTTTGGTGGTCTGGCGCGATAGGCCCACGAACCGTGACAATTGCCTGTGGGGCGGGACTCGGCAGCGCATCGATGCCACAATGCCTTCGATTCCCGTCGCGAGCGTCCGTGTCTTGGATGTAAGCGGCTATCGAGATGACTGCGATGGCCCCGTATCGTCGGCTCCGAACGGGGCATCACCGGTGGACTCGGACCGTCCGGTCAGCTGCGAATGTCCACGTGGGACGGCTCGTGCGTGTTCGGGACCGTCAGCGTCTCGCGCGAGAACCCGCCGGGATCAGTCGCCGGCAGACCATCAGCGTCTTTGTCCACCGCGCGATCTCCCTTCAGGATCACGGTCTTGCGCTGTGCTCTCTCATCTCCTGCCCACACGGCTTTACGGCGCGCCCGCGGTGAATCAGCGGGAGTACAGGTTCTCGGCGTCCATGAGCAGGGTCCCGGCGGCCTTGCATTTGTCCTGCGTGGCCTGACTGACTGGTTTCTTGGTGAACAGGGCGTAACGGTGGTCCGTGTAGCCGCGTACGAGGCCGGTACGGGCGCGCAGCGCGTCGAGGGTCTGGGTCTCGTTGAGCGTGTTGCGCCATTTGCATTCGCCCAGCAGGATGCTGCGGGTCTCGGGATCGGCCGCGATCACGTCGATGTCGGTCTGTTCGCGGGCCCTGGGGTCGGTGCCCCACCATTTGCCGAACCGGGTGGCCAGGAACGGCAGGAGTCCCCGCCCGTTGGCGCGGGTGAGCCATTGCAGGCAAACCGATTCGAACCGTTGGCCCAGATAGGTGGCGAACGCGGGCGATGCCGTGACGCGGTCGGCCACGGCCCGGCCGGTCTCGGTGCTGCGTTCGATGGCGTCCGTGTTGCGGCCCACGAAACGGAACCAGTACGCGAAGAACGGGTCGTCGACCAGGTACATGCCCTTGCGTGACTTGGCCGGGTCGTCGCCGAACGGCACCTGCTTGCGCACCAGGTTCAGGCCCTCGAGCGTGCGCAGGTAGCCGCCCACCGCGTTGGTCTCCACGCCCGCGTGCTCCGCGATGGACTTCGGGGTGGCCGAGCCCGAGGCGATCGCCTGCAGCACGGAATAGTACTGGCCGGGCTCTCGCAGCTCCTGGCGCAGGAGCATCATCGGCTCCTCGTACAGCAGGCCGAGCTTGTCGTACATGAGCGCGCGCACGTTGTCCTCGTACGTGGCGGACGAGTCGAGCAGCGCGAGGTAGTACGGGGTGCCGCCGAACGTGGCGTAGTAGCGGACCAGGTCCTCCGGGGACGCGGCGGGCAGGAACCGGGCCGCGTCCAGGTAGTCGAACGGCTGCAAATGGATCTGCGCGGTCCGCCGCCCGTACAGGGGGCTCTTCGAGCCCAGGACCCGGCTTTCCATGAACCCCTCGTTGCTGCCCGACAAGATCATCGTCGCACATGTGTCCTTGAACCCGTGGTCGATCGCGATCTGCAGGACCGACGGCAGGGACGGCTCGCTCATGGCCGCGTACGGGAACTCGTCGAACACCAGCACCCACGGTTCGCGCGGATTGCGTCTGGCCTGTTCGGCCACGAACGAGAACGCGGCCTGCCACGAGGAGAACGCGGGCATGCCCTCCGGCATGCCGAAGAACCGGTACGCGGCGTCGGAGAAGCCCCGCAGGTTCAGCAGGGAGCTCTGCTGCAACGCGGTGAAGTACAGGGTCTTCCGGTCGCGGGTGAACTCGTCGATCAGGGACGTCTTGCCCACACGGCGACGCCCGTAGACCACCACCATGTCGAACCGGTCGCGCGCGTACAGGTCGCGCAACGTCTCCAGCTCGTGCTCCCTGCCCACGAATCCGACCATGCCGCCTCCAAAATAACATAATCATGAATACGATAACCATGATTATCTTAACTGATTCAATATCCCGCGCGGCGCCGCCTTCCGACTTATCGGACATGTCCGATAAAAAGTCCGATAAGTCGGAAGGCGGTGGCGAATGCCCCCGGATGAGTTGCAATCACGCCTGCCCCAGGGCGAGAGCGTGTCGCAGGAGTTCAAGCGTTGCGGCGCGCTGCCGGAGGCGGACGTGTTCGAGACGGTGTGCTCGTCCGCGAACCGGCAGGGCGGCAGCATCTTCCTGGGCGTGAACCCGAAGCTGGTGCGGGACATCGAACGCAACATCGCGAACGTGATGCGCCCCTCGAACAGGGCGCGTCACCTTGGATGATTTCAACCCGATGCCCACGAACCCGATCATCGCAGGCTTCTTCACGCAGATCGGCCGGGCGGGCGAACTCGGCAGCGGCACCCGCAACCTGTATAAATACTCAATGCTCTATTCCGGCCGGGAGCCCGTGCTGGAGGACGGGGACGTGTTCCGCGCGTTCGCGCCCGTGCCGGACGGCCCTGCGTCATCTTGCACGACTTGTCCGGGAGGGCAGGTTGGTCGCGGAGGGCGTCAACCGCGGTCGCCGCTACCGGCTGACGGAACCCGGCACACGCTGAAAACACTCCCGTCGCCGCCGGCGCGGCCACGGTTCCAAACCGGGATTTCCGGCCGTGGTCTCCCAGGCCGCGGCCCGGAAGACCACGGCCGGTGACGTAAACGGTCCGAAACAACAGAAGAAGGGTTCGGAACCCATTGGACTGGGTTCCGAACCCTTCTCGCGTATCCGACTGTTACCTGATCATGTCAGGTTTCAGTCTTACTTGATGAGGTTGGCCTGCAGGGTGCGGGCGAGGAACGCGGCGGCGTCCTGGCGGACCAGGGTGCTGTAGCCGGCGAACTTGTTCACCGTGCCGGAGTAGCCCTTGGCGATGCCGTTCGAAGCGGCCCACAGGACAGCCTGAGAGTGGTTCGCGCTGTCGCCCGGGGTCACGTCGGAGAACTTCACGTCCGCGTAGGACTCGTTGAACTTCGGCGAGCCGGC
>NZ_QFFM01000047.1 GCF_003129905.1 Bifidobacterium callitrichidarum
GGCTCTGTTAAACCAAGATTGACATGGCCCTTATTCTCGGCTCCCCTTGTCAGGGGAGCTGTCGGCGAAGCCGACTGAGGGGTAGCCAGACATGGATTCATGTCAATCTTGGTTTAACAGAGCCAAATGGTACGGGGCTACGCTCAACTGAGTTAGCGACGGGCGGTGAAGAAATCCGTGAGGATGGTCTGGCAGTCGCGTTCGAGGACGCCGCCGTAGACCTCGGGCGTGTGGCCCACGTGCGGATCGCGCGGGATGTCCCAGATCGAGCCGCAAGCGCCGAGTTTGGCGTCCCACGCGCCAAACACGATGCGGCCGATATGCGTCTGGATGCATGCGCCCGCGCACATCGGGCAGGGTTCGAGCGTCACCGCGAGCGTGCAATCGGCGAGGTTCCAGGAACGGTCCGAGCCGGAAACGGCACCGGCATCATCGGCACGGGTCCGGCCGGCCGGCACGGTCGTATCGCCGATGGCCACAGCCCGTTGCCGGCGCATGGCCGCGGCTTCGCGCATCGCGATGATTTCGGCGTGGGCCAGCGGGTCTCCCCCGGCCTCGCGGGTGTTGTATCCCCGGCCGATGATCCGTCCGTCGGCGTCCAGCACCACGGCCCCGACCGGCACATCGCCGGCGAGCGCGGCCTCACGGGCCAGGTCGAGGGCGGCGAGCATCGCTTCCTTATCGTTCATACGACGAGTCTAAGCCCGGACGAATCAAGCAGCCATGTCCGATCCGCCGGTTTCCTCGCGGCGACTGTCCACTCTGGGCGTACGTTTACGCATGAGTTCCAATTGTTTTTCTATACTTTTCACGACACGAGAGAGGGTGGGATCATGGCGGTATTCGAGCTCATTGTATGCATCATCGCGGCAGTGGTGTTGAGCTCGTTCGTCAGTCGCTTCATTCCCAAGGTCTCCACGCCGCTGGTCCAGATCGTGCTGGGTGTGCTGGTGGCCTACCTGCCGTTCTTCCCGGACGCGAGCCTCGACCCCGAGCTGTTCATGGTGCTGTTCATCGCACCGCTGCTCTATCTTGAGGCGCACGAAATCGACAAATCGTCCCTGCTGAAAACGCTGAAACTGAGCCTTTCGCTGGCCATCGGGCTGGCGATAGCCACGATGGTGGCGGTCGGGTTCATCCTGCATGCCGTCTGGCCGGCCATCACGCTGGCCGCCGCATTGGCACTGGGCGCGGCATTGGGACCGACCGACGCGGTGGCCGTCAGCTCGCTGGGCAAGGAGGCGTCGTTGACGCAGCGCCAACGCGGCGTGCTCAAGGGCGAATCGCTGTTCAACGACGCTTCCGGCATCGTGGGCTTCCAGTTCGCGTTGGCGGCGGCGTTCACCGGGACCTTCGCCGTGGGCGAGGCCGCCGGCGAGTTCGCGGTCTCGTTCATCGGCGGCACCGTGTTCGGCCTGGTGGTCGGCATGCTGGCCAACTGGGTGTTCGAAACCGTGCGGTCGATGGGTTGGGAGACCACCACCACGCGCATCCTGATGGAACTGTTCCTGCCGTTCCTGTTGTATCTGGGCGCCGAGGACTTCGGCCTGTCCGGCATTCTGGCGGTGGTGGCCGCAGGCCTGTTCACCCGGTTCGACCGCACGGGCGTGGGCCCGAACGTGGCGCGCACGAACATCGTCTCCGCCTCCGTGTGGGGCGTGCTGAGCTTCTCGCTCAACGGCGCGGTGTTCATCCTGCTCGGCATGCAGCTGCCGCTGGCCATGCAGGCCAGCTGGTCCGACCCGCACATCAGCAACAACAAGCTCATCGGCATCATTCTGCTGGTCACCGCGGTGGTGATCGTGCTGCGATTCATCTGGGTGGCGGCCATGCTGCGCATCGCGCGCGACATCAACACCGGCCAGCGCCGCAAGATGACGCCGGAACGCTGGCGTTCGGCCGCGGTGATGACATTCGGCGGCCCCAAGGGCACCATCACGCTGTCGCTGATGTTCACCATCCCCTACTATCTGGCGAGCGGCGTGCCGTTCCCGATGCGCGACGAGCTGATCTTCATCGCCTCGGGCGTCATCATCGTCACGCTGCTGCTGGCGAACTTCCTGCTGCCGCTGCTCGCGCCGAACCGCGGCAAGGATCCGGCCGCCGAGATGGTGCCGATCACCATCGAGGTGCTGCGCTCCACGGTCGAGGAGCTGACCGGGCGCATCACGCCGGAGAACCGCCGTGCGGTGCTGGTGGTGATCGACCTGTACACCAAACGCATCAGCCGTCTGAAGCAGCGCATCGGCGAATCCGACCCGCAGGGTCTGGAGCATCTGCAGATCGAGGCGCTGCACTGGGAGAAGGAATTCGTGCGCGATAGGCTGGCCGAGCTCAAGGCGCATCCGGATGCGGATCAGGCCACGCAGGAGCTCAACATCGAGGCCTGCGAACGTATGCTCGACCAGATCATGAACACGTTGCGTCATACGTCCACCGACCCCACGTCCGGGCACACGGTCTCGCAGATCCGCGGTCGCGGACGCATGCTGCAGCGCCGACTCAGCAACCTCACCAAGCGCACGATCTCCAAGATCCGCCATACCACGCCGCTGGTGAGCGAGGACCAGATCTTCGCCCGCACGCGCGAGATTCAGGTGGAGGCGATTCACCATGTGATCGATCGCTTGGTGGATGAGATGGGGCAGGATACGTACAACACCGAGCACTGCTCGGCGCTGCTGCTCGACTACCGTCGTGCCGAGGCCTCACTGCAGTCGCGTCCGAACATGAGCGGCAGTGCGGCGGCCATCACGCAGATCGAGGAAGTCAAGAAGGAAAGCTACGGCATCGAGCTCAGCGTGATTCAGGACATGTTCGAGGCCGGCGACATCAACCGCGCCCAGATGCGCACGCTGAGGCGGAATATCTACGTGATGCAGGTCGATGCCGATTCCGGCATCTGACCTACATCACCGTCGCGGCACAGCCGCTCCCCTCGCCTACGGACAGTCCACCGGACTGTCCGCTTCACGGCTCGGCAGGTCGATGCCGATTCCGGCATCTGAGCCCTTTTCTTGGCTCCCCTCTCTGAGGGGAGCTGTCGAACGAAGTGAGACTGAGGGGAGTCGTCAGGTGATTCCCGTGGCGCTCCCCTCAGTCGCCTTCAGCGACAGCTCCCCTCAGAGAGGGGAGCCAAAGAAAATCCGTATCGACATTAGCCCCGCTGAGGGGGAGCCAGAAGTTACCTCCTACTGGCCTTGATCGCCACCCAGAGGGAGCGGACCAGCAGGACGCACAGGTAGACGGTGAATAGGATCGCGCCCACGCGCGGGGTCACGGCGGCGGCCATCCATGTGCCGAGCGGCGCGGTCAGGGCAGCAACGATACCGATGATCAGAGCGGCCTTGACATGCACGAGCCGCCGCCGCGTGTTCGCCACGGACGTGGTGATGGCGTTCGGGAACATGGCCAGCAACGACGTACCACGGGCGATCAGATCGCTCGCACCGAAAATAATGGACAGTGCCGGCACGCAAATGGCGCCACCGCCGATGCCCAATAGGCCGGCCAGAATACCGGCGATCACACCAAACGCGATGAGCCCGATCACCGTACCCACGCTCATGACGATCTGCGAATCACGTGACGGATTCGACATGGCCTGATTGACGATCACGAACACCAGGAACAGCACGAACGCCCATCGCAGCACGAGTTCCGGCAACTTGGACAACAGCCACGATCCGATCTGCCCGCCCACGAACATGCCGCAGAACACCAGCGCGGCCGCGGCCCAATCCACATCACCCTCCACGGCGTAGGAGACCACGCCGGAAATCGCGGTGGGCACGATCGCCATCATCGACGTGGCCGCCGCATGGCGCTGCGTCAGTCCCAGCCAGACCAGCGCGGGGACGATCACCGTGCCGCCGCCGATGCCGAACAGACCGGACAGGATGCCCACGGCCACGCCCACCACGGCCATGATCACAATGCCGCGCGGGGACTCATCCAGATGGTTCTCGTTGATGCTCACTTCACTCATGGCATCAGTCTAGGCTCTGTTAAACCAAAATTGACATGAATCCATGTCTGACTACCCCTCAGACGGCTTCGCCGCCAGCTCCCCTGACAAGGGGAGCCAAGAATAAGGACCATGTCAATCTTGGTTTAACAGAGCCTTAGTCTATGACCGGATCCCGCGGAAGCCGGCCCGGCGTCCGTTCCCGTATCACGTGCCGCGCCTGGGACGACGCACGGTCTACAGCACGCCGGAGGTGATGTCGTGGTCGAGCAGCCATTGGCGCAGGTCGGCGAATTCCTCAAGGCTCACGTTGTGGTCGAGGCCGTGGTAGCTCTTGGTCTTGAGCCACGTGTGCTCCTCAAGCCAGGCCGCGGCGGCGAACAGCTCGTACTTGGGAATCACGCCGTCGAGTTTGCCGTAGGTGTAGAAGACGGGGATGTCGTAATCGGCGAGGCGATCGTCGGCGGGGGCCGTGCCGGGCACCTGGCCGGGCGCGTTGAAGCCGGACAGGGAGATCACCGCACGGTAACGCTCGGGATTGAGCCGCAGCAGATGCACGGCCACGAGCCCGCCCTGCGAGAAGCCGAGCGGCACCACGTCACGGTCGGAGGGAATGTTGGCGGCGACCCCGCGGTCGACCGCCACAGCCGCCGCGTAGGCGTCATAATCGAGGTCCTCGCCCACGGGCAGCGAGTCATGCAGCCAGGCGTAGTTGCCGGGCTCGCGGCTGCCGGGTTCCGGTTCGGCGAGCGTCAGCGGCCCGCGTAGGGCGGCGAAGTCGTTGTAGGGGGCGATGAGGCGCATGATGTCCGCCATCTCCTCCTCGTTGGAGCCCCAGCCGTGCAGGCACAGGAACAGCGGATGCGTGGGGTGCTGCCCGATGCCGCCGCGGGAGGCCAGCACGTGCTCCACGGTCAACGGGTCGCCGAAATGCCCCGGAACGGTGGTGGATTCGCGGCCGATGAGCGGCCGTTCTGCATTCGCTTCGTTGCTCATACCTGCCAATGGTACGGCCGCGCCGTTACGCCCCGCCCGATCCGGCTCATGATCTGGGTCACAAAAAAGAACCCCGGCGGGGTGTCCGCCGGGGAGAGAAAGGAGAGAGAAGAAGAAAGGGGTTCAATTGTCGGGAACTGCTGCGGCTCCTGATCAGCGTCTTGTTTTGCTGACATGACTTATATAACCATGGGTTTCTGGGTCTATCTCTAGGTTTTTCTGAGAATAACCTGAAAATCGGTGTCTCCACACAGAACGCTAGACTGGTCAGCAGTATAGAAAGCAAGGAGTTTGTATGCTGCTGTCCGACCGCGATATTCTCGCCGCCCAGGCCGCCGGTCATATTGCATTGGATCCGTGGACCCCGGAGATGGTGCAGCCCGCCTCCATCGATGTCCGTTTGGACCGTTATTTCCGTCTGTTCAACAACCATGCCTACACGTATGTGGATCCGGCCGAGAACCAGGGCGCGCTCACCGAGCAGTTCGAAGTGGGCCCGGACGAGCCGTGGATCCTGCATCCCGGCGAGTTCGCGCTGGGCTCCACGTGGGAGTACGTCAAGCTCGATCCGACCATCGCCGCCCGTCTTGAGGGCAAGAGCTCGCTGGGCCGACTCGGCATCCTGACCCACTCCACCGCAGGTTTCATCGACCCCGGTTTCGAAGGGCACATCACGCTGGAGCTGTCCAACGTCTCCACGCTGCCGGTCAAGCTGTGGCCGGGCATGAAGATCGGCCAGATGTGCTTCTTCCAGCTGAGCTCGCCGGCCGAGCATCCGTACGGTTCCGCCGGCACCGGTTCGCATTATCAGGGCCAGCGCGGCCCGACCCCCAGCCGGTCCTACGAGAACTTCTACCGCGCGCATATCGACGACTGACGTCCGCCCAGCGCGTTCCCCCCATACTTTCGGCCGGCCTCAGCGCCGGCCTTGCCGTTCTGCCCGTTGTTTTCAAGGAGATGCCATGACCAATATCGATGGCGGTTTTGATTTCGATTTCCAGCACCATGAGAAGTCCTCCAAGCCCACGGTGCCGCCGCTCGACGCCCCCACGGTGGCCCAGCCCGCTGCGGTCTCCCCCACTGTGCCGGTCCTGTCTCTGATCCACCTCTCCGAGCCCACGAGCCTAGGCATG
>NZ_QFFM01000048.1 GCF_003129905.1 Bifidobacterium callitrichidarum
AAGCAAATAGCGGAGCTGTTTGTAGGCAATGTGCGAGACGACAGTCGAGCCAACAGAACACGAACGAAGTTCGTCCTCAATTGCAGGACGAGCTGGCTGCGAAGCGGACTGAGGGGTAGTCCAGTGGAACTTGGCTTAACGGAGTTTTTTATTTTCGAGACTACCGGTACAGCGGCAGCACCCCGCGCCTGACGATTTCGGCGACTGTGGACTCGTCGGTAAGGTTCTCCCCCAAACCGTTCGGCTTGCCCTTACCGTGCCAGTCGGATCCACCGGTGACCAGCAAACCGAAGCGACGGCATAGGGACAGCAAACGTTCGCGTTGTTCGGGCGGATTGCCCCGATGCCATACCTCCAGACCATCCAATCCTTCCCTGGCCAGCGTCTCGATCTGCTCGTCGGAGAGCAGTCGACGGTTGCGGCTCAGATCGCCGGCGTGGGCGACGAGCACCACGCCTCCGGCCTCCTTGACCGCGGCCACCACCTCATGCGAGGTCGGCGACGGCGTGGGAATGTAGTACTTGGAGGACGAGTTGACGGCGTCGGCAAAGGCCTGCGAACGGTTCTCGTATACGCCGGCGCTGACCAGCGCGTCGGCGATGTGAGGCCGACCGATCGTCGTCTTGCTACCTTCGCGCACCTGGGCGAGCACGGAGTCCCACGAGATGGGGTAATCGCGCGAGAGAAGCTCGACCATGCGCTGCGTGCGGCGCAGACGCGCCTCGCGGGTAGCAGCGAACAAATTCACGATGTGCGGGCTGTCCGGATCGTACTGGTAGCCCAGCATGTGCACGGACACGTCCTCGTCCGTAGCGGTGATCTCGGTGCCTCGCAACAGCGGCAACCCCACCCGACGGGCTGCGGCTTCGGCATCCGGCCAGCCGGCGGTGGTGTCGTGGTCGGAAATGGATACGCCCTTCAGACCGAGCGCCTTCGATTGCTCGGCAAGCGTGGCAGGTGTTTCCGTGCCGTCCGAGAAGACGGTATGGCAATGGATGTCCCATCCGGTTGCGGGCGGCGCCACAGGCATCACGTATCCAGTCATACCTTTTATCGTAACCCGTTTCACCGGCGTTTCCCGCGCGGACAGGCCGCATGACAACCGCAGACGCTACGCTGGAGCGCAGCATCCATCTTGAGGAGGTAGGTATGAGCAGCAACGCGACCGTTGAACAGAAGCACACCGACGTTTCCGAAACCGGGGAGTCGCGGACTACGGGAAGCACCGGGAGCATGGCTGGTCTTGTCGGATGGCGTCACGGCGCCACGTGGACGTATCTCGTCATGCTGATCGCCTCTGCCGTGGCGCTGGCTACCTCGTTCATCCTGTCCGCGGAGACGCTGCAGCTGGCCCGCAACCCCTCCGCATCGCTCGGATGCGACGTGAACGCAGTGATCTCCTGCTCCACCGTGGCCCAGTCCTGGCAGGCGGAGATCGTGAAATTCGGCGGACTGTCCTACCCGAACGCCTTCTTCGGCATCGCGGCGGAAAGCGTGTTCGTGACCATCGCGGTGATCGGTCTGGCGCGTGTGCGCGTGCCGCGCTGGTTCGCCGCCTGCACCTGGCTGGGCGGGCTGGCCGCGCTGGCGTACTCGTACTGGCTGAGCACGCAGTCGCTGTTCGTAATCCATGCGCTGTGCCCGTGGTGCCTGACGCTTATGTTCTCCACCACCATCCAGTTCATGGCGCTAAGCCATGCGACCGTGGCCGAGCAGGGGCTGCCGGCCGGCAAGGACGGCGAGGTTCCCGCAGGATTGGCGAAGTACTACCGTCTCAACATCGACCTGATGATCGATGTGCTGTGGATCGTGGCGATCGTGGTGCTGATTCTCGTGACCGAAGGCGCGGCGCTGTTCGCATAGACGATTGCTTCAGATTGCCCGGCAACACCCGGCAATGCACCATCGGGCGGCCTTCTAGGGCCGCCCTTTTCGTTTTTTACAGCAACGTCACATCGGCGACGAGCGTGGCCGAGCCGGTCAGACGCACGTCACGTTCGGTCACGTCCACGCGCAGGGTGCCGCCGCGCACGGTGATGTCCCAGTGGTCGATGCCGGTCTTGGACCGCAGCACAACGCCCGTGGCGCACAGGCCGGTGCCACAGGAAAGCGTTTCGCCGCAGCCGCGCTCGTTGACGCGCATCGTGGCCTCGCCCACGCCGGTGTTCTCGTCGATATCGTCGATGCGCACGAATTCCACGTTCTGGTCGGATTCGATGACCGGACGGACCTCGGGCTTGGTCACGAGGTCCAGGTCCTCGACCCTGGGCAGCGTGGCGAAGGCGTCCTCGATGACCGCCACCACATGCGGGTTGCCCATGTCCACGAACGTGCCGCGGGCTGCGCCTTCGGTGCCGGGGATGGTGACCTCGTAGGCGTCCTGCTCACCGATATGCCACTGGCCCATCTCGACCTGGAACACGTTGGCACCGTAGGGCTTCATATTGCCGCGGGGCGTGAGGATCTTCACGCCGGCGCGCGTGCCCAGACGGAACGGCTCGGTGGAGTCGGCCACGCCCACGCGCTGGGCGAACAACGTGATGGCGCGCGTGCCGTTGCCGCACATCTCCGCCAGCGAACCGTCGGCGTTGCGGTAGTCCATGAACCACTTGGCGCCGCCTGCGAGTGCGTCCGAAATCTGGTCGTCGCTGAGGTCGGAGACGAAATCAGGGCGGGTCAGGCGGATGAGGCCGTCACCGCCGATACCGAAATGCCGGTCGCACAGGAAGCGGACTTCCTCGGGCGTGGGTTCGAATTTGCCGGAGCGGTCAAGATAGACGACGAAATCGTTGCCGGTGGCGTGTGCCTTGGTCACTTGTTGCGGAAGACTCATGGCTTACAGAGTACTCTGGTAGTGACACAACACAGGGAGGAATCAGGCATGAGTTCTTTGGCTCCGATTGGCGTGTTCGATTCGGGCCTCGGCGGCATTTCGGTGGTACGTCAGATCATCCGGGACATGCCGGCCGAACATGTGCTGTATTTCGGCGATTCGGCGAATGCGCCGTATGGCACCAAAGCCCCGGAGCAGGTGCGCGCGTTGAGTTTCGCCATCGTGGAGCGGTTCGTGCGGCAGGGTGTCAAGGCCGTGGTCATCGCCTGCAACACCGCCACCTCCGCGGCCGTCAACGAGCTGCGTGAACATTACGACATCCCGATCATCGGCATGGAACCGGCGTTGAAGGTGGCCTGCGACCGTGGCGACGTGCCGTCCGACCCGCATCACATCCCGCAGCGCGTGATCGTGGCCGCCACTCCCCTGACGTTGCGCGAGCGCAAGTTCGCCAAGCTGATGGAGCGCTTCGACTCGAATAATGAGATTTACAAGGAGCCATGCCCCGATCTGGTGGAGATCGTGGAGTCCGGCCGTCTTGGCGACCATGATCTGGTGATGCGCACGTTGCACGGGTATTTCGACCAGTATGACCTGGACCGCATCGACTCCGTGGTGCTCGGCTGCACGCATTTCGTGTTCTACCGCGATTACTTCCGCGAACTGCTGCCGGAACGTGCCGCGATCATCGACGGCAACGAGGGCACGGTACGTCATCTCGGCGTGGTGTTGGAATCGCTGGGCCAACTTGCGCCAGACGGCGCGGCAGGCGGCGTGGAACTCGCCAACTCCGACCCGTCGGAGCGCATCGCCACACTTTCACGCAATCTGCTGGGCCGATAATGGCTTAACGAACGGCCGGTCGGCGCCCCGGTCGTCCCATGGTGTCGGGAAAATCCCATGCTGTAGGGACACCAAAAGCACACATCCGCGGAATCAAGCCGTTTTCCGTCACCGCATCATGGGATTTTCCCTACACCATGCGCGAATCCCTACAGCATGGCGTTGTCCAGTCGGCGCGCGTAAGCTCGAATCCATTAGCCAACGCAGGGGTTTCTTTACACAGGGGGTAGTCATGGCAGTCAAGTCCGCGATGATCGATGTGGGCGGCGGATTCCGCGCGATTTTCGGGTGCGGCGTGATGGACCGCATGCTGGAGGACGGCATCGACGTGGACATGTGCTACGGCATCTCCGCCGGCGCGGCCAACATGACCTCGTTCATCGCCCGCCAGCACGGCCGCAATCACACGTTCTATACCAAGTACGCCTTCCGCAAGGAGTACGCGAGCGCGGAAAGCTACTTCAAGAACCACAACTTCGCCAACCTCGACTACATCTATGGCACGCTGAGCAACCACGACGGCGAGTATCCGGTGGATTTCGAGGCGTTCGAGGCCAATCCCACCGGCTTCACGGTGGTGGCCTGCAACGCGGAGGACGGTTCGACCAAGTACTTCGACAAGTCACGCATCCATTTCGACGACTTTGACGTGGTCAAGGCGTCCTCGGCGGTGCCGGTGGCGTGCGAACCGTATGTGGTGGACGGCGTACCGTATTATGACGGCGGCATCGCCGACCCGGTGCCGGTGCAGAAGGCGCTGGACGATGGCTATGAGAAGGTGATCCTGATTCTCTCCCGTCTGCGTGACGAGGTGCGTCAGCAGCGCAAGGACCTCGCGCCAGCCCGTATTCTGGAACGTACATACCCGGCAGCGGCGGAGCGTCTGCGTATGCGCTACAAGACCTACAACGATGAGATCGAGCTCGCCAAGCGGTATGAGGAGGAGGGCCGCGTGCTCATCCTGGCGCCCGAGGACCTGTACGGCCTCAATACCTTGAAGAAAAACTTCGAGGGCCTCGAGATGATGTATCGCAAGGGTTACGCTGCTGCCGAAGCCATCCCTGAGTTTTTGGGAAAGTAGGACTCGACCCTAAGGCTCCCCTCCCGGAGGGGAGCCGTCGACGGAGTCGACTGAGGGGAGATTTCATGAAAGAAACTCATTTTCGAATGATCTCTCGGCCGCCCATAACGGCAATGCACTCATCCCTGAGCATCAAAGAAAAGGCTCTGTCGGATGGACAGAGCCAAAACGGTTTCCTCCGTTGCTCAACCGCCGCGCCTACTTGCCCGACTTCACGTCGGAGGCGGTGAGCATGGCCTTGGTGACCTGTTCGTACAGATCCTGGTAGCCGCCCGGCGTGGAGGCCGGCAGCACCACGGTCTTGGCGTTGCCGGATTCGGACAGCGACCGCATCACGTCGAGGTACTGGTTGAACAGCACCACGTTGTTCACGTCGTTGATGCTCATGCCCACGGCCTGCAGGCTCTTGATCTGATCCACGATGCCGTTGGCGATCTCGCGGCGGTAGTTGGCTTGGCCCTCACCTTGCAGACGGGTCTTCTCGGCCTCGGCGGCGGCCTGTGTCTCGATCTGGATGCGCTGGGCCTCGGCACGCTGGCGGGTGGCTTCCTTCTCACGTTGGGCGGCGTTGATGGAGTCCATCGCGTTCTTGACCTGCGGTGAGGGGTCGATGGCGGTGATCAGCGTCTTGACCACGGTGAAACCGAACCGGCTCATCTCGTTGCCCACGGTCTTCTGCACGTCGGAGGCCACGTCGTCCTTGCGGGCGAAGGCGTCGTCCAGGGTCAGCGCCGGGATGGCGGAACGCAGCGCGTCCTCCATGTACGAACGCAGCTGGCCGGCCGGATCGCGCAGCTCGTAGTACGCGGTGGCGACGTTCTCGGGATTCACGCGGAACTGGGTGGAGGCCACCACGGTGACGAACACGTTGTCCAACGTCTTGGTCTCCAACTGCACGTTGAGCTGGTTCACACGCATGTTGGTCTTCATGGCGATGCGGTCCACGAACGGAATCCTCATGTGGATGCCGGCGAACTGCACTTTCTGGAACTTACCGAATCGTTCGATGATGTACGCCTGCTGCTGCGGCACCACGAAAATCGCGGCGAACAGCAACAGGATGATGATAATGAGCAGGATAAGCAGCAATAGCATGGTTCCTCCGAAAACGGCTAGGATAGACGACAATGAAAGCCCCCTTTCAACAAGGGCCAAGCACGGCCTTCCTTGAGCCGTGACCCAACATCTTCCATGCTACCAGCGCAAACGCGGGCCGGACAGGTGGGCGACGTGCCTCACGTTTTTTGAGCGCGTAGGGTGTGGTGGTGCCTCATCGGGAATGAGCGCGAACGGTATCGGTCCT
>NZ_QFFM01000049.1:0-1512 GCF_003129905.1 Bifidobacterium callitrichidarum
TGTGTTGTCGTTTCCCCGTTAGTACCGGTCAGCTCCACCCCTCGCGGGGCTTCCACGTCCGGCCTATCGACCACGTGTTCTACATGGGGGGTACAGCAGCTCGAAGGCTGCATGGAATGCTTATCTTGGAGCAGGCTTCCCGCTTAGATGCTTTCAGCGGTTATCCCTTCCGAACGTAGCCAACCGGCCGTGCCGCTGGCGCGACAACCGGCATACCAGAGGTTCGTCCACCCAGGTCCTCTCGTACTATGGGCAGGCCTCCTCAACATTCCAACGAGCGCAGAGGATAGAGACCAAACTGTCTCACGACGTTCTGAACCCAGCTCGCGTGCCGCTTTAATCGGCGAACAGCCGAACCCTTGGGACCTGCTCCAGCCCCAGGATGCGACGAGCCGACATCGAGGTGCCAAACCATCCCGTCGATATGGACTCTTGGGAATGATCAGCCTGTTATCCCCGGGGTACCTTTTATCCGTTGAGCGATGCCGCGTCCGTACACCGGCACCGGATCACTAGTCCCGACTTTCGTCCCTGCTCGAGCCGTCGCTCTCGCAGTCAAGCTCCCTTGTGCACTTGCACTCGACACCCGATTGCCAACCGGGCTGAGGGAACCTTTGGGCGCCTCCGTTACTCTTTGGGAGGCAACCGCCCCAGTTAAACTACCCGCCAGGCACTGTCCCTGACCAGGATGACTGGTCGAGGTTAGACATCCAATGCGAACAGAGCGGTATTTCACCTTGCGACTCCACACCGGCTGGCGCCGGCGCTTCGAAGTCTCCCGCCTATGCTACACAATCCACACCGAATGCCAATACCAAGGTATAGTAAAGGTCCCGGGGTCTTTTCGTCCTTCTGCGCTTAACGAGCATCTTTACTCGTACTGCAATTTCGCCGAGCTCCTGGTCGAGACAGTGGGGAAGTCGTTACGCCATTCGTGCAGGTCGGAACTTACCCGACAAGGAATTTCGCTACCTTAGGATGGTTATAGTTACCACCGCCGTTTACCGGGGCTTGAATTCACCGCTTCACACCGAAGTGCTGACGGATCCTCTTAACCTTCCGGCACCGGGCAGGCGTCAGTGCATATACAGCGACTTGCGTCTTCGCATGCACCTGTGTTTTTGGTAAACAGTCGCTACCCCCTGGTCTGTGCCACCCCCAACAGCTCCCCGCGCGAGGCGGTTCACCATCGGGGGTCTCCCTTAAACCGAAGGAACGGGAGTGATTTGCCGAGTTCCTTGACCAGGATTCGCTCGATCGCCTTGGTATTCTCTACCTGACCACCAGTGTCGGTTTGGGGTACGGGCGGACTGACGCCCTCACGCCGAAGCTTTTCTCGACGGCCGGGATCACCGGATCCACGCTAACGCGCGTCCCATCGCACCTCACCCACGATGCCCCCCGGATTTGCCTGGGGGACGGGCTGCGTGCTTGGCCCCGGAAAACCACCTCCGGAGCCGGCCACCCTTCCGTGTCACTCCTGCGCTGACCTACTACCGCTACAGTCCCAAC
>NZ_QFFM01000049.1:1661-3240 GCF_003129905.1 Bifidobacterium callitrichidarum
CGGTCGCCAGCCGGTACGGGAATATCGACCCGTTCATCCATTCGACTACGCCTGTCGGCCTCGCCTTAGGACCCGACTCACCCAGGGACGATGAACGTGGCCCTGGAACCCTTGGTCATCCAGCGGCGGGGATCTTCACCCCGCTTTCGCTACTCATGTCTGCATTCTCACTCCCCTGCAGTCCACGGCCGGTTTCCACCGCCGCTTCGCCCCGCAGGGGACGCTCTCCTACCCAACCGCCAAAAGGCGATTGCCGCGTCTTCGGTGGCGTGCTTGAGCCCCGCTACATTGTCGGCGCGGAACCACTAGACCAGTGAGCTGTTACGCACTCTTTCAAGGGTGGCTGCTTCTGAGCCAACCTCCTGGCTGTCTATGCGACTCCACATCCTTTCCCACTTAGCACGCGCTTGGGGACCTTAGACGACGGTCTGGGCTGTTTCCCTTTCCACGACGAAGCTTATCCCCCGCCGGGTCACTGCCAGGATACACGTCACGGGTATTCGGAGTTTGGTTGCTATTGGTACCCGATACGGGCCCGCAAGCATCCAGTAGCTCTACCCCCCGGACGCAATAACCTGACGCTGCACCTAAATGCATTTCGGAGAGAACCAGCTATCACGGAATTTGATTGGCCTTTCACCCCTAACCCCAAGTCATCCCCCCGGTTTTCAACCCAGGTGGGTTCGGTCCTCCACACGGTCTTACCCGCGCTTCAACCTGCTCAGGGCTAGATCATCCCGCTTCGGGTCCAGGACACGCGACTAAAACGCCTTTTAAGACTCGCTTTCGCTACGCATACCCCACACGGGTTATGCTCGCCACGCACCACTGACTCGCAGACTCATTTTTCGATAGGCACGCCGTCACCCCTAAAGGCTCCGACGGTTTGTAGGCGCACGGTTTCAGGGACTGTTTCACTCCCCTCCCGGGGTGCTTTTCACCTTTCCCTCACGGTACTAGTTCACTATCGGTCAGACAGGAATATTTAGGCTTATCTCACGGTCGAGACGGATTCGCACGGGGTTCCACGGGACCCGTGCTACTTGGGACACACGATCGACGGGACATGCGCATACGGGTACGGGGCCCTCACCCTCTACGGCCCGGCATTCAATCCGGTTCCCCTAACACACGTCTTTATCACCATCGCCCGGCACGTCGGCACCGGGACACACGCTCCCACAACACCCCACACGCAACCCCCGACGGGTATCACACGCATGAGGTTTGGCCTGATCCGCTTTCGCTCGCCACTACTCACGGAATATCCTTTCCTGCAGGTACTGAGATGTTTCACTTCCCTGCGTACCCCCCGCAAAAGCGGTAACCGCCCATGACGGCGGCTGGGTTCCCCCATTCGGAAATCCTCGGATCAAAGCCCGGTCGGCGGCTCCCCGAGGCCTATCGCGGCCCCCCACGTCCTTCATCGGTCCTGTCTGCCAAGGCATCCACCATACGCCCTTCAAGACAACACACAACACACAGTATTGCATGATCCCGAAAACAGCTAACTCTGGACTCCCAGACAACAAATCAACACATCAAACGATCACAAAACGATCGAAACGAACAACAAAAA
>NZ_QFFM01000049.1:3648-5405 GCF_003129905.1 Bifidobacterium callitrichidarum
CTGAATACTCCGTAGAAAGGAGGTGATCCAGCCGCACCTTCCGGTACGGCTACCTTGTTACGACTTAGTCCCAATCACGAGCCTCACCTTAGACGGCTCCCCCCTCCAAGGAGGTTAGGCCACCGGCTTCGGGTGCTGCCCACTTTCATGACTTGACGGGCGGTGTGTACAAGGCCCGGGAACGCATTCACCGCGACGTTGCTGATTCGCGATTACTAGCGACTCCGCCTTCACGCAGTCGAGTTGCAGACTGCGATCCGAACTGAGACCGGTTTTCAGGGATCCGCTCCGACTCGCGTCGTCGCATCCCGTTGTACCGGCCATTGTAGCATGCGTGAAGCCCTGGACGTAAGGGGCATGATGATCTGACGTCATCCCCACCTTCCTCCGAGTTAACCCCGGCGGTCCCCCGTGAGTTCCCATCATTACATGCTGGCAACACGGGGCGAGGGTTGCGCTCGTTGCGGGACTTAACCCAACATCTCACGACACGAGCTGACGACGACCATGCACCACCTGTGAACCCGCCCCGAAGGGAGGTGACATCTCTGCCACTGTCGGGAACATGTCAAGCCCAGGTAAGGTTCTTCGCGTTGCATCGAATTAATCCGCATGCTCCGCCGCTTGTGCGGGCCCCCGTCAATTTCTTTGAGTTTTAGCCTTGCGGCCGTACTCCCCAGGCGGGATGCTTAACGCGTTGGCTCCGACACGGAACACGTGGAACGTGCCCCACATCCAGCATCCACCGTTTACGGCGTGGACTACCAGGGTATCTAATCCTGTTCGCTCCCCACGCTTTCGCTCCTCAGCGTCAGTAACGGCCCAGAGACCTGCCTTCGCCATTGGTGTTCTTCCCGATATCTACACATTCCACCGTTACACCGGGAATTCCAGTCTCCCCTACCGCACTCCAGCCCGCCCGTACCCGGCGCAGATCCACCGTTAAGCGATGGACTTTCACACCGGACGCGACGAACCGCCTACGAGCCCTTTACGCCCAATAATTCCGGATAACGCTTGCACCCTACGTATTACCGCGGCTGCTGGCACGTAGTTAGCCGGTGCTTATTCAACAGGTACACTCACTTAACGCTTGCTCCCTGCTAAAAGAGGTTTACAACCCGAAGGCCTCCATCCCTCACGCGGCGTCGCTGCATCAGGCTTGCGCCCATTGTGCAATATTCCCCACTGCTGCCTCCCGTAGGAGTCTGGGCCGTATCTCAGTCCCAATGTGGCCGGTCGCCCTCTCAGGCCGGCTACCCGTCGAAGCCATGGTGGGCCGTTACCCCGCCATCAAGCTGATAGGACGCGACCCCATCCCACGCCGCAAAAGCTTTCCCACAATCGCATGCGCTCATGTGGAACATCCGGCATTACCACCCGTTTCCAGGAGCTATTCCGGAGCATGGGGCAGGTCGGTCACGCATTACTCACCCGTTCGCCACTCTCACCAAACAGCAAGCTGCTCGGATCCCGTTCGACTTGCATGTGTTAAGCACGCCGCCAGCGTTCATCCTGAGCCAGAATCGAACCCTCCACAAAAAAACTTCATGAAAGAGCATCGAAAGATGACTCCAAAAAAGAAAAAGACGAGCGGATTCCTTAAGGAAGGAACCCCACTCACAAAAACCACGCCCCAATCCAACCCGCTAGGGAACCCCACGGCACAAAACCGTCAGGCTTGGGACGCACTGGCAATCATTGACTATAAAGAAGTAGTACAAACACGCTCTTGAGTTCTCAAACCACCACCACAC